>NZ_JBFTNJ010000002.1:0-172421 GCF_056397425.1 Arthrobacter sp. 05N33_2
GTCGACGGCTACCTGCACCCGGGCGAGGCGCCCGGCATCGGCGTCGAATTCAACGAAGAAGCCGCCGCCGCGTTCCCCTACCAGCAGGCCTACCTGCCCTACAACCGCCTCGTCGACGGCACCGTCCATGACTGGTAACCCGACCACGACCGGTAAACCGTCCACGACCGGCAACCCGGGCAAGACCGGTGAACTGAAGGCCGCGGGTCCCGCCCGCCGCCACATCGTGGTGATGGGCGTGACCAGTTGCGGCAAAAGCACCGTGGGCGCGGCCATCGCCGACCGCCTGGGGGCGGAATTCCTCGACGGCGACGCGCTGCACCCGCAGTCCAACATCGACAAGATGGCCTCGGGTACCCCGCTGGACGACGACGACCGGGCACCCTGGCTGGCCGAGGTCGGCAGGCGCTTCGCGGCGTCGGATTCCGGGCTGGTCATCGCGTGCAGCGCGCTCAAGCGTTCCTACCGCGACATCATCCGCAGCGGGGACTCCTCCGTGGTGTTCGTGCACCTGCACGGGACCCGGGAACTGCTCGGCAGCCGCATGGCAGCGCGTCCGGGCCATTTCATGCCGCTCTCGCTGCTGGATTCGCAGCTCGAAACCCTGGAAGAACTCCAAACCGATGAAGCGAGTGTTGTAGTGGATATCGCCACGCCAGTGAACCAGATCGTTGACGACACTGTTGCGGCCCTTGACGGGCTGCAGGGCGGAGCCACCCGGTTGCTGGTGGACCTGAAGGCCGCGCCGTTCAACCTCGACGATGCCGCGATTGCGTGGGTGGAGTCCACCATCGGCTCCATGTCGGACGAGGAAAAGATCGGGCAGCTGTTCATCAACCACAACAACGACTACTCCCCGGAATACCTCGACGGTGTCCTGGAGCAGTATCACGTGGGCGGCATGCGGTACCGGCCGGGGCCGTCGGCCGAGGTGCAGGAGCACATCCGGTACGCGCAGTCCAAGACACGGGTGCCGCTGCTGATCGCATCGAATCCGGAAATGGGCGGCGCCGGCAGTTGCGACGACGGGACGTTCGTCTCGACCCACCTGCAGGCCGGCTCGCACCCGGACAAGGGCATCGCCCGCCAGATGGGGCGCGTTGCCGGGGTGGAGACCGCCGCGCTGGGCTGCAACTGGGCCTTCGCGCCGATCGTGGACATCCACTACAACTGGCGCAACACCGTCATCTCCACCCGGGCCTTCGGCAACACCCCGGAGATCGTGGTGGAGCGGGCCAAGGAGTACTTCGACGGCATCAGCGAATCGCCCACCGTGTGCGCCATGAAGCACTTCCCCGGTGACGGCCTGGACGAGCGGGACCAGCACGTGGTCACGTCCTACAACACGTTCGGCTACGAGCAGTGGAACGAGACCTACGGGCACGTATACCGGGAGATGATCGGCCACGGCGTGCAGTCCATCATGGTCGGGCACATCGGCGCACCGGACCTGTCACGGCATTTCCGCCCGGGCCTCGCGGCGGGGGACATCCTGCCCGCGACCCTGGCGCCGGAACTCCTCCAGGACCTGCTGCGCGGCGAGCTCGGCTTCAACGGGCTGATCCTCACCGATGCGTCCCAGATGATCGGCCTCACCCAGGCCATGAAGCGCAGCGAGCTCGTCCCGGCCACCATTGCGGCCGGGTGCGACATGTTCCTGTTCTTCCGGAACCCGGCCGAGGACTTCGGGTACATGCTGGACGGCTACAAGTCCGGGGTCATCACCGAAGCGCGGCTGCATGACGCGCTGCGCCGGATCCTGGCCCTCAAAGCCTCGCTCGGACTGCACAAGGCCGCGCGGGAATCCCTCGTCCCGCCGGCGGAGGCGCTGGCAAAGATCGGCAGCGAAGCGCACTTGGCCATCGCCGCCGAAATTGCGGACAAGACCGTGACCCTGGTGAAGGACACTGCGCAAAACCTGCCCATCACACCGCGGACGCACAAGCGGATCCGGCTGTACGGCATTTCCGGCGGCTCGGACTTCACCATGGCGGATCCCCTGGCCTACCTCGATGTGGTGGCCGCGGAACTGGAGCGGGCCGGTTTTGAGGTGCACCTCTTCAAGACGGCGGCGCAGCGCAAGGCGGCAGGGGAGGAAGGCGTGAACTTCATGTCCGTCATCTCCGAGGAAGCCACCGGCGACTACGCGGACAAATATGACGCCGCGTTCGTGTTTGCCAATGTGAAGGGCTTCGCGCAGGAGGCAGCGATCCGGATCAAGTGGTCCACGCCGATGGCCGCCGAGATCCCCTGGTACACCACCGAGGTCCCCACGGTGTTCGTCTCGCTCAACCAGCCCAACCACCTCATTGACGTGCCGATGGTCAAGACCGCCATCCACGCCCACGCGGGCACGCCGGCAGCCATCCGGGCCGCCATCGAGAAGATCCAGGGCAAGTCGGAGTTCCAGGGCACGTTCAACGAGAACGTCTTCTGCGACRCCTTCGACACCCGGCTCTAGATCGTTTCCCCCCGAATCTAGGGGTTTTAGGGCGCGCTCCCCGCGGTCCTGACATCCTCGGTCCGCAGGGAGTCCGCAGGAATCCGCAAAGCCTCATCGAGGAGTCCCGCGGCAGCAGCCCTGGTGCGGTCCTCCGCGGTGGGCCAGAGGTGGGCGTACGTGTCCAGTGTCGTTGTGGCCTTGGCATGCCCGAGCGCCCGCTGGACGGTCACGACGTCACACCCTGCGGCGATGAGACCGGAGGCGTAGAAGTGGCGTAAGTCGTGCAGTCTTACGCCCTCTACACCCGCAGCTTTGACTGTCTTGCGCCACCATCCACCAGCCGTGTTTTGTGCCGGCGGAAGCCCGTTCACCGGGCCAACGAACAACCAATTCTCGGGGCCACGGACGCCGACGTTCTGAACATGGGATGCGAGAATCTGAGCCAGGCCCTCTGGGATGAACACCACACGCTCAGACCCGTATTTCGGGGGAGTGATCGCGACAGTGCCGGGGAGTGAGCGCTGAATCTGCCGCTGGACGCTGAGCGTACGCCGGAGAAAGTCCACGTCTCCGAGCTGTATCCCAGCAGCTTCGCCCAACCGGAGCCCCGCGAACGCGCATAGCGCGATGAACGGCCTGAACCACTCCGGGGCAGCATCCAGGATCCGCCCGACGTCAGCCGGGGCCGGTATCGTCATGGCCGCTTCAGCTTTCCTTACTCGGGGCAGCGTGATGCCATCCGCTGGGTTGGCAGCAAGAAGCCGGTCTTTCACGGCCCCTCGGAGGATTGAGCGGACGTTGCTGTATCGCGTCTTCACCGTCCCGGGCGCAAGCCCGTCAACGCTCATCTTCTTTACCCATGACTCAACGTGTGAGCGCTTCAGGTTGCGGAACTCCACATCCCCAAACGAGCATGAGCGCACAGCCAGGCTCATTGCCTTCGAAGTGCCGGCGGCCCAGAGCTGCCGACGTGCCCATTCCTCGAAGAACGAGTTGAGCGTGGCGCGGCCTGACTTCGGATCAATGTATGAGCCTGTGACCACCGAAGCCGTGACCTCATCGAGCCACTTCTGAGCGTCTATCTTCCGCGTGAAGTGCCTGGCATGCTCTCTGCCTGTATCGTCCCGGTAGCGGGCACGCCAAGAGCCATTGTCACGCTTCTGGATGCTTGCCATGCACCCTCTCCCGCATGCCGTTTTCCGAACTTAGCCTGGCGTCTATATCAATCCGCTCCAGTTCCTCGCGCTCGTCGGGGGACACGTCCGCGACGAAGTTGTCCCATTCGTCAAGCAGTTCCTCCAGCTCAGATTCGGTCGTCTGGGCTAACGCCCGATGAGATTCGAGCGTTCTGATCGTCGCATTGAACTGCATGAGCATGCTGCCAAAATGCGACGCCGTAGCGGAACTTCTATCGAGCGGAAAAAGGGACTGTATGGGGATCCCGAAGATCCCTGCTAGGACCGCAGCCTCGCTGATTGGCGTAGGGCGGTCGCCGCGTTCGATCTTGGCAACCATCGTCTGCGTTGCCTTGACTCCATTGGCAGTCATGAGACGGGCCAAGTCTTCCTGAGTCCAATCCGCAGCGATTCTGAAAGACCGCACGGCGCCACCGAATGCAGTTTTGGCAAGCTCACCTAGGTCGGGCTGTTTCTTCTCATTCTCCACAGAACTAACCGTACATTCTCAACGGGGTTGACGCCACTRCCAATCGTGAGCAACAATAGTCGTAGAGGGACTAGAGAATAAGTTCCCAGAAAACTAGGAGGGGACATGGCCCAAGGAGTCACCAAGCTGCTGACCCTGGCTGAAGCTGCCGAGCGGTTGCGGAAATCGCCGGCACAACTCCGCTGGATGATCCATGCGGGGACGGCGCCAAGGTCGGCGAAGATCTCGAATCGGCGCCTGTTCCGGGAGTCTGACATCGAGGACTACATCAACCAGGCGTTCGAAACGGCGGCCTGATGGCAACCACGGTCCGAAGCATAACGGGCACGGCGCCGATTAGTTTCGATCTAATCGGGCCCGACCAGATGCTTATCGCGCTGGAAGACGGTTCTCAGCAGGTTTACCGACGGGCTGAAATCGTCGCGGCGCTCGGAATCGCCACACCGGCTGCTGCATGGTCCTCGGGCTACTGGCACGGAACCTCACACGCTGGACCGCTGACAGACGAAATCGTAGAAGCGAAGAACCCGTACAACCACTAGGGGAAACGCCAGCCTGGGGGCAAGGCGCGCGCCATACCTAAATCTCATTGCACAAAAAATGGCCCTGAACCTTGCAGTTTGCGCTGCCAAAATTCAGGACCACTAGCAAAACACTACCCACCACAGATAGGTCTTGATCATTTTGTCTTTCACCACCGTACCGAACAATGCCGTAGAAGTCACGCCTGAAGCTGCAAACAGTCTCGCCGTGAACAGCCCGAAGCGTCTCACGATTGAGCAGGCGCAGGCCCTCTACGGACTCATTCAGACTTTCCGGCCCGACTGGGACCGCCCGACCGCACTCCGGCAGATGCAGACCACCGCTCTCTACAGCGAGTTGGCAGCAGCCGACGTCGTGCGCGTGTTCATCGACGCCGCCACAGACGACGCCGGCAGGCCCTTCGAGTCATTCACTTTCCCCGGACACAACCCCTGGCCCGCCAACCCGGAGGCCAACTAGCAGCGAACAGCCGGGATGGCCTGAGCAACCATCCCGGCGCCGCCGCCAGCACGAAACGACACCTGACAAAACACTTAGGACGCACATTGTCTCAGCTCATTGACCCCCGCAAATTCCGCCATGGATGGCCCGATCACGAGTACGACCGATACCTGAACACTGGCGACCCGCTGCGGGCCTACTGCGGCAAGTACCTCCCCGCGGAACGCATCCGGTGCACCAGCGTCTGCGACACGCCCCTACCGGCCTGCCCCGACTGCACGACCGCATGGGCACGTATCAACCAGAAGGCGGCAGTATGACCACTCCTGACTACTTCGCCGCCGAACTCTACGAAGATGAGAACCCATCCAAGCTGAAGTCAGCGTTCACCGGCTCATGGCTGCTGGAACAGGTGTTCCCCCAGCTCGTGTACGTCGTGGATGGCATCATCCCCGAAGGGCTCACGCTCCTTGTCGCGGCTCCGAAAATCGGTAAGTCCTGGCTTGTGCTGGGAATCGCCATTGCCATCAGCACCGGGCAAAAGGTGCTCGGATGCATCACCACCAAATCGGCGCCGGTACTGTACCTGGCGCTCGAAGACGGGCCGCGGCGCCTACAGTCCCGGCTTCTGACCCTCGGTGTCACCAGCCTCAGCGGAAACCTGAACTTCATGACCGATGTTCCCCGCGGCGACATGGTTGCCACCATCCGCGAATTCATGGAGCTGCACCCCGGTAAGAACCCCGTTGTCATCCTCGACACGCTAGGTAAAGCCATGCCGTCCGCATCGGGAGGGGAAACGCAATACGACCGGGATTACCGCGTCATGGGCGCCTTGAAACGACTCTCAGACGACAACCCCGGATCCAGCGTCATCATCGTCCACCACACACGGAAGATGGACGGCGCCGACTTCCTGGACGCCGTCAGCGGCACCCAGGGTATCGCCGGGGCAGCAGACACCATCCTGTTGCTGAAGCGGTCCAGGCATGAAACGCAGGCACAGCTTCAAGTCACGAGCCGGGATGCTGCTGAAGGTGAATACATCCTTGAACAGGCCGGCACCGGCAAGTGGGTACTTGCCGGCGGATCCCGGGCCGAAGCCGCCAAGGCTGCGGTAGACGCTCGGACGACTGACGGGGTGAACGACCGCATGGCCGAGGTCATCGCCCAGGTGAACAAGTACCCCGAGGGAACCAAGGCTAAGGACGTCGCAACCCTGCTGCATCTGGACGACTCACAGACACGCGTGTACCTGCGCAGGGCAGTCGAAGCAGGCCGGATCTCCAACCCATCAAGAGGTGTCTATGCCCCTGTTACAAGTGTTACAAGTGTTACTTCCCTCTTGAGTGAGGACGACGAAAGTTACACAAGTAACACATGTAACACCCCCTCTGAATGGGGAGGGGAAGCGGCATGACCGACGCCGAAAAGATCGCTGCACTCGCCCAGCAAGTCACCTATTGGCGGAACCAAGCAACAGCACTGAATCAACTTCTCCAGGCCACTAGGAATACCCCCGAACGGCACCACGGGCGCACCACCCTCCACCGGGACCCGACCGGCAACCAGGCAGCCGCCGCCGTAGACAAAGAACGCAAAAACAGGAAGGCAACCTAATGGCCTACGAATACACAGAGAAGGTCCTAGAACGCTGGGACTACCCGGCGCAGGCGGCGCTGTATCGGGAGAAGTTCCTCCACCAGCAGCAGGAAGCCAACCACTGGCGAGGCCGCGCAACAGCCGCGGAAACGCAGCTAGCGATGTACCAGGCACGAGAAAAAACAATCCCCTCAATGAAAGCAGGACACTGACCATGGCAGGACTCGACGACCTCTCCCGCGGCGAACTCCCCGGCATCCTCAAGCGTCTCCGGATTCTAGAGACGGCTTCTCCTTTGCAGAATGCGTCCATCGGCGAGGGTGGTCTACGCGTCCACTCCGGTGGTGTGATTACCATCGAGAACGGCGGGCTCAAGGTCACTGGCTCCATTGACGTCATCGGGGAGCTGATCGCATCCGGGATCCTGACCTTCACGGGGACGCTCACCCAGGAGGGCGAGTCCACCTTCACCGGGGCCACTCACTTCGAAGGCGACACTGACGTTACGGGCCAATTGGACGTAGACGGCCCAATGACCACCACCGGCACCCTCTCGGTCGAAAACGTGACCACGCTCAAGTCGGACCTCAACGTCACTACCGGCAAGGTCAAGGTCGGATCCGCAATGACCCTCGACCCGTCCGTTTCATCCGGCGCACTCGTGTTCTCCAATGGCGCCCAGGTGTTCACCGACGCGACGACAGTGCAGATGTTCAAGGGCGGCAGCGTCGTACAGATCGACAGCAGCTCAGCGAAACTCCAGGCCACTGGCGGCTACGTGAACGTTGACAGCGCCGGAGTGCGCATCGACGGCCCGCTACGCAACAGCAGCGGCGCGACGATCAGCGGCGTAACCGCCAACGTCTACATGGACCCCACCACGGGTGCCATCAAGCGGATCGTCTAGAGATGACCCTCCCGGAAAACCGCAGGCCATTCCGCGCCCCCATGCATCTCCACCAAAAGAACCTCGAAGGGTCAGCTGCAACATTCGTCGTTCCCGCCATGCTCACACCAGCGAGTGGACGCGAAAAGGTGGACGGCGTAGCTATCATGCGCGGCGGGTTCTTCACGGGCGTCCTCACCCTCGAAGACGCCCGCCGGATAGCCGATAGCATCCACGACCTCCTCGACGCCGTGGAACCCGCATGACCAACCAGGAGGAAGCATGACAGCTCCACAGAGGCCACCAGCGGCCTACATTCATGGCGTGGGCGCCCCGGTCGTCGTCATCCCCGCAAGGGTCTGTGCGTGGCTGGAACGGCACGCCCGCCTCAATGAGGTAAGGATCCTGGAGCGGGGCGCCGATCCAGAGGTTGATGCAGTCCTGGTCGCTCTCCGACTAGCTGCACTTACCTGGCGTACTACCGCGACCGGAACCCCAGTACCGCCAAAACCGGAAGCCCCCACAGACTCAAATCAATGGCTCAGCACCACACAAGCCGCAGACATCCTCTACATCACCGACCGCGCAGTCCGCCTCGCGATCCAAGAAAACCGCCTCAAAGCAACCAACGTCAACGGACGCTGGCGCATCACCCGAGAAGACATCCAACACTTCAGAGCGGCCAAAGCCGCCACAGCAGCATAAGGACGAACAAATCATGGGAAACCTCACCGGATCCAACACCCCGCAGGCGCTCAAAGCCATGGCCCTCATCGGCGAACACAACCGCAGCATCGACTACATCCGCAACAACAAGGACCTCACCCCCGAGGGCAAGACCAAGCAGATCGCCGCCACCTACCTTCAGTACAAGCGGCAGGTCGCCGCGCTCGAAGCCGAAGACAAAGCCGCGCGTGCCAGCAAGGCCGACTCCCTGCGCCGCTCGCTGTTCGGGCTCGCCGGCAGCAGCGACGCCAACGCGACCATCAGCTACCGTGACGCCCAGGACCGGGTAGCCGCCATCCAGGACGAGAACCAGGCCCTCGAACTGCTCGACCGGGCCGACCTCTCAAACGACGAAATTCTGACGAAGGCCATCGTCGGGAAAGCCGCGGAATTCGGCTGGGGCAACCTGGTCAGCTCGTACACAGCCAAACACCCCTACTACGGGTCCAAACTCCAGGAACTGGCCAACCTCCACGCAGATGAGAACAACATCGAAGGCATCATGAACCACGCCATGAGCTACAACCTCAGCGCGCCGGCAGAAGTTGGACGGTACAGCGACAGCACCATCGAAAACCTTGCAACCGGGTAGGTTCTTCGCTTGGACCGGCCGGCACGTAGAGGCGCGATTCGACCCAGACAGCGCAAATCAACATGAACGGATGGATTGTGACAGTCGTAGAACTGACGGCGCTACTAGCGGAACTGCACCCGGACGCCAACGTATTGCTCTGGGGTGGTTACTCGGGCTACGCACGCCTCGCCGTGCAGCAAGGTGGATCCGACGAAACGGTCCTTCTAGAAGTGATCTGACGTTGGTCGGCCGGGTAAGTCGAGCTTGCCCACTGTCTCGATAATCCGAGAGACACGCGACCCCATCACCCTCAAATGGTTCAAATCGATTGAGTACTCACCGTCGGTTAGCCCAAACGCCAATCTGGGTACGRGTTGCTCTGGAGTTTGCTCCACCTCACTCCGCGAGACAGGGGACATCGTCGGATCCGACATCGCGAGCACGGCGTATTCCACGATGCTGAGCGAGCTGCCGGGATCGAGAGCCTGATTTCCGGAGCTGAAGCTGGGCGCGTACGTGAATCCGGATGGAAGCGATGGCCACGTGAATTCTAATGAACGTTCTGGAGCCAGGACTGTTGCATGCAGAGAGCGGTGCTTCTGCGAATTGGCTAATTTCCACAGCATAAAGAGTGTGTTGTCAGGGTGGGGCTCATGGTCGTCCTGCTCCCGGCGGAGCGCGATTGCCGCTTCTGGCCACGCAGTCGGCAGTTTCCTGTCCAAGAGCTTTTGCCATGCATCATTTCCCGCCTTTTCCCCGGTGTAGGGAAGTATCGGGAAATACACGCCAAGGGCCTTTGGATGCGCACCACTGCCTCCGCCGGCGACAAATATCTGCCAAGCGACATGATCCAAAGCTGACTGCGCATTCGAAAGGAAGTCAGCTACGCAAAGTGAGAATTCGTCGTCCGGAAGGGTCTCGACACGAAGAAACCAGCCATCCAAGGCAAGCTCCGGATCTGACTCCCAAATAAGTTTGTAGCCTTCCTCCTGCTTCCAGATCTGAAGGATGGCCATTGCGTTCGTTAGGTGTGACTTGGCGCGTTCAATCTTCAGCCGCGCGCTGGTGAGGTCGATCATTTCGCCATGTTCTCACGCCGCGCCATCGCGTAGGAGACAGCCACAAGCTACTTGAAGAGCCCACCTTCACCATTGTCGAGTGGTAGGGGCACCCACCCCCACCCCCACCCCGCAGTCGCACCTCCGGCATAGCGACATATTTACCCCCGCGCTCTCAAACGATGAGCCCTTGAACGGCCCTCAGAGGCCCGTATTGCCCTGTCGTGGCGCGATACGGGCCTCTGGCGCACGCGGGTTAATGCGCCCCTTTTGAGGCTCTTAAATACCCGCCTGTGGCCCCGGTTTTGAACCTTTTTCTACTGCCCCGAAACGACGGGCATTATCCGTAACAAGAAAGAAGTGATGTTTATGGCAGTGCCGAGAGGACTAAAAGCGGCAGGTAGAAAGCTGTGGGAGGTTTCCACGGCAGAGTGTGACTTCGCCGTGCATGAGCTGTCGATTCTCGAAGAAGCGTGCCGGGTTCGGGATCGGATTACGGAGCTAGACGCCGCGGTGAAGTCTGACGGGCTGATGATCACCAGCTCCCAGGGCGCCAGGGTCCACCCCGCTGTTGGTGAAGCCCGCCAGCAGCGGCTAGCCCTTGCCCGCTTGCTGGCGACGTTGCAGATTCCCGGCTTGGATGATGAGTTGCCGGCGGCTCGCCCCGTCCGCGGCGTGTACGGAGGCCGCCGTGGTTAGGCGGAAACGGCAGACCGCGGAGGGTTTGCCACCCCCCAGGCATCTTCTACCAGACGCGGTTGGGCCGGATCCGCTCGCGTGGCGTGACGCGCGGTTTGAGTGGGCCCGGCAGCACCAGTGGCCCCCGGGGAAGATCGGCTACCTCGAGTTTTTCCGTGAGACGAGGGACACATACTTGGCCGCGTTAGGGCGCGACTAGCGCCACCCTCCAATCAGCAACTGAGTAGCAACACCACACGCAGCCCGCTCATGGCGGGCTTTTTTGTACCCAAAAACAGAAGGAAAAACTAATGCCTTTTCAACCGGAAACAGCAAAACTAAATATGGTAGACGGGGATCTTATAGCCCCAGAGCCTTCGGGTGGGGATGACACCGTAGCGTTGAACTCTTTGCTTGCCTTCAGCCCCGGCAAGACCATTAGGCTCCGGACAAACCGCACGTACAAGATCAGCGACACCCTTGTCGTTCCTTCCGGGACCACCGTCGAAGGATCTGGCGCGACCATCGACTGCACGCCGATGCCGAACGGAACGTTCTTTGGTGAACGTCCCGCGTTCCTATCGGTGGGCACCACCGACGCCGGAATCAGCATCGCCAACCCAATCGGGCAGTGGACCACCACCGTCACCGGCATTACCAGCACTGCCACGTTTGTTCCTGGCGACCTTGTCGTCATCTTCAACGCCGAACAGCCCGTCCCTGGGATGACGCGCACTGACCGAGATAAGGGTGAGTTGCGGATTGTGAAATCTGTAGACTCCGCAACGCAGCTCACGTTCGCTACCGGATCATTGCAGGGCTACAACGTGGCTTCCACAACCATCCGGCGGATCAACCCCGTCGAAAACATCACGATCCGTAACCTCAAGATCAAGATGAGCGGTACAGGATCCAGGCACAACGGTATCCGTGTGGAATACGGACGAAACATCATGACCGAGAATGTCCTCATCGACGGCGCCGCCGAAACCGCAATCCAGTACACCGCAACATGGAACGGCGCCGTGAAGGGCTGCGACATCCGCAACTCAGACGACGGTTTCGTGGGGTACGGCATCGCCGCGATGGACGGCTCACGTCACCTGAAGCTTTCCAATAACCAGTTCTATAACTGCAAGCACTTCATTGCCGGCGGCGGGCGCTGGCCTACCGTGTTCGTCGATGTCCGGGAGAATCATGGCACGTACTCATTCGGCGCAGCCTATGAGGGTCACGAGTCAACGTTCTACTGGAAGTTCACCGGCAACACGGCAGTGGACGTCTTCTCCGGCATCCTAGCCCGCGGCCAATACATCACCGTTGAGAACAACGAAGTGGTGAACTGTGAAACCCACGCCTACAAGGCCGACACGTGGGACCACGTCACCGAGCAGCGCGGCATCAAGTTCATCAACAACGTAGCCATCCGCGCCACGATGGGCGGGCTATGGGTAGATGGTGGGCCGGACGCGGCGGGTGGCCTTGTTTGGACTGACGCCGGCTACACCACGGACCCCAACGGTGCCTATAAAGACGTCAACGCACCATGCCTCAAGATTGATGTGGAGGTAAAGGGGAACACGTTCACGGACTGTGGGTCAAACCCGCTGCTGGTGCGCCACTTCCAAGGCGCGACGGTTGAGAACAACAACGTCAACGGCAGCACCGGCTCCACCGCCCACGGCATCTACATCCTCGGCCTTTCGGGTACGCAGTCGAACCGGGCCATTGTTGCCGGGAACACCATCCGCGACACCGGGGCGGACGGCATCCGATACGAGTACGTGGACGGCATCACCCATACGGGCGGCGCAATCAACGGGACCACCCAGCACGGCATCAATGTGCAGACCTGCAACCGCACCAACTTCAGCGGCGCCACAGTACGCACGCCAGGATGGGCCGGCATCCAGATAGTCGGCGGTGTCGGGCACGCCATCTCCACCCCCTACATCAGCGGTGGCGGCAACGCATCCTACGACGGTGTGCGGGTATCGGGCGCGGCTCACGCCAGCGTCAACGGAGGCTACATCGCCTCGGCGCGCTGGGCGGTCTACACCACCACGACGGACTACGTCATCGTCAGCGGCGTSGACGCGAAAGACTCCGTGCAGGCCGGAAAGATCAGCGTGGACGCCACCAATAAGGTTGTCGTCGCAGGCAGCAACCTCGTCTAGTCAGAACGTGTGGCCCCGGACTTGCGCTCCAGGGCCACACTAGCGCCCTGCCCGCTTGCGACTTGCAGGGTGCGACAGAAAACCCCGCCAGCTACCCACGCTGGCGGGGTTTCCTAGACCGGCGCCGATTGCTGTCACACGTTCAGTCTGCTCGCTATTTGGTCACCGGTCCAGTGCGGTTACTGGTGACGGTTTTTGTCAGGTAGCCGCTTTTCCGTCCGGTGACAGCGATTGAAAGGCCTGAGCCGAGGTCTGCAGCGACAACTTTGTATGACCTCGCCGTTGCACCCGCGATGCTAATTCCGTTGCGCTTCCACTGGTATGTCCAGAGGTAGACGGTCGGTGTCCAGGCGCCGACTTTTACGTCAAGAGTTTGGCCGATTGCGGCGGTGGCAGCAATGACGGGTCTAGGAGCGGTCAAAACGTTAGTCGCTACCGGGACCGTTGCGGCGCTGGTCTTGTAGGTGTAGTTGTATCCGGTTTTGCTGGCAGCAACTCTGACGGTGATTGTCTTTCCGAGGTCAGCCGTCGTCAAGGTGTAGGTCGAAAGATTCGCACCAGTAATGACCACCCCGGACCGGTACCACTGATAGGACAGAGCTACAGGGGCCGGTGACCACAGCCCCGGGTTTGCGGTGAGTGTTGACCCGACACGGGCAGTGCCTGTGATCGTCGGAGCGACCCCAGCCAATGAGCCCTTAGCGACAACTGCCGTTACGGCAGAGTCCTTGGAAGAAGTTACATAGCCGGTTTTGGAACCAGTGACGCGCACTGCGATGGCCTTGCCGGCCTGCCCCGGGCCCAACACGAGGGTGGAACCGGTCGCCCCGGACACTACGAGACCGCCGGCGAGCCACTGGTAAGCGAACGTGGTGCCGGTTGTCCACGTGCCGGGGTTGGCTGTGAGTGTTTGTCCTACCTTTGCCATTCCGGAGACGGTGGGTATGCTGCCGGTCAATGGAGCGGGGATGTAGGCCACAGGGGCCGAAGCACTGGTCCATTCTCCCCAACCGAGCTGATTCCTGGCCCGCACCCGCGCAGTGTAGGTACCGTCCGGCAGATCGCCAGTGGACGCCTCTGTAGCGGTGGTACGGACCTTACGCGTGATGCCCGCGCCGGTGAACTCGGTCTCGTACTCCAGGATCCCAAGCAAGTCGCTGTGTGCTGCCCAGCTCGCCGTGACGCTGCCGATGCTTGCGCTCAGATTGGGCAGCTTGGCCCTCAGCGGCCGGGTTGCCACAATCACTTCACCTACATAATGCTCGCCGCCTATGACGTTTCCGTTGCCGTCTGCAATACCGCCCCAGGAGAGTCTAAGTTTGCCTCGTGCGTCGTTCAGGGGATCGTATTTCCCAAAAGGAATAGTGGCCCTAAATTTCGCGCGGTGAAGGTCTGTGGACGAGTTCGTGACGTACCGGCCCTGTCCGCTGGTTCCGCTGCGGATCCACATCATGGTCTGTGAATCACTAGGAATGCCAACACCATCATCCTGAGCTTCAGCCGTCACTACTAACTCGGCCGGCCCTGTGGTTATGTCGACAATTTTGGTGCTGAGGGAAGAAGTAACGACTGGCGCGCTTGTATCCGCGTTCGATAGAACGGTTGGGTAAACGCCAATGCCATCGTAATAGGTGCCATTGGTTCCGTGGTTGCCTGCACGGTCGTCGATGCTCGGAAGGAAAGTCCATTGGCCGCCACGGATGCCTTCCGGGAAGGTGAAGGTCGTCTCGTAAGTTCCATGGAAGATGTCTCCGGAGACGAGAGTCATAGCCTGGCCGGGGATAGGATCCGTCGGCTGCCACATAACTATGGGATCCAGCCATGGATATCCGGTCGCGACCCCGGACCCTTCATCCTTAACTTCTAGCCGCACAGTGACGTTGACTGGCCCGTCAACAACGTCAATAGTCTTTTGGGAAACCCAGGCGTTTAGGATGACGGGCGTTTCCGTATCATCGGCAGCTTGGGCCGGCTGGATACCGACGGCGGTAACCAATACTGCGGCGGCCATGGCGGCAGCGATACGCCGTGTCCAACGAGCGCTCGATGTGGTGCGGCAGGGTTTAGACACATGTCCCCCAATATCAAAAATTCGACTTTCAACTGAGAGAACTATGCCACGAAGCCGGGGAATTTCCGACGGTTACCTGATAGGTACAGCCGATTATGACCGGCACGGCATTGGGCATGGATCCGTGCCGTAGCGTGGAGCGCATAACCGATTCGGACTGTGGGATATTGAGGAGTATCGGCGGCGCCCCAAACATCTGCGCGGAATCCGCTGGGGAAACCGCCTGCCGGGATTCCTGCCCGTAAAAGAAGTCCACGCAAGTTGAGCCGCATGGGTTACGATTCCATCGGGCCATCGTGGCCAACTGATATTGGGGGGAATAATCGTGAAATTTGCGTTTCGCAGCGCCGCCGTGGCGGTTGTGCTCGCCGGGTCTTCGCTGATGCTCGTACCGTCGGCCAGTGCAGCAACGGTCGTAGAATCGACGGCCTCCACAAGGTGCGGGGCCGTAGTGTGGGCCGACCAGAGCGGCTGGGCTACTGGCACCAAGCTGAAATACCGCTGGTTTCGTAACGGTGTTCGCATTTCCGATATTTGGATCGGCGGCTACAAGACCCGGTCGGGCGATTGTGGGAAGACGGTAACTGTCACCGTAACCGGCATCAAGGCTGGCAAATCGGTCACCAAGACAGGTGGGACGTTCAACGTTCGGTCTCGAGCATTAAGTAGCCCAAACCAGTAGCGACGACTGGCGAGGGTTTCCGCCTGACGAGAGCGACGCGGATGGACGCAGAAGGGTTAGGCCACCCCTCTGCCTATGCCTTACTTGTTGAATACGACCCATTCGTGCCCTGTAGCACTCTTGTAGACAGAGCCGCCCCTGAACTTCTGGCGAAGTGTGCTGTTGGCTTTGGTCGGGTCAACCTTGACGAGGTCCGACTTCGGGTAGCCGAGGCGGCCGTCCAGTCCGCCGTACTTGGCCCACGAGGAAACGGTCACTAGGTGGGCGCCGTAAAGTTGGTGCCGGTAAATGTACGTGAAGCCGTAGTGCGCGTACCTCGTGACATGAAAGGGCATCCAGGACACCCCATCCGGACGCGTGAATTCAGGGCCCTCGGGGAAACCTAGTACCTGCGGCCCTCCCGCGCGGAAGTAGGCATTGCGGATGGAAGCCCTGAGGGCCACGTTCACATTGCCGTAGAACACCATGACTGAACCGTACTGGTAGTCCTGCATGGCATAGCTTCGCCCCTGCACTCCCGTGCCAAACTTCAGCGCCCCAACCTTGCTTCCCAACCAAGGGGACATGGCGCGCATAGGGGCGATTTGTCCGACATCAATGCCATTGACAATGACGGCTTCAGTACGTGTGGCTACGGGTGTCGGCGTTGAGTCGTCGCCCGCCGCATTCGCGGGGGCAACGAACCCGGAAAGCAGTGCTGCTGTCACGGTCGCCAATAGCAGTGATTTTTGACGGAACTTAGTTGTTTTGATCAATTCAGACATTCCCCCCATAGGTGATCCGCAAAGACTACATGAATGGCCCGACGGCGAAGACCCCTCAACCTGTTACTGGGCCCGGCGCTTATCTGACCGTCAGCCCCCCGCACTAATGTGCCTTCCGTGGTGAAGATAGACGTTGAAGCGGTGGGCGCGATGCTTGATGAGATGCTGGCGGATTCTGGCAGGTCACCTTTAGAGGAACTGGAGCCCGACTACGAGTACATGGAACCAGCACTCTACTGCACATGCCATTGTCACTAGCTCAGACCGTATTTAGGCTCGGATGTAGGCAAGTACCTCTTCACGCGAAGCCATGCCCATGTTGGGTGCGGGCGCCGGTACGACCAACGGATCCATAGCGTCCAGATATTGCGACACCGAGGACAGCCAGGCCGCGTGCGCTTCGCGCTCCTCACCGTCCAGCGTCTGGCTCACCGCCGTCATCCTGTCCAAGAAGGTCCGCATTTGCGCAACGCGGCTCCATGCTTGGAATCGATCTTCAAATTCGGCCCAATATCGCTTGTCTGGCTGGGCTGCGCCAACGATGCGCTGAAGCGCCGGCATATGGTCCTCGATGAGATGGCTGATGCGGAGCTTCTCCGCTTCCCGTTGGCCTCGCAACAGATAATCCACTTCGGTCATTGCGAACAGCCGCGAAAGCTGTTGCTCCACGGTATCTGCGCCTTGATCGCTCACCTCCCTGTAGCCCCACTTCAACTCCAGTTGCCCGGTTCCTTGGAAGTGGACCTGACGGTATTTGATCCAAAGCGGGACCTTGCTGCTGAATTTCTCTTCTCCAGACAGCCGCTTGGCGCCTCGCACTGGCACCTCACGAATCTTGACCTGAATCTCTTCGTTGGGCGGAAACAACTTGAGTTGTCCGCTGCGCAAGTCATGGTAATTTTTGTTGCCGCCGTCGCTTCTCATCTGGGATTTCCAGCCGCGGCGGGTCGCCTCGAGGCGGATCTGTAGGAGTATGCGCGCAACCCGCGTCACGTTCTCCGGAGAAACGTAGTGCCAGTCGCGATCTTTGATGTAGCCGCGGATGCCCGCGTCGTTTTTGATCCCACTAGTTGATGGCAGCGAATGTAGCGGCGTGTCTCGTAGCATATCGGCCGCGATTTCATCCCAGTTGCGTCCCGCAACGATCGCCCAGATGGGGCTTTTGTAGGACCCCACCGGATGGCTTTGCAGTTCCTGACCACGCAGTCGATCGGGGTGGCGATTGGCAGCGTAGACCAGGTTCTTGTACTCCTTGTTGTCGCGCTTGACATCCACAAATAGCACCCCGCCGGCCCGAGACACTGCTTCGATCAAGGCACCTGCGTCCGCGTACAAGCGTTCTGGGGCGAAGATGTTCTCCTCCAACCAGTCGCGACCCGCGTCAGTCAGCGAAACACTCCACGTTGCCCCCTTACCGACGACTGCGACGAGTCCGTGGTCAGCCAGTGCGCGAGATGCCGAGCGATGTGCGTACCCCTTCCAGATCACGTCTTCAGAACAACCGCCGTAGATCCACTTCAAGACCTTGATCTGCACGTCGGACGGTTTGAAAGTTTTCGACACCATGACCGCATTCTCGTTGAAATCGGGCTCTCAGAGTAGTCACCCTCTGGGCTTGCGAGTCCGCAGAAAGTCCGCAAGAGGTCCGCAAAAGCCCAAGATTGGGCAAACGGGCACAACGTCCAAAACCCCTATAACTCAACGAAAACAACACCCGTCAACTCTGCACTAGTACCTGAAATACGTTCAACGAGAACGTCTTCTGCGACTCCTTCGACACCCGGCTCTGAGCCGCGCTGCGTTTTTGACCTGACGCGGCGCAAAATACCCTGCGCTACGAGGATTCCCGTAGCGCAGGGTATTTTGCGCCGCGAAAGCCCGAAACCTGCGCGAAAAACCCCTCCCGCGGCACCCCGCGCAGGCGTAGCGTGGGGCCATGGAGAAGACCGGATGCGCGGTGGTGGGCGGTGGACCTGCGGGGATGATGCTGGGCTTGCTCCTGGCACGGGCCGGGGTGCGGGTGACGGTGTTGGAGAAGCACGCCGATTTTCTGCGCGACTTCCGCGGCGACACGGTGCACCCGTCCACGATCCGGCTCATTGACGAACTCGGACTCGGCCGGGAGTTTCGCCGGTTGCCGCAGAGCCGCCTGAAGAATGTCGTTTTCCCGGTCCCGGGCGGGGCGCCCGTGACCATGGGCGACTTTGACGCCCTGCCGCCGCCGTACAACTACATTGCCATGATGCCGCAATGGGATTTCCTGAGCTTCCTCGCCGAGGCCGCAGCCCAGGAGCCGGGGTTTACGCTGCTCATGAGCCACACCGCCACGGGCTTGGTCCGCAACGGAGGCCGTGTCCGCGGAGTCCGCTTCCGGACCGCCGACGGCACACAGGACGAGCTCCTGGCGGACCTGGTGGTTGCCACGGACGGCCGCCATTCCGTGCTGCGCACCGCGGCCGGGCTGGCGCCAAAGGAGTTCCCGGTGCCCTTCGACACGTGGTGGTTCCGGCTGCCCCGCTATCCCTCCGAAACGGGTGAGGTGGCCGGGCTCGTGCCGGCGTTCGGCCCCGGCGAGGCGCTGCTGGCCCTGTTCCGCAACGACTACTACCAAATGGGCTACCTCGCCGCCAAGGGCGCCGACGCCCGGATCCGCGCGGAAGGCGTCGAGGGCTTCCGAAGGCGGGTGGCGGCCCTCCGCCCGGATCTTGCGGACCGGGTTGACGCCATCGAATCCCTTGATGACCTCCACTGGCTCGACGTGCGGCTGAACCGGCTGCACTCGTGGCACATCAACGGGCTGCTGTTCATCGGGGACGCCGCGCACGCGATGTCCCCGGCCGGCGGCGTCGGAATCAACCTCGCCATCCAGGACGCGGCCGCCGCCGCCGAGTACCTTGCCCCCGCACTGCTCCGGGGCAGGGTGACCACGGCAGACCTGGAGAAAGTCGAGCGGCGGCGCCGGCTGCCCACCGTCATTGTGCAGAGCGTCCAACGGCTCATGCAGAGGGCAGTCTTCGGCCCGATCCTGACCGGGAAGCGGTCGAAGGCTCCGGCCGCGGCGTTGTTCTTTGCCCGGCACGTTCCGGTGTTCCGCACCATCATTCCCCGCTTCATCGCCTTTGGCCCGCGCCCCGAGCACGCACCGGCCTTCGCGCGGCGGGCCGAACCCCAGCCGCAGCCCTAACCGATGCGGTTAGCCGTGCGCCGTGAGGTAGCCGATCAGGCCCTTGACGGTAGCCACCGCCGGGTAGTCGCGCTCCGGAATGTCCACGCCGGTGGCCGTGTCGATCGTTTCCACGAGCCGCAGGAAATCAAGCGAATCGAGTTCCAAATCCTGGCGCAGCCGGGAGTCCTCGTCGACGTCGTCGAGTTCGACGTCAGGGGCCACCGCGCCGATCGCGGCGTGCACCGCCGCGCGGGCGTCCTGTTCGTTCATGGTTCCTCCGGTTTCCTGGCTTTGGGTGTCACAGGTGCTCCGGTTCCTGCAACAGCTCGTTGATCCGGGCGAGGTAACGGGCGCCGCGCAGGCCGTCGCTGACCCGGTGGTCCGCGGACAGCGTAGCGATGGCGGCATGCCGGACCCCAAGGAGCCCGTCCTGGGCCCAGGGCTGTTCCATCACCCGGCCGAAGCCCACCATGGCCACCTGGGGCGGATAGATCACGCCGTAGACACTGTCTACGCCGAGGTCTCCGAGGTTGGTCACGGTCAAGGTTGGATCGGCCATTTCGGCGCGCTGGAGACGCCCCGCACGTGCCCGGCTGACAAGATCCCGCAGCTGCTCCATGAGCACGTCCAGGGGCAGGGTGTCGGCGTCGTGGATTGCCGGGGCCACCAGACCGCCTTGGCGCAGGGCCACCGCGACGCCCAGGTGCACTGCCGCACTGGGACGGAAACCGCCGTCAACGTAGAAGCCGTTGACCTCGGGGACGTCCCGTGCCGCCAGAGCCGCGGCTTTTAGCAGGAGCGCCGACGGCACCAGCCGGCCGGCGACGGGCCGGTGCGCATTGACCGACAGCATCCACCCGACGGCGGTGCGCAGATCCAGCGTGGTGCTGAGGTAGTAGTGCGGGATGGTCTGCTTCGAGCGCGTCATCAGGGCTCCGATGGCCCGACGCAGGCTGGCAACGCGCTCGCGGGCTTCCGACGTCGGCCTCCCTCTAGCTGGTGTCTCCGGCGCTTCCAGTACGGCCGCGACGCGTTCCGGAGCTGGGGGTTCCGTCGCGGATGCAACCCGTCCGGGCTCCGAGGGACCCGGCGTTGGAACTCTGGCTGCTGCGCGCTGCACGTCGGCCACCGTCACGGCGCCGTCCGGGCCGGTGCCGGTCACGGTGGAAAGCCCGATCCCGAGTTCCGCGGCGAGCCGCCGCGCCCGCGGCGACGAACGCACCCTGCCCGTCCCGCCGGTCCGGGCCGCCACCGCGTGTTCGACGTCGGCGCGGGTGATGGCGCCGTCCTTGCCGGTGCCCTGGATCCTGCCAGTGTCCACGCCCAGCCGGTGCGCCAGGTGCCGCACGGGAGGGGCGACCGGGGGACCCGCCGTCGGCCCGACCGGCTCAGGGGGCCGCGGCGCGAGAGCAGCGGGTTTCGACGGCGCCCCCGCCGGGGGAGCCGCACGAACTGGAGCCCCGACCTCGGCAGGGGTCTGGGTGATCACGGCCAGCGGGGTTCCCACCGGAACGGTTTCRCCGATGCCCACCAGGAGGTCCGCCACGACGCCTTCCTGGAAGGACTCCACGTCCATGACCGTCTTGTCCGTGTCCACGACCGCCACGAGATCGCCGCGGCGCACATAGTCACCGCGCTTGACCAGCCATTCGACGATCTTGCCGTGCTCCATGTCGGCCCCGAGCGAGGGCATCAGGAAGTCACCCACCGGCGCCTACTGTTGCTTTGGCCGCGGCCACGATCCGTTCCGCGGACGGCAGGGCGGCGAGTTCCAGGTGCTTGGCATAAGGGATCGGCACCTCGGCGCTGCAGACCCTGGCCACCGGCGCATCGAGGTCGAAGAACGCCTGCTCGGTGATCCGCGCACTCACCTCGGCCGACAGGCTGCCGCTGCGCCAGCCTTCATCGACCACGACGGCCCGGTGCGTCCTGGTCACGGAGGAGAGGATGGCGGCGTCGTCGAGCGGGCGGAGCGTGCGCAGGTCCAGGACCTCGGCGTCGATCCCTTCGGCGGCGAGCTGTTCCGCGGCGTCGAGCACCACGGGCAGGGTCCCGCCGTAGGTGATCAGCGAGATGTCGTTGCCGGTGCGCCGGATGGCTGCCGTGCCGATGTCCACCGGGCCGGCGTCGTCGGCCAGTTCCCCGGGGACGTTGTACAGCGAGCCGTGCTCGAAGATCAGCACGGGGTCCGGGTCCTGCAGCGCCGTCCAGAGCATGCCGCGGGCGTCTTCGAGGGTGGCCGGGGCCAGGATCCGCAGCCCCGGGATGTGCGCGTACCAGCCTTCGAGGCTGTGCGAGTGCTGGGCGCCGAGCTGGCGGCCCGCACCGGTGGTCATACGGATCACGAGCGGGACGTGGAACTGCCCGCCGGACATGTGCAGCAAGGTGGCGGCATTATTCACGATCTGGTCGAGCGCCAGGAGGCTGAAGTTGACGGTCATGATTTCCACGATCGGGCGCATGCCGCCCAGGGCCGCGCCGATCCCGGCACCGACGAACCCGGATTCCGAGAGCGGGGTGTCGCGGATCCGGTCCGGGCCGAACTCCTCCAGCAGGCCCAGGCTGACCGCGAACGAGCCGCCATAGGCGCCCACGTCCTCGCCCATCAGGAATACGCGTTCGTCGCGGATCATGGCGTCGCGGATGCCCGCCCGTAGCGCCTCTCGGTAGCTCGATTTCATGGCGTGTCTGCGGCCTTCCCGGCAGGCTGCCCGGCTGTGCCCGCGCCAGTGGCTGTGCCCGCGCCGTCTTCGGCGCCGCGCTCGCTGTAGACAAAGCGGGTCAGTTCCTCCACCGGTTCCGGGGTTCCGGCCTCGGCGAACTCGACGGCGGCCGCGATCTCCGCCTGCGCGTCCGCCTGCAGCTGCTCCCACTCGGCGGCCGAGAGGTGGCCCGCGGACTCCAGCGCGGTCCGCAGCAGCGTGATCGGGTCCCGTTCCATCCACCGCGCCACCTCCTCCTTCGTCCGGTAGCGTTCGGGATCGAACATCGAGTGGGCCCGGAAACGGTAGGTCCGCAACTCCAGGAAGTGCGGACCGCCTCCTGAGCGGACGGCGTCCACCGCGCGGCGTGCACCCTCCTCGACGGCCAGGACGTCCATGCCGTCCACGGCCCACGCGGGGATCTCGTAGCCGGCAGCTTTGAGGGCGATGTCAGTCTGCGATTCGGAACGGGCCAGGGCGGTACCCATGGCATAGAGGTTGTTCTCGCAGCAGAACAGCACGGGCAGCTGCCACAGGGCCGCCAGATTCAGGCTCTCGTGGAATGCGCCTTCGGCCACCGCGCCTTCGCCGAAGAAGCACACCGTGACATTGGAGCGCCCCGCCATCTTGTCGGCCAGTGCCAGGCCGACGGCGAGAGGTAGGCCCCCGGCGACTATCGCGTTGCCGCCGAAGAAGCGGGTGGGGGCATCGAACAGGTGCATTGACCCGCCCCGGCCACGGCAGCACCCCTCAACGTAGCCGTACATTTCGGCGAGGATCGCCTCGGCCAAGACGCCCCGCAACAGCGCGTGCCCGTGCTCCCGGTACGTCGCGACGACGGCGTCCTCCGGTCCCAATGACGCCAGGACGCCGGCGGCGACAGCCTCCTCGCCAATGTAGACGTGCAGGAAGCCGCGGATCTTGGCTGCACTGTACAGCTCGACGCATTTCTCTTCGAGCTGGCGGACGCGCAACATCTGCAGCAGCAGGTGCTGGCCGTGGGCCGCGTCCAAAGGGCCTCCGCGTGGGCTCGCTGTACCGGTCATTTCGGTGCCTGTTCGGTGCTGGCCGGCTCTATGCGGGCCGGGTTTGGCGGGACCGGGGGCGTCTCGATGGTGGAGGTGTCGCCCTCGGGCAGGCCGAGCTCGCGGGCCTTGAGCAGTCGCCGGAGGATCTTCCCGCTGCGGGTCTTGGGCAGTGCGGCGGTGAAGTCAAGCAGCCGCGGCGCGACGGCGGGGCCCAGCCGCTTGCGGGCGAAGCCGATGATGTCCAGGGCCAGCTCCCCGGACGGTTCCCAGCCGGTCCGGAGTTCAACGAAGGCCTTGACCACCTCGCCGGCCACCGGGTCCGGGACCCCGATCACGCCGGCCTCGGCGACGGCCGGGTGCTCCATGAGGGAACTCTCCACCTCGAACGGGCCGATCAGGTGCCCCGACGACTTGATGACGTCGTCGCCCCGGCCCACAAACCAGTAGTAGCCGTCGGCGTCGCGTTTGGCGAGATCCCCGGTCAGGTACCAGCCCCCGGCGAAGCAGCGGCGGTAGCGCTCCTCTTCGTGCAGATAGCCGCGGAACATGGAGGGCCAGCCGGGCCGGAGGGCCAGTTTCCCCATGGAGTCGGGGTCCGTGACCAGCACCGCTTCGCCGTCGCGGATGACGGGCTTGCCGTCCGCATCCCGGGCCACGACGGCGGCCTCGACGCCGGGCAATGGACGGCCCATCGAGCCGGGCCGGATCTCGGTGGCGGCGTAGTTCGAGATCATGATGCCGCCTGTTTCGGTCTGCCACCAGTTGTCGTGCACCGGCTGGCCGAAGGCCTCCTGCCCCCACACCACAACCTCCGGGTTGAGCGGCTCGCCGACGCTGGCGACGAAGCGCAAGGCAGAGAGGTCGTGTCCTGCGGCGCGGTCGGCTCCGGCCTTCATGAGCATGCGCAAGGCCGTCGGGGCTGTGTACCAGACCGTGACTCCTTGCTCGGCGAGGATCCGGTACCACCGGTCGGCGTCCATTTCCTCCTCGTCCACGATGGCCGTCACGCCGTGGCTCAGGGGTGCGATCACGCCGTACGAGGTGCCCGTGACCCAGCCCGGGTCGGCCGTGCACCGGTAGACGTCTCCGGGTTGCAGGTCCAGGGCGAAGGTTCCGGTCGCGTGGTGGGCGGTCACGGCGTCGTGCACGTGTATCGCGCCCTTGGGAGTGCCGGTGGTGCCGGACGTGAAGTGCAGCAGGGCCATGTCCTCCGGCTGGGTGGCCGCGATCTCCCCGTCCGGCGGGGCGTGGCGCATGAGGRCGGCCAGGTCGAGGGTTCCGGGCTCGGGATCGCCGTCGGCGTCGATGAGCAGGACGTGGCGCAACTCCGGGAGCTGCCCGCGCAGCTGGACGATCTTCCTGCGGTACAGCGCCCGCGTGGTGACCAGCGCCCGGCCGGAGCCCAGCGTGAGGCGCTGCCGCACCGGCTCGGGACCGAAAGCGGAGAACAGCGGGCAGAACACGCTCGCGTTCTTGAACGTGCCGAGCACCGCGATGTACAGGGCGGGGCCGCGGCCGGTGAGGGAGAAGACCCGTTCCCCGCGGCCGACGCCAAGGCTGCGCAGGACGCCGGCGAAGCGGCTGGTCTGTTCGGCGAGTTCGGCGTAGCTCAAGGAGTGGGTGCTGCCATCGGCCCGGACGAACCGCAAGGCCTCATGTCCTGCCGTGCTGCCAGCCGCGTGCCGGTCCACTGCCTCGTAGGCGATGTTGAGGCCGCGGCCACCGGGGAGTCCGGATAGGGCTCGCCGGGCCTCATCCCAGGTGAAGGCCGCGCACGCCGCGTCATAATCCACCAGGTTCGGCCGGACCCGGAAACTGCCGATGTCTTTGGTGATCGCAGGCCAGCGGATGGATGGTTCGGTTCCTGCCGTCATGGTTCCATCCGACTCCCGTGTGCCGGTGCCGCCCAGAGCAAAAGGTCCCGGACCGACGTGCAAGACCCCGGCTGGGAATCCGCGGCGGACCAGCCACTAAACTGGGAGCCATGACTGCCACCCGTGACTTCGCAGCCGACGCTGCCGCTGCCCGTGCCCGACTGCTGGAACTGATCAAGGAACTGGCCGTAGTCCGCGGCAAGGTCATCCTCTCCAGCGGCGCCGAGGCCGACTACTACATCGACCTGCGCCGCATCACCCTGCACCACGAGGCGTCCAAACTCGTCGGGCAGGTCATGCTCTCGCTGATGGAGGACGCCGGGATCGATTTCGAGTGCGCCGGGGGACTCACCATGGGGGCGGACCCGGTGGGCACGGCCGTCATGCATGCCGCCGTCGACGCCGGCCGCCCGGTGGACGCGTTCGTCGTCCGCAAGGCGCAGAAGTCCTACGGCATGGGACGCCAGGTGGAAGGCCCCTCGGTCGAGGGCCGCAAGGTCCTGGTCCTGGAGGACACCTCAACAACCGGCGGGTCCGCGCTGACCGCCGTCGAAGGCGTCCGCAAGGCCGGCGGCAACGTGGTGGCCGTCGCCGTGATCGTGGACCGCGACACCGGAGCCAAGGAAAAGATCGAGGCCGAAGCCGGCGTTCCGTACCTCTTCGCCTTCGGCAAGGACGAACTGGGCCTCAACTAGCGTTTCTCCCTCAGCTGACGCGGGTGGACGGTGCCTAGGGGGTGACTTATCATTTCTTAAATACCCCCCGTCCGTACCCGCATCTGGAGAAACGCGACATGCTCCCGCCCCCTGAAGACTTGACCGCTGACTCCGTCAACACTGTCGACCAGATCCAGAACCTGATCCTGGACAGCGCAGACTTCGAAGCGTTCCTGAACGAACTCGCGCGTTTTTCCGCGCACCAGGTGGCCGGCTCCGGCGACGACGCGCTGTGCGGAATCACCCTGCTCCGGGACCGTAAGGCCGCCACGATCGGGTGGAGCAGCGACTCCGCCCGCGAAGTGGACGAGATCCAGTACTCACTGTCCCAGGGCCCCTGCCTGACCGCCGCCAAGGAGGAACGGGAAGTCTACGTCCCGGACCTCTTCGACGAGGACCGCTGGGGCCCTGACTACGYCTCCGCCGTCGCCTCGCACGGCCTGCGCTCGGTGTTGTCGGTGCCTTTCCACCTCCAGGGCGAAGCCCAGGCGGCCCTGAACCTGTACTCCGATGTCCCGCACAAGTTCGACGGCGACGTCGCGGTCCGGGCCCGCGGGTACACCCGTGAAATCTCCCAGGCGCTGCGGCTGGCAGTCCGCTTCTCGCTGCACACGGACAGCGCCACGAACCTGCGCGCCACGCTCGAATCCCGGACCGTGATCGACATGGCCATCGGGATCGTCATGGCCCAGAACCGTTGCGACCAGGAAACCGCGGTCCGGATCCTCACCGATGCCTCCAGCAACGGCAACGTCAAACTCCGCGACATCGCCGCCTCACTGGTGCAATCTGTCGGCGGAACGGCTACCAGGACGCACTACGAAGAGCCGAACCGGCGGCAGGCTGGCTGAACCGGCAGCGGCCTATGACTTGTGTGCGACCACAAGCGCGGATACGCTGAATGAGGTTGAGCCGTCGGCCGTAGACATCCTTATTTGGAGTACCTATGGACCAAACACTGCAAGCCCACGTCAAACTCGATGTCGTTTCCGACGTCGTCCGGATTAGTGTCCGGGGGAGCCTCACACAAGCCTCCCGCCCCTCCCTGATGCAAATTATCCAGCGCATCCGCCGCATGGGGATCATCTCGCACATCCGCGTCGACCTCGGCCTGGCCGCATTCGTGGAATCAGCGGCGCTGGCCGGCCTGCGCAACGACCTCAACGCAATCGACGGCGGGGCCTCCGGCTCGGAGGTCGCCGGCATGCCGGCTCCCGGTGGAGTCTCCCTGGAACTGACCGCGCACCGCGACGATTCCGCTGCATTGCCACCTCTGGACATGGCCGGGGAATTTACGGCCTCGATCGATCCCTCAGGCACCCGGAAGCTGAACCGGTTCTCCGACGACGAACTCTTCGCCGCGAGCGACTCCGTGTTCGGCCTTCTCGATGATCCCGCTGACATGGCCCGCTCGGAACTCCTGGCGACCTATGACGAGATCGGCATGGAAATCAGCCGCCGCGAGGTCGGCCGCGAGCCCGAACCCGCGTAACCGGCAACGGCGCTTCAACGGCGTGCCAGCGGCCCCAACCGCGCCAGCGGCCCGCCAACCGCGCTTCCACGCTGAGCTTCGGGACCGCTGTATGGTCCGGTTTCTCATCCCCGCCGAAGCGTGGATACGGTAGAGATGTGCCGGCCGAGATGGATCCGAACCATCCGCGAGGCCCCGGTGCTTCCGAGGCCCGCATGCTCCGCCGCGCCGTTGAGCTTAAACGGGTTTCCCGGCGATCGTTCCTGATCGGCGCAGGGTCCGCGTCGCTGCTGGCGGCGGACATGCTGTTCACTCAGCGCGTGCAGGCCGAGCGGCGTGTCAGCCGGATCCTCGAAGTACCTGATGACGTTGCCGAACGGTATTACCCCCACGCCAGCTGGATCCTGTTCCCCGGCTACAAAACGAGCTGGGAAGAAGCCCTGTGGATCCTGAACGCGCTGCGCGGCTCCCTGAACAAGAGGGGCCAGCTCGCCGCCGTCGGGTATTCCAACGAAGGCCTGGACATCGAGGAGGTGGTCATCGCCGTGATCGAGCACGTCCGCGCCCACAATCTCACCACCCTCTACTTCTACGGCCATAGTTTTGGCGGCATGGTGGCAACCCAGGTGGCGGCCCGGCTGCGCGAACTGCACGGCGTCGAAGTGGCGTTCATCCTGCTCGACTCCAGCCCGGCAGGCCGGCACGACGTGCTGGACCAGAGCTGGTTCGAGGGTGTGGTGATGCTCTACGAAAGCGGGTTCCGCTTCCCCACAGTGCTGCGCGGCGGCTATGAGCTCGGCGAGAGGATGCTGCACAAGAATGAACGCAGTTGGGGTCAGGTGGTGGACCAGACACTGGAACAGCTGTCCCCGATCGCGCCGTCCAGCGTGCTGATCCAGTCCGAATCCGCCTATATCTTCCACTTTGAGGCCAGCCGTTTCGTCGGGAAGCTGGGCGAAACGAAGATGGCGTTCATCGGCAACCCCCGGGACAAGACGGTGGATTACGAGACCGCCCGGGACACCTGGTCACTGTCCTTCAAAACCAACATGGTCTCGGATGACCTGCGCACCGACGGGGCGAGGCCGGAGCACGCGAGCCCTGGCTGGAGCCCGTTCATCTACCGGCCCAYCATCGAAAAACTCCAGGACGACCTCTTCCCGCTGCCGGGCGGCGGCGGGAAGAAGACCGCGTTCTGAGGTATCGCGTCCTGGGGTGTTGCTCAGATCTGGTTCTTGAGGTCCGCCACGGAATTCAGGATCTGGTTCGGCCGGAACGGATACGCGGCGATATCGTCCCGGTGGGTGATGCCGCTGAGCACCAGCACCGTGTGCAGGCCCGCCTCCATGCCGGCGATGATGTCGGTGTCCATGCGGTCGCCGATCATGGCCGTGGTTTCCGAGTGCGCGTCGATCTGGTTCATCGCCGACCGGAACATCATCGGGTTGGGCTTGCCCACAATGTACGGTTCGCGCCCCGTGGCCTTGGTGATGAGGGCGGCGATGGCCCCGGTGGCAGGCATGGGTCCGTCCTTCGAGGGCCCGGTGGCGTCCGGGTTGGTGGCGATGAAACGCGCGCCGGCGAGGATCAGGCGGATGGCCATGGTGATGGCTTCAAACGAATAGGTGCGGGTCTCGCCGAGCACCACGAAGTCGGGGTTCTGGTCGGTGAGGATGAAGCCGGCCTCGTGGAGCGCCGTCGTGAGTCCTGCTTCGCCGATCGTGTAGGCGCGGTTCCCCGACTCCGAACCGCGGACCTGGTCCTTGAGGAACTGGGCCGTGGCCAGGGCCGAGGTCCAGATGTTCTCCTCCGGGATTTCCAGCCCGGAAGAGCTCAGCCGGGCCGCGAGGTCCCGGGGCGTGAAGATCGAGTTGTTGGTCAGCACGAGGAACCGCTTGGAGGTGTCCACCCAGCGCTGGATCAGCTCCGCCGCGCCCGGGATGGGCTGGTTCTCGTGGACCAGCACGCCGTCCATGTCCGTGAGCCAGCACTCGATTTCCTGGCCGCTGCGGTACATCGAGGCGTACGAACGGCCCTCGTCTGAATCGGTACCCTGCTCTTCGCGCTGATCTGCCATGCTGTCCTCCGCCTAAGTGTGCCGCTTCCTGTCACCCAGTCTAATGTTGAGGCGTGACTGAACCCGAGATCCCCGCCCCGTCCCTCCCCGCCGCAGAGGAAGGGCCGGAACCGAAGGCGGAGGTCGGCGTCGGACCCTGGGAAGGCGAAGTTCCCCAGGGCGGGCACTGGGACCCGGACCTGCTGGCGGACGGCGACCGGCGCAACGTGGTGGACAAATACCGCTACTGGAAGCACGAGGCGATCGTGGCCGACCTGGACTCCAAGCGGCACAACTTCCACATCGCGATCGAGAACTGGCAGCACGACCTCAACATCGGCACCGTGGTCCGGACCGCCAACGCGTTCCTCGCCAAGGAAGTCCACATCATCGGACGACGCCGGTGGAACCGCCGCGGGGCCATGGTCACCGACCGCTACCAGCACGTCCGCCACCACCCCACCGTTGAGGACTTCGTGGCCTGGGCGCAGGGGGAGGGGCTGGCGATCATCGGGATCGACATCTTCCCGGACTCGGTGCCGCTGGAGACCTACGAACTGCCCAAGGACTGCGTCCTGGTCTTCGGCCAGGAAGGCCCGGGCCTGACCCCTGAAGTCCACGAAGCGGCGCTGGACACCCTGTCGATCGAGCAGTTCGGCTCCACCCGCTCCATCAACGCGGCCTCCGCCGCCGCGATCGCGATGCACGCCTGGATCCGCCGCCACGTGTTCGGCCAGCTCCCGGGCTAAAGCCACTCTTAGGCGTCCGTGGCCCGGGGTTCCGTACCGACAAGCGAGCCGTTGACGTGGATCGCAAACCAGCAGACGCTGTCGGTGCTAGGCGAACGCGCGAGGAGAAGGATGTGGACCGGAACCGAAGACATCACCGTTGCACGTCGGATGAAGCCGTCCCGTTCGGCAGGGGAGCGGAAACCCGGTGAGCGGGTTTGTGGACAGCGTCCTGAATGTAGACCCGCTGCTGGCCCTGATCATCGTGGGCCTGCTGGTCTTCGCCGAGGACGCCCTCTTCGTCGGCTTCGTTGTCCCCGGGGAGACCGCCGCGGTTCTGGGCGGGGTCGTGGCCGGCCGCGGGGTCCTGCCCTTGTGGTCCGTGATGGTCGTGGTCGTGCTGGCCGCGATCATCGGGGACTCGGCCGGATACGAGGTCGGCAAACACCTGGGACCGAGACTTCTGGGTCTGAAAGTCATGAACAGGCGTCTGGCGAGACTTGAAAAGGCCCAGGAATTCCTGCGCCTCCGAGGCGGTTCGGCGGTGTTCCTGGGCCGGTTTGTGGCATTTTTCCGCGCCGTCATGCCCGCACTGGCCGGCAGCTCACGGATGCCCTACCTGAAGTTTCTGGCCTTCAACGCCGCCGGCGGCCTGGTGTGGGGTGCAGGATTTGTCCTGCTCGGTTACCTGGCCGGGAACTCCTACGAAGCGGCAGCCACATCTGCCGGACGCGGCGTCACCGCTGTGGTCGCGGTAGTCGTCGTGGCAGCCGTCATCACGTTGCGGATCCGGAAAGCCCGCGCCACGCGTAAAGCCAGGGCCACGCGCACCGCCAGCGGCCGGCGCAACGCCGGCGGCGGGGCCGGCGCCGGCCAGTCCGCCGGCAGGCCGGAACCATGACCGAAGCGCCCGGCCGCGAGTGTTACAGGGGCCACGTGACCGGAGACACGGCCCCGGCGCAGGAATGGCTAGGATGGTTCCTAGCCGACGAGGTTCCCTCCAGGATCACCAGCCCGTAGACGAAATTCACATTAGGAGTCAGCATGCCCATTGCAACCCCAGAGATCTACTCCGAGATGATCGACCGCGCAAAGACGGGCGGCTTCGCCTTCCCGGCGGTCAACGTCACGTCCTCCCAGACCCTGAACGCCGCCCTGCGCGGCTTCGCCGAGGCCGAGTCCGACGGCATCGTCCAGGTCTCCACCGGTGGTGCAGCTTACTGGTCCGGCGCCGCCACCAAGGACATGGTTGCCGGCTCCCTCGGCTTTGCCGCGTTCGCCCGCGAAGTCGCGAAGAACTACGGCGTGAACATCGCCCTGCACACGGACCACTGCCCCAAGGACAAGCTGGACGGCTTTGTGCTCCCGCTGCTCGCCGCCTCCGAGGCCGAGGTCAAGGCAGGCCGCAACCCCCTCTTCAACTCGCACATGTGGGACGGCTCCGCCGAGACCCTGCAGGAAAACCTGCGGATCGCCCGTGAACTGCTCGAGCGCACCGCCGCCGCCAAGATGATCCTCGAGGTCGAGATCGGCACCGTGGGCGGCGAGGAAGACGGCGTCGAGAACGCCATCAACGACAAGCTCTACACCACGGTCGAGGACGCCCTGGCCACCATCGACGCGCTCGGTTCCGGCGAAAACGGCCGCTACATCACGGCGCTGACCTTCGGCAACGTGCACGGCGTCTACAAGCCGGGCGGCGTCAAGCTCCGCCCCGAGATCCTCAAGGACATCCAGGAACAGGTCGGCGCCAAGATCGGCAAAGCCAACCCGTTCGACCTCGTGTTCCACGGCGGCTCCGGCTCCTCGGACAAGGAAATCGCGGACGCCGTCTCCTACGGCGTCATCAAGATGAACATCGACACCGACACCCAGTACGCCTACACCCGCCCCGTGGTGGACCACATGTTCCGCAACTACGACGGCGTGCTGAAGGTCGACGGCGAGGTCGGCAACAAGAAGCTCTACGATCCCCGCGTCTGGGGCGCTTCGGCTGAGGCCGGCCTGGCCGCCCGCGTGGTCGAGGCCGCCCAGCAGCTGGGCTCCACCGGCAAGACCTTCTAGCCATGTCCGACGAGTTCCGGAAAAACCTGATGGGTCCCGAGCCCACGCTCCTGCCTGCCGAGAGCGAGATCTACCAGCATCTCGCGCTCGGCCAGGAAGCCGTGGACCTCGTGGCGAAGCACCCCACCTCCTCGCTCCTGTGGGCCATCCTCGCCGAGGAGGCCTGGAACGAGGGCCGCACCATCGATTCCTACGCGTACTCGCGGGTCGGCTACCACCGCGGCCTGGATTCGCTGCGCCGCAACGGGTGGCGCGGCGTCGGGCCGATCCCGTGGGAGCACGAACCCAACCGCGGCTTCCTGCGCTCCCTCTACTCGCTTGGCCGTGCGTCCGCGGCGATCGGCGAGCCCGAGGAGCCGGAGCGGATCGAAAAGTTCCTGAAGGATTCCGATCCCGGCGCGAAGGCGGCCATCGAAGCCGAGGGCTGAGGCGCCGCCAAACGACGCAACGCGGGGTCACTTACGGTCCATCCCACCACGGTGGATGGGCCGTAAGTGACCCCGCGTTGCGGTTTAAGCGGCGGATTAACGTGTTAACGCGTTAACGTGCGACGGCGGGCTCCCGCCTTGAGGTGGGAGCCCGCCGTCGTTTGTGCGTGCGTGGGTCAGCTGGCCTTGGCCAGGCCCGTGCGGGCCATGGCGTCCGCGTAGGCGGTGTGCATCTCCGCCAGGTACTCTTCCTGCCGGGCCGGGGTGCCGGCGAACGCCCGGCCGCTGAGCGAGCGGACCTTGTAGGTCTTCAGGCCGCGGCGCCAGATCATGGGCACTTCGGTCTTGAGCAGCAGGTTGGCCAGGCGGTTGGCCTCGGTGCCGTGGGCGACGATCACGGAGGCGCGGGGAACGAGGGCCAGGAACTTCAGCAGCGGCTTCAGGCCCGCGGAAATCTGGTCCGGCGTGAACTTGCCGTTCGGCTCGCCGGGGACGTGCCACGGGTGGACGTTCCAGGGCATGACGAACTCGGGGCGCAGGCCGAGTTTCCACTGGATGCCCAGCATACGGGTGGCGGCCTCGTCGTCGCCGGCGGTGATGAAGCCTGACGCGTCAGCGGTGCCGATGTTGGAGTACAGGCTGATGATCCGGCACTCGTCGACGTCGTGCATGGGGTCCACGTAGGGGACAGCGGTGCCAGCTTTGGTTGCCTGGAGGACGTCAAGGAGCTCGTTGACGGGGGCGACGTTAGGTTCGTACCGGCGGCTCAGAAGCTCTTCGCGGAAATTTTCGGTGGCCAGGGCTGTCATATGTTGCTGGGTCTCCTGCGGGATTGGCAAAGCTGCCACACCGGATGCAGGCACGCCGAATACGGGCATGCGGAGCAATGGTGTGGTTTGAAAATGTGGTGTGGACCGATTCCTGGTCGATCCTTATCAGTCTATCAAGCCCCGCGAAATGCGGCGCCGGGCTGGACCCCGCCGGCCAGGTGCTGCTACCAGAGCCGCTGGGTGGCGCGGCGTCCGCCTTCGCCGAGGGCCTCCAGCTTGGCGTAGGCGATTTGGGGATGCACCCTGCCGCCCAGCCCGCAATCGGTGGACGCAATCACGTTTTCACGTCCCACGAGCTCGGCGAAGCGCACGATCCGGTCGGCCACGAGATCCGGATGCTCCACGACGTTGGTGGCGTGTGAGACGACGCCGGGGATGATGACCTTCCCCTCGGGAAGCTTCGCATCCTCCCAGACGCGCCATTCGTGCTCGTGCCGGACGTTGGCCGCCTCGAAGGAGTAGCCGCCGGCATTGACCTGCAGGACTGAGTCGACGATGTCCGCGAACGGGATGTCCGTGGTGTGCGGGCCGTGCCAGGAACCCCAGCAGACATGCAGCCGGATCTGCTCCTGGGGAAGACCGCGCAGCGCCCAGTTCGTTGCTTCGACCCGGAGTTGGATGAACTTCAGGTAGTCCGCCAGGCTCGGCTCGGGGTTGATCTGGTCCCAGCTCTCGGCCAGGGAGGGGTCGTCGAGCTGGACTGTCAGGCCGGCGTCGATGATGGCCTTGTATTCCTCGCGCATCGCGTCGGCGCAGGCGTAGAGGAGTTCCTCGTCGCTGCCGTAGTAATCGTTGGCCACCCGGGCGCACGAACCGGGCGAGAGGGAGGCGATGAACCCCTCGGCGAGCCCGGCCGCGGCCAGTCCGGTCTTGAGGTTGGCAACGTCCGAGGCCACGAGCTCCTGGCCCGTGTACGTCAGTGGCCCGGCGACCTTGGGCTGCGTGACGGCCTTGCGGTGGGCCAGGATCCCGGAGGAGGGGTCGTTGTAGGCGTCATCGAACTTCTGCCGGTCCCGGCGGTCCGGGAAGGAGGTCAGGACGATGTGGCCGGGCGAGGAGCGGTGCACCGTGGCGTCGGCCCAGCGGTCCACGTCGGTCGGTTCCAGGCCGCCGAGCCGTGAGAAGGAGTAATTCCACCAGGCGCCGTAGTCCACGGAGCTGGACATCGTATGCCCGTACTCGCCGTCATTGGGTATGTCGATGCCCAGCTCCTTCTGGCGCTGGACGACGTCCACTATCGAGGTTTCGAGCAGGTCCAGGAATTCGGGCGTGATGCCGTCGGTTTCCTTGGCCTCGTTTGCGGCGATCAGCTCCGGCGTGCGGGGCAATGAGCCGGCATGGGTCACACGGATGTGGTCAGTGGTCCGGGGCATGGCGCGGTTTCCTTTCGGCCGCTCGGGATTCTCACTCCCACTCAATTCCACCTCGCGCCGTCCCGCAAGTGGTGCCCGCTATGTGTCGGGCCTGAGCTGGTGGATGATGCAGCTACGACGAACGCCAGGAAAAAGAACGGCTCGTCCGCCGCGGCGGACGCGTGGCCCTCCTCGCGGAAGCCGCCCTGGCGTTCACCACCTAGGCGGCGCGTCCAAGCAAGGACCCAAAGCGATGCCGGGCACCGATTTCGGCTAAACTTGGGTGGTAAGAGCCCCGGAACTCTGGCGTTGGATACGAACACAGCGATAGATTCGGGGCATTCTCATGAACGGCGCTGAACTGCGGTGACCGCCTGGTCACTAAACGCAGTTCGGCCCGAACGAATGGGGGAGGATCCCATGCCAGCAATCGTGATCGTCGGAGCCCAATGGGGCGACGAAGGCAAAGGTAAGGCCACTGACCTGCTTGGCGGCCGCGTCGACTATGTCGTCAAGCCCAACGGCGGCAACAACGCCGGGCACACCGTCGTCGTAGGCGGTGAGAAGTATGAGCTCAAGCTCCTTCCGGCCGGCATCCTGAGCCCGAACGCGATTCCGATCATCGGCAACGGCTGCGTGGTGAACCTGGAAGCCCTGTTCCAGGAGATCGACGGACTGGAGGCCCGCGGCGCGGACACCTCCAAGCTGCGCGTCTCCGCCAACGCGCACCTCGTGGCGCCCTACCACCAGGTCTTGGACAAGGTCACCGAGCGGTTCCTCGGCAGCCGCGCCATCGGCACCACCGGCCGCGGGATCGGCCCGGCCTACATGGACAAGGTGGCCCGCCTCGGCATCCGCGTCCAGGACGTCTTTGACGCCTCGATCCTGCGCCAGAAGGTAGAGGGTTCGCTGCGCCAGAAGAACGAGCTCCTGGTCAAGGTCTACAACCGCCGGGACATCGAGGTGGACGAGATCGTGGAGTACTTCCTGTCCTTCGCCGAGCGCCTCCGCCCGCTGGTCATCGACAGCACCTACGTCCTGAACACCGCCCTGGACGAGGGCAAGGTGGTCCTCATGGAGGGCGGCCAGGCCACCTTCCTGGACGTTGACCACGGCACCTACCCCTTCGTGACGTCCTCGAACCCGACCGCGGGCGGCGCCTCCGTGGGCTCCGGCATCGGCCCCACCCGGATCTCGCGTTCCATCGGCATCATCAAGGCCTACACCACCCGCGTGGGCGCAGGGCCGTTCCCGACGGAACTGTTCGATGAGATGGGCATGTACCTGCAGAAGACCGGCGGCGAGTTCGGCGTCAACACCGGCCGTCCCCGCCGCTGCGGCTGGTACGACGCCGTGCTGGCACGCCACGCCTCCCGGGTCAACGGCTTCACGGACTACTTCGTCACGAAGCTGGACGTGCTGACGGGCATCGAACAGATCCCGGTCTGTGTGGCCTACGACGTCGACGGCGTGCGGCACGACGAAATGCCCATGACCCAGACCGAGTTCCACCACGCCAAGCCGATCTTCGAATACTTCGAAGGCTGGACCGAGGACATCACCGGCGCCCGCACCCTGGAGGACCTGCCGGAGAACGCCCGGAACTACGTCCTGGCCCTGGAAAAGCTCTCCGGCACGCGGTTCTCCGCGATCGGCGTCGGCCCGGACCGCGACCAGACGATCGTGGTCAACGACCTCATCAACGACTGACACTGGCCGGCACCGACTGACGTGTCACCAACCGGCGTACGACGGCGGCGGGTCGCCCTTGCAGGGGCGGGCCGCCGCCGTCGCGGTTAAGGCCGCAGCCGTCGCAGTTAAGGCAGCAGTCACGCCTGGCCCAGGCGGGACCACAACGGTCCTAGGCGGGGTCTTCCGCGGACGTGAACCGCAGCGAGAGCCAGTTCTCCCGGCACGCCCTGGCGGCGGCCTCGGCGTCGCCAAGGCGGGCGAGCCGGATGATTTCAGCGTGCTGAGCCACCGATTCCCGGGCGGCAAATGAGCCGAAGCGCATCCGCTCCACCCGGCGCAGGACGGGGGTGGTTTGTTCCAGGATTTCCCGGAGTACCGGGTTGCCGCTGACCGTGACAAAGACGGCGTGGAAATCGTCATCAGCCCGCAGTGCCGACTCGACCTCCGCCGCCTGCAGGGCCTGTTCGAAGCGCGCGTTGGCCCCGGCCATGGCGGCGAGGTGCTCCTCCGCCAGGAGCGGGACCGCCAGGCGTGCGGCCAGCTCGTGCAGTCCCGCCACCACCTGCTGCGTGCTGAGCGTCGACGCCGGGTCGCAGGGGGCCACGATGGTCGCCTTGCCCGGCAGCGCAACCACCAGGCCGGCGCGTTCCAGCCGCAGCAGCGCCTCGCGGATGGGTGTCCGGCTCACGCCGAGCCACGCTTCCAGTTCGGCGTCCTTCAGCCGTTCGCCGGGCTCGAAGGTGCCGTCGACGATCGCGTTACGGATCGATTCAAAGACGTTGTCCCGCAGCAGCGGCCGCTTGTGGACTCCGGCGAGCGAGGGTACGGGCATGCAACATATCGTATATCCCTCTTGCCCTTCCGGAGCCCGTATCCGACAATGCAATATATTGCATATTTGCTGTGACCGTTTCCCACCGCGAGCGAAGGACCGACGATGGCCATCACCGATTTCGAACGCTACCCCCTGATGTTTGGGCCGAGCCCCGTCCATCCGCTGCCGCGGCTCAGCGCACACCTGGGCGGGGCGCAGATCTGGGCGAAACGCGAGGACGTCAACAGTGGCCTCGCGTTTGGCGGCAACAAGACGCGCAAGCTGGAGTACTTCGTCCCGGAGGCCTTGGCGCAGGGTGCGGACACCCTCGTCTCGATTGGCGGCTACCAGTCCAACCACACCCGCCAGGTCGCGGCGGTGGCCGCGAAGCTCGGCCTCAAAGCACGCCTGGTCCAGGAAAACTGGGTCGACTGGCCCGATCCGTTGTCCGACCGGGTAGGCAACATCCTGCTCTCGCGGATCATGGGCGCCGACGTGCGGCTGGACAGTGCGGGCTTCGACATCGGCATCCGCAGCAGCTGGGAGACCGCCATCGAAGAGGTCAAGGCCGCCGGCGGCAAGCCCTACGCGATCCCGGCCGGCGGGTCAGACCACAGGCTGGGCGGTCTGGGCTTCGCCAACTGGGCCTACGAGGTGGAAGAGCAGGAGCGCGAGCTCGGCATCTTTTTCGACACGATTGTCGTCTGCACCGTCACGGGCTCCACCCACGCCGGGATGATCGCGGGTTTTGCCGGCCAGGACAAACCGCGCCGCGTGATCGGCATCGACGCGTCGGCAACCCTGGCGAAGACCCGTGACCAGGTGGAACGCATCGCCCGGAACACCGCCGAGCTGATCGGCCTGGGCAGGGAACTCCGGGACGAGGAAATCAACGTCATGGAGGGCTGGGCCGGGGACCTCTATGGGATTCCCGTCGATTCCACCCTGGAGGCCATCCGGCTGGGCGCCTCGCTCGAGGCCATGATCACCGACCCCGTCTACGAGGGCAAGTCCCTGGCCGGGCTGATCGACCTTGTGAAAAGCCGGGAAATTCCGGCCGGCAGCAATGTCCTCTACGCCCACCTCGGCGGCCAGGTCGCCCTGAATGCCTACAGCGGGCTCTTCCGGTCCTGACGCGGCGTCGTCGTTAAGCTCCTGCGGCGACGGGTTCCCTGGCGGGGGCCCACCGTCGTCGTTAAGCCCCTGCAGCGCCGGCTCAAAAAAGAAATCAAGAAATTTCCGATTGGTGCGTAACCTTTCGGGCCCGCCCAGCGATTACTCCTTTGTAAGCGCCGCCGGAGTCTTGGACCCCCCACCAGACCCCGGCTGGCCTTCCACCGTAAGTGCCGGCCGGCGCCTGCCCCCATGGGCGCCGGCCAGCCTTTTCTGGCGAGAGCGGGCTGTCAACTGCCCCCATGAGGCCTCAGCCCGCCTTCAAACCAAAAAAACAAAGGATGTACGTCTGTAATGAAGAGTGTTAGCAAGACCACCAAGATCGCTGTCGGCGCCGCCATTCTGGCAGTCGGAGGTTTCTCCGGCATCGGACTGGCCAATGCCGCTCAGATGTCCGGCACCGAGCAGGCTGAAGTGAGCCACGCTACGCCCGCCACCCCGGCTATCCCGGCCACGCCTACGCTCCCGGCAAAGCCGGCCGTCCCCGCAGTTCCGGCCGCGCCGTCGACTGACGGCAAGGCCAAGGGCGACGCCGAAGCCGACGTGGACGGCACCGAGGGTGCCGTCGACGGCTCCGCCGACGCAAAGGACGGAGCCACCGTCAAGGGCGACGCCAGCGTCAAGGGTGCTGCCAGCGTCAAGGGTGCTGCCGGCGAGGCACGCGCCAACGCCAACATCCACGCCGCAGTTCCGGCCACCCCGGCGACACCGGCCGTCCCCGGTGCCAAGGGCGTTCCGGCAACCCCCGCTATTCCGGCAACCCCGGCTGTTCCGGCCCAGCCGTCGGTCGAGCTGCCCCAGCACGACAAGTAAATTTCGGCTGTTTAGCCTGGACCCGGCACGGGTCTGAAAGCAAGGAGGGAGCCCTCACTTTGGAGGGCTCCGGGGTGCGGCCGCTAGACTTGCGGGGGCCGCACCCCAGCAGTAACGGAAGGACAGCCTCTTGGCACAGCAGCTAAGCGATGACGAATTGTCAGCCGCCTTAGCTGGTGACCCTTCAGGTTTCAGCGCGGTGTACACGGTTATTTCCCCGGCCGTGCTGGGCTACTTCCGGGCCCGGGGCGTGGACGACGCCGAGGCCCTGACCCAGGATGTGTTCGTAGACGTCCTGCCAAAGCTGGCCGGCGTCAGCGGCGGTCACGCAGGTCTGAGGACCTTCATTTTCTCCGTCGCCCACGCGCGGCTGGTCGACTACAGGAGGCGGGCAGAACGCACTCCGCATTTGGCCGAATACGATCCCCTGAACGACGCCCGGTACTCGGCATCCGCCGAGGACGAAGCGCTCGGATCCCTGGGCGGTATCTCGGACACCCTCGCGAGGCTCAATGAGGAGCAGCGCGAAGTTCTGGTCCTGCGGATCGTCGCGGACCTTTCCATCGAACAGGTGGCCGGCATCATGGACAAGACGCCGGGTGCCATCAAGCAGCTTCAGCGCCGCGGGCTCAGTGCCCTGCGCGAACTCGTAACCGAAAAGGACCACGCAGCATCATGACCGGCACCCGCGACCCCCAGCAGGATGGCAGCATCCAGGCGATGCTGGGCTATTCCGGCCTCGAATCCGCGGCCGAGCTTCGGAGCGCGCTGGAACAGCTCCGCGCCGTGGTCCCGGATGCCGCTCCCGCGCCCCGCGCCGACCTCGCGGCCCTGCTCGCGGCCGGAACAGCCGGAGCAACCGGTCTTGCCGCCGCCCCTGACACAGCCACGACGACGGCGCTGCCAACCGTCGTGTCCGCGAAGAATGATGCCGATGAATCGCTGCCGGTCGGGGTCACCAGCCTGGCCGAGCGCCGCGGCCGGAAGCGCCGGCTGGCAATCGTCGGTGGCGCCGTCGTGGGTGCCATGACCCTTGGTGCCGGCGCCGTGGCGGCATCCAGCGAGGACTTCCGGCACAGCGTCAGCCACACCGTCGGGGTCATCTTCCAGACTCCGGGCCACGGCGGCGCACCGGCCCCCGAGCATGTCCAGCCCTCGCCGTCCACCATCCCCGCCCTTCCCGCGCCTGTCGCCACGCCGGGTCACGGCGCGCCCGGCCCGTCCGGGGCATCGACGCGCACCAGCTCCAGCACCCCGGGCGCCCCGGCGGCCGGACACGCGCCCCCCGCCACGCCTCCCGCCGTCGGCCGCGACGGCATCCTGCCGACCCCCGGGCAGCGGCCCGGGGCGCCGGGGCTGCCCGGATCACCCGATCTTCCGGGCGGCGGCGGAAACGCAGGCAAGGATCTGCCGCGCGTTCCGGGCCACATCACGCCAACCCTGCCGGGCGTCGTTCCGACCAAGGCCCCCGGCCAGCCATAAGCCGCCCTTAAATTCCTTTGTTAACCCGGTTGCGCTATCACTTAGGGCGGTTCTGGGCGCTCAGAACGACCCAAAGTGATAGCGCAACGGGTTGGTTGGCGGGGGGTTGGTTCGCGGCGGCTCGAGTTGGGCTGTTCCTGCTGTTTAGGCCAGGACCTGCCGCTTCGAAGAGATGACGCCGGTGTCGAATCCGGCAAGGTGCAGGCCGCCGTGGAACCGGGCATGCTCAATCTTCACGCAGCGGTCCATCACGACGTCGAGTCCGGCGGCCTCGGCCTCCTTGGCAACGTCCTCGTGCCAGGAGCCCAGTTGCAGCCAGAGGGTCTTGGCGCCGGCGGCAATGGCCTCGTCCAGGACGCCGGGCAAGTCGCCGTGCTTGCGGAACACGTCCACAATGTCCGGGCTTTCCGGCAGGTCCGCGAGCGACGGATACGTCGGCTGACCCAGGATTTCCTTCACCACCGGGTTCACGAAATAGACCTTGTACCGGGTGGAGGACTGCAGATAAGTGGCCACGAAATAGCTCGCGCGCGAGGGCTTGTCCGATGCGCCCACAATCGCGATCGACTTCGCCTGCCGCAGCAGGTTCAGGCGCTCCGGCGCCGAGGRGCCGGTCCAGGTCCGTTCTTCAACACTCATCAGTTCGCTCCGATCGTGCAGGCTTCAGCCTCTGCGGATGCATCCGGGGCTGCTGCTTCCGAGGCGGCGTCCAGTGCCTGGTCCAGGTCCCAGAGGATGTCATCGATGTCCTCGAGGCCCACGGAGATGCGGACCAGGTCCTCGGGGACACCTGCCGCCTCGAGCTGTTCGGGGCTCAGTTGCTGGTGGGTGGTGGACCCGGGGTGGATGACCAGGGTCCGGGAGTCGCCCACATTGGCCAGGTGTGAGGCCAGCTGCAGGGACTCGATGAACTTCTGCCCGGCGGCCCGGCCGCCCTTGACGCCGAAGGAGAACACCGAGCCCGGACCCAGCGGCAGGTACTTCTGCGCCCGCTCGAAGTGCGGGTGCGAGGGCAGGCCGGAGAAGTTCACGTAGGCCACGCGCTCGTCCGCTTCGAGCCATTCGGCCACGGCCTGGGCGTTCTTCAGGTGCTCGTCGAGGCGCTGGGGGAGCGTCTCCACGCCCTGCAGCAGCTGGAACGCCGACTGTGGGGACAGTGCGGGTCCGATGTCGCGCAGCTGTTCGCAGCGCAGCTTGGTGAGGAACCCGTACTCGCCGAAGTTCCCCCACCAGGAGACGTTGCCGTAGGAGGCCACGGGCTCGGTCATGGTCGGGTAGTTGCCGTTGCCCCAGTCGAAGCGGCCGCTTTCGACGATCACGCCGCCGAGGGTGGTGCCGTGGCCGCCGAGGAATTTGGTGGCGGAGTGGATCACGATGTCCGCCCCGTGCTCGATCGGCCGCACGAGGTAGGGCGTGCTCAGGGTGGCGTCGACGACGAGCGGGACGCCGGCGTCGTGCGCCACCTTGGCGAGGGCCGCAAGGTCCTGGACCTCCGAGGACGGGTTGGCCACCACCTCCACGAAGATCGCCTTCGTGTTTTCCCGGACTGCGGCGGCGTAGTCCGCCGGGTCGGTGCCGGCGACGAATGTGGTGTCCACGCCGAAGCGGCGCAGCGTGACGTCCAGCTGGGTCACCGTGCCGCCGTAGAGCTGGGAGGCGGCCACGATGTGGTCCCCGGCCTGGGTCAGCGCGGCAAAGGTGATGAACTCCGCCGCCATGCCCGACGACGTCGCCACGGCGCCGATTCCGCCCTCCAGGGAGGCGATGCGCTCCTCGAACGCGGCCACGGTGGGGTTGCCGATCCGGGAATAGATGTTGCCGTATTTCTGCAGCGCGAAGAGGTTCGCGGCGTCCTGGGTGTCCTTGAACACGAAGGAGGTGGTCTGGTAGATCGGCACGGCGCGGGCGCCGTGCTCGGCGTCGGGGGTGCCGCCGGCGTGCAGCGCGCGGGTGCGGAATCCGAACTTGCGGTCAGCCATTACGCGTTCACCAGCTTGCTGGTAGTGCCGGCGTTTGCCGCCGGGGTCCGGGACAGGTCCAGTTCGGTGCCGTTCTTGCGGGCGAGGTCGGCCTCGAGTTCGCGGACGATCGGCAGGATGTCCTGGCCGAACGCGGCGACTTCCTCCTGGAAGTGCAGGTAGCCGGTCAGGAACAGGTTCACGCCGATCTTCTTGTACTCCACGATCCGCTCGGCGATCTGTTCCGGGGTGCCGATCAGCTGGGTCTTGAAGCCGTCGTTGTACTGGACCAGGTCCTCGAAGCTCGAGTCGGCCCACATGCCCTTGCCGTCCTTGGTGGCCGCCCCGGCTTCCTGGACGGCGGCGCGGAACCCCTCGACGGCGGGCTTGTGCGCCTTCTCGACGATCTCGCGGAGCGTGTCGCGGGCTTCTTTCTCGGAATCCCGGGCGATCACGAAGCCGTTGAGGCCAAACTTGGGAGAGGGGAGCGCACCTTCCGTGCCGCGACCGGCGGCACCTGACGCCGCCACGACGCCGGCGATGTTCTCCTTGAACCCGTCGAGGTCCTTGCCGTTGGAGAAGTACCAGTCAGCCACCCGGCCGGCGGTGGCCTGCGCGGCCGTGGAGTTGCCGCCGAAGAAGATCTCCGGGTGCGCCCGGCCCGGCACGTCCACCGGTGCCGGGTTCAGGGTGAAGTCGGTGATGTTGTAGTACTTGCCGGACTGGCTGTAGTCCTGCTCGGTCCAGAGCCCGCGGAGGACCTTGATGAATTCCTCGGTGCGGACGTAGCGCTCGTCGTGTTCGAGCCATTCGAGGCCGAAGTTGGTGAATTCGTCCTTGAGCCAGCCGGAGACGATGTTCACGGCGGCGCGGCCGTTGGAGATGTGGTCCGCGGTGATGATGTACTTCGCCAGCACGCCGGGGTGCCACATGCCCGGATGGACGGCGGAGATCACCTTGAGGCGCTCGGTGGCGGCCAGCAGCGCCAGGCTGAACGAGGTGGCCTCGTGCTGTTTGTCCGCACCGTAGGAGGCGGCGTACCGGGTCTGGGTCAGGGCGTATTCGAAGCCGGAGTTCTCCGCGATCCTGGCCAGCTTCTTGTTGTATTCGAAGTCCCAGCCGGTGCGCTGTTCGATGGTGGACACCACCAGGCCGCCGGAGACGTTGGGGACCCAGTAGGCGAACTTGAGCGGTTCGGAAAGACGGGCGACGTTGCTGATCTCAGTCATGGGTGTTCCTTTACTTCCGGGTGGGGCTTGCTGTTGCCAGGATTTCCGCGGCGCGGTCGCGCAGCACATCCTGGATGCCCGCGATGGATGGTTCGTTCTGCAGCGAGGTGGTGTCGCCGAGCGTTGTGCCTTCGAACAGCTGGGTCAGCAGCCGGCGCATGATCTTGCCGCTGCGGGTTTTCGGCACGTCGGGAACGACGACGACGTCCCGCGGCTTGGCGATCGGCCCGATCTGCTTCGCGACGTGCGCCTTCAGCACACCCTGGATGTCGGGGGCGGCCGCCGAATCCTTCAGCACCACGAACGCGACGATCGCGTGGCCGGTCTTTGGGTCCTCGACCGGGCAGACGCCGGCCTCCACCACGTCCGGGTGGGCGACGAGCGCCGATTCGACCTCGATGGTGGAGAGCAGGTGTCCGGAGACGTTGAGGGTGTCGTCCACCCGCCCGAGGATCCAGATGTCGCCGTCGTCGTCATACTTGGCGCCGTCACCGGCGAGGAACCAGCCCTGCTCGGCGTATTGGCGCCAGTACGAATCGAAGTAGCGGCGCGGGTTSCCCCAGACCGTCCGGGCGATCGCCGGGCCGGGGGAGTCCACCACGATGAAACCCTGGACGCCGGGCGGCACCGTGTTGCCGGCGTCGTCCACGATGCGCGTGCTGACGCCGGGCAGCGGGCGGGCCGCGCAGCCGGGCTTGAACGCGGCGTCCGTCGGTGCCGGGGAGAGGATGGTGGCGCCGGTTTCGGACTGCCACCACGTGTCCACCACGGGGGCGGTGCCGGCGCCGATGTTGGTCCGGAACCAGCGCCAGGCCTCGGGGTTGATGGCCTCGCCTACCGTGCCGAGAAGACGGATAGAGGAGAGGTCGTACGTGTCCGGGACGCCGTCCGGGAACCAGCCCATGAGGGAGCGGACCAGGGTGGGCGCGGTGTAATACTGCGTGACCGCGTAGCGTTCGATGATCTCAAAGTGCCGGCCCGGGTGCGGGGTGTTGGGCGTGCCCTCGAAGATGACCTGCGTGGCGCCGTTGGAGAGCGGGCCGTAGAGCTCATAGGTGTGCGCGGTGACCCAGGCGAGGTCGGCCGTGCACCAGTGCACGTCCTCCTCCCGCAGCGCGGGGTCGGGGTTGCTGAACAGGTGCTCGAAGCTCCATGACGCCTGTGTGAGGTAGCCGCCGGAGGTGTGGACCAGGCCCTTGGGCTTGCCGGTGGTGCCGGAGGTGTACATGATGAACAGCGGCGTCTCGGCGTCGAACGCCTCGGCTTCGTGAGTCTCGGAGGCGGTGCCGACGGCGTCGTGCCACCACACATCGCGGCCGGCGGTCATCGGGACGGTGTCCAGCTCGTCCGCGGGAGTGGTCCGGTTGACCACCAGGACGTGTTCGATGGCGTTGTCGCCGGAGACGGCGGCGTCCGCGTTGTCCTTGACCGGCACGGCGGTGCCGCGGCGGAACTGGCCGTCGGTGGTGACCAGGAGCTTGGCGCCGGTGTCCTCCACCCGGAACTTCAGGGCCTCGGCGGAGAATCCGCCGAAGACCAGGGAATGGATGGCACCGATCCGGGCCACCGCGAGGGTGATGATCACGGTTTCGGGGATGACGGGGAGGTAGATGACCACCCGGTCGCCCTTGGTGATGCCGAGATCCAGGAGGGCATTGGCGGCTTTGGAGACCTCGCGCTGGAGTTCGGCGTAGGTGACGGCACGGCGGTCGCCGGGCTCGCCCTCAAAGTGCAGGGCCACCTTGTCTCCGCGCCCCGCCGCTACGTGGCGGTCGACGCAGTTGTAGGCGACATTGAGCCTGCCCCCTTCGAACCAGGTGATCTGCGGTCCGGTGCCGGCCTCGACGTCGGCCGGGACCCGGCGGTGCGCGGTGTGCCAGGGCTTGGTTTGCTCCGTCGCGCCGCCGGGCAGGTCCGCCCAGTCGAGGCGGAGAGCCTGGGTTTCCCAGAACGCAACCGTCTCTGCCTGGACAGTTCCCGCGGTCGCGGCGCCGCCGTGCCGGGGAAGGTGGTTTCCGAAGGTGCTGCTGCGGTGACGCGCCGGCCCATCGGCGGGGACGCCGTGCACTGCGCCGTCCGTGGACTCGTTCAGGGACCATCCCGAAGAGCCGCGAGAGGAGCCGGGCGCGTCACGCAGCCCTGCTTCGTTCGCCGTCGCGTCCGAAGTGGTTTGGGGGAATGCCTCGGACGCAGTCCGGGCAAAGGTGGGCAGGGCGGAAGAATTCTCAGGGGTCATTGCTGCACTCCATCGGTCCTGGCAGTAGCACCCTTGGTTGCTCCGGCTCCCTCGAATTTCACCGAAGGAGGGCGGAGCGGTGGCGTGGGAATGGTCGTCCCACGTCACCGGGGGGTTGCTGCGGCGTCATCGATCCAGGTCTCTCGGCCGCTCGGGATGGTCACTACCTACTAGAACTTCAGATGCACGATTCCGCAAAATCGGCGTCCGGGAGCGCCGTAATATTCGTTCACCCGGCGTGGGTCCTGCCCAAATCATTCATTTATTCGGCAATTGCCCGGAAAGGTCGCAGGAGTAAGGTTGATGCATGGCCCATGTTAACGATCCGGCAGTCATTGACCGCCTCATGCGAACCAAAGGCACGTGGGCGGTGGTCGGCCTCACCACCAACGAATGGCGCTCGGCGTATGAGGTCTCCCTCTATGTCCGGGACCGGATGGGCATGACCATCATTCCGGTCAACCTTCCGGGCGACGACGTCCACGGCGAGAAGGGGTACCGTTCCCTGTCTGACATCCCGGCGGAGAAGCACCCGATCGACGTCGTGGACTGCTTCGTCAACTCCCACAGGGTGGGCGCAGTCATAGACGAGGCCATCGCAGTAGGCGCCAAGGCCGTCTGGCTGCAGCTGGGCGTCTTCGACGACGCCGCGACGGACCGGGCCAAGGCCGCCGGGCTGGACGTCGTCGTGAACGCGTGCCCCGCCCGCGAAGGCTGGCGCGTGGGCATCTAACGGCCCGGGAATGACGATCAACAGATCGGGAAGAGTCGGTTACAAAATGTGACCGGCTTTTTCTGTATCCGGCCTCCTGCCGTGTGAGATGGACTCGTAACCATCCCGAGCGGCTGAGAGATCTGGCTCCGTGACGCCGCAGCAACCCCCTCCTTTGAGGACGGTGCTACCGCCAGGACCGATGGAGAACCACTGTGTTCTGAGGCTCCCCGGCTTCGCTCAGCGCTGCCCGGAAGCCCGGACCCAGGGCTTTCCTCGGGCGAGCCCGGAGGAAATCATGAACACGCAGACAGCGGCAGCGCCGCGGCCCCGAGCAGGTGGGGGCCTGTGATCGAGATCCAGAACGTCAGCACGTCATTCGCTTCGGCCGCGGGACCTTTCACGGCCGTCGATGACGTCAGCCTGCACATCAGGCGGGGCACCATCCAGGGCATCATCGGGTTCTCCGGCGCCGGCAAATCCACGCTGCTGCGCAACATCAACCTCCTCGAGCGCCCGACGTCGGGCCGCGTCCTGGTGGACGGCGTCGACCTGGTGACCCTGTCCGACGCCGAGCTCCGGACCAAGCGGCATGACATCGGCATGATTTTCCAGCACTTCAATCTCCTCAACAACCTCACAGCCCAGGAAAATGTGGAGCTGTCCCTGAAGTTCGCCGGCGTCGGGAAGGCGGAACGCCGGCGGCGGGCCGCCGAAACCCTGGAAATCGTGGACCTCGCCGACAAAGCGGGAACGTATCCGGCCAAACTCTCCGGGGGCCAGAAACAGCGGGTGGCGATCGCCCGCGCCCTTGCCACCGGGCCCAAAGTGCTGCTCTGTGACGAGCCGACGTCGGCCGTGGATCCCCGGACGACGTCATCGGTCCTGCAATACCTGGCCGACGTCAACGCCGAATTCGGCATCACAATCGTGGTGGTCACCCACGAGATGAATGTCATCAAGGCCATCGCGGACAACGTCGCGGTCATGGAAGAAGGCCGGGTGGTGGAGCAGCTCGACCTCGCCGAACTCCAGCGCCCCGGTTTCCACCCGGCGACGTCGATCGGCCGCTACCTGGTCTCCGATGAGATCCAGCTGGACCGCTCCGGGAGGGGCACCCACACCACAGCCGCGTCGGAGGGCCTGATCAATGTTTGACCGCATCCTGGAAGTCCTGCCCGAAATCGGCGTCGCCATGGGACAGACCCTCACCATGCTGCTGGTGGCCATCCCGCTGGCGGTGCTGCTCGGGACACCGCTGGGTGTCCTGCTCTACACCATCGGTCCCAACGGGCTCAAGCACAGGCCAAAGCTGCACCGGGTCCTGGACGGGCTGGTCAACCTGCTCCGCTCGTTCCCGTTCCTGATCCTGCTGATCGCGATCATTCCCGTGACCAGGTTCATTGTCGGCACGACCATCGGCACGGCCGCCGTCATTGTCCCGCTGACCCTCAACGCCATTCCGTATTTCGCCCGCTTCGTGGAACAGAACCTGAGCCAGCTCGGCGGCGGAGTGGTCGAAGCGGCACGGTCCATGGGCGCCAGCCGGTCCCAGATCGTCCGGGACGTCCTGATTGTGGAGGCGAAGCCCGGACTCGTCAGCTCCATCACCATCATGACCGTCAGCTTCATCTCCTACTCGGCGATGGCCGGACTGGTGGGCGGCGGCGGAATCGGCGACTTCGCCATCCGGTACGGCTATTACCGCTACGAAACGCCGCTCATGATCACCGCCATTGTCCTGATGATCCTGCTGGTCACCATCGTTCAGCTGGGCGGATCCTATGTTGCCCGGCGCCTGGACAAGCGCCTCTGAGCGCCGGCAGCACCCTCGTCCCACCTCCCACAGCGGAAAGCATCCCATGACTTCAACACCCAGTATCCGTTTCGACGGACCCCGTCCGCGCCTGCTGATCAGCGCCTTCGTGATGAACACGTCCAGCCACATCATGGGCGGCCAGTGGCGGCGCCCGGAAGCCCAGCAGCACCGGTTCAACGAACTCCAGCTCTGGATCGACCTGGCCCGCCAGCTCGAAGACGCCAAGTTTGACGCGATCTTCTTCGCCGACGTCGTCGGTCTCTACGGCGACTACGACGGCGGGTGGGCATCGCTGCTGAAAAAGGGCCTGCAGGTGCCGTCCAACGACCCCCTCATTCTGCTGTCCGCGCTCGCCACGGGAACGCGGGAGATCGGGCTGGCCGCGACGTCGTCGGTGATTCAGAGCCATCCGTTCCAGTTCGCCCGGCAGATGTCCACCCTGGACCATATCAGCGGCGGCCGCGTGGCCTGGAACATCGTCACCAGTGTGCTGGAAAACGCGCACCGGAACTTCAACGCCACCGAGCTGACCAAGCATGACGAACGCTACGACTGGGCGGACGAATACGTCGAGGCCGCCTACAAATTGTGGGAAGGGTCCTGGGAAGACGATGCGCTGCTCCGGGACAAGGCGACCGGAGTCCACGCGGACCCGGAGAAAGTCAGCAAGATCTACCACCGCGGGCCCCGGTACTCGATCGACGGACCCCACCTCGCGGCTCCTTCGCCGCAACGCACCCCGGTGCTTTTCCAGGCCGGGAGCTCCGGCCGCGGCCAGCAGTTCTGCGCCGCCAACGCCGAGGCCACCTTCACCCTCGCGCCGAGCACCGAGGTGGCCGCGAAGTACACCGCGGCCGTCCGGGAACAGGCCGTTGCCGCCGGCCGCCATCCGGATGACGTGAAGTTCCTCCAGGGCATGCACTTCGTGGTGGGCGGCACCGAAGCCGAGGCGCACCGCAAGGCCGACGAGCTCGAGGACAGCCTGGACATTGAGGCCCTGCTGGCCCACGTGGGCGGCGGGTTCGGCGTCGACCTCGGCGGCCTGCCGCTGGACACCCCGCTCGGGGACCTTGAAACGGAAGGCAGCCAGGGACATCTCACGGCTATCCGCGCCTCCGTCCGCGGCGGCAACCCCACCCTCCGCGACATTGCGCTCTACCGCAGCCGGGCCAACCGGGTGGTGGGAACGCCGGACCAGATTGCCGACCGTCTCGAGCAGTGGCAGGACGCCGGAATCGACGGCATCAACATCATCAACCAGACCATCCCCGGCTCCTACACCGACTTCATCGACGGTGTGATGCCGGAACTGCGCAGCCGCGGCCTCGCCCAGACCGGCTACGCGCCGGGAACCCTGCGCGAGAAGCTCTTCGGCGCCGGGCCGCGGCTCAACGGACGCCATCCCGCGGCGGCCTTCCGGGGAGCCTTCACCGAATTCTCCGCGGCGGCCGAAAACCAGCGCGCCAGCGTTACCGCCCAGTCATAGCCCAGCGCGAACCACCACAAAGGACCAAGACCATGCAGCGTAGAAATTTCCTCAAATATGCCCTCGCCGGCGCCGGTGCAGTCTCCGCCGCGGCACTGACCGGCTGCGGCCTCACCAACCCCGGCGGCGCCGGCGCCAGCGGCGGCAAGACGATCAAGATTATCGTCACCGAGTCCGCCCCGTACCAGGAACCGACCAAGCTGGCCCAGAAGCTGCTCGCGGCCCAGGGCTGGACCCTGGAGCCCACGTACGTCACGGACATCATCCAGCCCAACCTGGCCGTGGCCAACGGCGAATTCGACGCCAACTTCTTCCAGCACAACGCCTACCTGAAGCAGTTCAACCAGGACAAGGGCCTGGAGAACGTGGGACTGTTCTACGTCTACAGCGCCCCGGGCGGCATCTGGTCTGACAAGTACAAGTCCCTGAACGAGCTCCCGGACGGCGCCAAGATCGGCATTCCCGTGGACCCGGCGAACAACGGCCGTGCCCTGTTCATGCTGCGCGACGCCGGCCTGCTGGAGCTGTCTGACGCCACCGTGATCCACACCTCGCAAAAGAACATCACGGCCAACCCGAAGAAGCTGCAGTTCGTGGAAGTGGACCAGCAGTCCCTCGCCAACACCCTTCCCGATGTCGACGCCGGCTTCCTGGTCGCCCGGATGGCCGCGGATGCCGGGCACAGCAAGGACGACGCGCTGGCCTTCGAAACGGATGCGGACCTGGTCCCGTTCCGGATCGTGGTTGCCGGGCGGAAGGATTTTGCCGGGTCGGAGAAGGCCGCGGCCCTTAAGGCCGCCTTCCAGTCACCGGAGGTCAAGGCCTGGTTTGCCAGCTACCAGAAGGGCATCCTGCCCACCCCCTGGGACCAGGACCCCGCCGCCGACGCCGCCAAGCTCTAGCCCGGCCACCAGCAACCAAGGGAACGCATGTCCTACGCACCAGAGACCACAGCCCCCGCAGCACATTCAGCACCATCAGCGCCGTCGGCCGAAGCCGCCTACGAGAGGCTGGCGCAGCGTTTCCGGCCCGTGTTTGCCCGGATCGCGGAGGACGCGCTGGCCCGCGAGCAGGACAGGGTCCTGCCCTTCGAACAGGTCCGCTGGCTGAACGAGGAAGGCTTCGGCCGGCTGCGGGTGCCCACGGAACACGGGGGCGACGGCATCGGCTTTGAGCCCTTCTTCCGGCTGCTCATCGAACTCGCCGAGGCGGATTCCTCCGTGGCCCACCTCTACCGCTCGCACTTCGCGTTCGTGGAAACCGTCGGCCTGGAATCCGAGGACTTCCGGAACCGCTGGTACCCGAAAGTGGTGGCCGGCGAGATCTTTGGAAACGCCGCCACGGAGAAATCCGGCAATGTCCTCGGCACCACCGGAACCAAGCTGACCCGCCACGGCGGGGACTGGCTCTTGAACGGCAGGAAGTACTACACCACCGGCACCATCTTCGCCGAGTGGATTGCCGTCATGGCCAGCACCGCGGGCGTGGAGGGCCGGCAGTACGCCGTGGTCAGCACCACCCAGCCCGGAGTGGAAATCCTCGACGACTGGGACGGGTTCGGCCAGCAGCTGACCGGCACCGGCACCACGATTTTCCGTGACGCCGTGGTGCCGGACACCAACATCATCCGGCGCTCGGAATCCACCACGCACGAGCCGGCCTTCTTCCAGCTGGTCCTGCTCGCCGTCCTGGCGGGCATCGGCCGGGCGGCAATGGCCGACGCGAGGGCGCTGGTCCGCGACCGCAAACGCACCTTCAACACCGGCTCCGGCGAACTGTTCCGCCACGACCCGCTGATCCTGCAGCTCATCGGCCAGCTCTCGGCCAAGGTCTTCGCGGCGGAATCCGTGGTGCTGGCCGCCGCCCGGGAGCTCGACGCCGGCGCGGACCAGAACCTGGATCTCACCCCGGAACAACGCTACGTCCGCGGCGAGATCGCGGTGGAAAAGGCGCAGCTTCTGGTGCCCGAACTCGTCCAGTCCGCGGCCCAGCAGCTCTTCGACGTCACCGGGGCGTCCGCCACGTCGAAGTCGAAATCGCTGGACCGGCACTGGCGCAACGCCAGGACCGTTTCCACCCACAACCCCGCCGTGTTCAAGGCCCGCACCGTGGGCGACTACGAAGTCAACGGCACCAGCCCGGAAGGGCTGCACAGCATCGGCGACGCCCGCACCGCCGCGCAGGCAGGGTGAGGCGGGCCGCAGCCGGATAGCCCGCACAGCCGGGCAGGCCGCAGCCGGATAGGCTCGTGCCATGGACGTTGCCACCCTCCGCGAGATCTGCCTGAGCTTCCCCGGTGCGTTTGAGGACTTTCCTTTCGGCCCGGAGACATCGGTTTTCAAGGTGCGGGCGGGGATCGCCGGCGGCACGCGGCAGGACGCCAAGATGTTCGCGGCATCGGCCATGGACCCGGCCGACTGGTCCGTGAGCCTCAAATGCGAGCCGGCCCTTGCCGAACAGCTGCGGGCCATCCACCCGGAAATCACCGGCGCCTGGCATATGAACAAGACGCACTGGAACGGGGTCCGGCTGGACGGATCGTTGCCGGACGGCATGATCCGGGACATGGTGGAGGATTCCTATGACCTGGTGGTCGCCTCGTTCAGCCGGAAGCAGCGGGAACAGCTGGGCTGGGCGGGACTGGCCAGGGGCGAGGACACATGAGCGGTGATCCTGGTGCCGGCGCGCGGGACGGGCTGAACTATCCGGGCATTGGCTCCACTGAGCACGGCCAGGCTCCGGCAGGCTTTCCCTGCCTGGTGTCCCGGGCGTACCTCGGCGACGGCCCGGCACTGTACCGGAGGGTGGCGCAGGGGATTCTGACCTGGCAGCTGCAGAGACGCTCCGGGCTGCGCGTCCGCACCGACTCCGACGCCGTCGTGCCCGGCGCGCGCGTGGTGAGCGGATTCGGCGTCGGACCCTTCCGGATCAACGCGCCCTGCGAGGTGGTGTGGGTGCGCCGGCCGGTGCCCGGCGACGGGCCGCAACGAGCCGGGTTCGGGTACGGCACACTGCCCGGTCATCCCGTGCGGGGCGAGGAGGCCTTCGAAGTGGAGATCGACGCCGCCGGCCGGGTGTTCCTGAAAATCACGGCCTTCAGCCGGCCGTCCAACTGGTTCTACGCGGCCGGCCGCGCCCTCACGGGACGGGCACAAAGGCATGTCACTTCCCGCTACATTGGGAGTGCACACGAACTGGCCGCAGGTGAAAGCTGATCAGGAGCAGATGGATGCTGGAACAGAAAGCCCTTGACCAATTGTGGAACTTCGACGACCCCGCCGGGTCCGAAGCCCGGTTCCGGGCGGCGGCCGCAGATGAACGCTACGACGCCGACGAACGCGCCGAACTCACCACCCAGCTGGGCCGGGCCATCGGGCTGCAGGGCCGCTACGAGGAAGCCGACGCCCTGCTGGATGCGGTCGATGCCGACGAGCCCACAGTCGCGGTGCGGGTGCTGCTGGAACGCGGCCGGGTGCTCAATTCCAGCGGCCACCCCGAGATGGCCGTGCCGCTGTTTGAACAGGCGGCCGAACTGGCTGACTACCTGGTCGAGGAATTCCTGGCCGTGGACGCGCTGCACATGCTCGCCATTGCCGACTCCGCCCACGCCGAGACCTGGACCCGGAGCGCCCTGGAGTACGCGTCCACGGTTCACGATGAGCGGACCAAACGGTGGGTGGTTTCGCTGCACAACAACCTCGGCTGGACGCTGCATGACGCCGGCCGGTGCACCGAGGCSATGGTSGAGTTCCAGCTCGCCGAACAGTGGGCCGACCGGATCGGCACCCCGCGGCAGCAGGAACTGGCCCGCGAGGCCATCAAGGCCTGTTGACCCGCCAACTGGCCATGTGACCCGGCATTGTCATGCTGGAAGAATGGAACCTCCGGAAAACCAATGAAAGGCTTCAGCCCATGATCTTCATCGTCGTCAAATTTAAGGTCAAGCCGGACTGGTCGGAGCGCTGGCTGGGACTCGTTAACGATTTCACCCAGGCCACCCGCCAGGAGCCCGGCAACCTGTGGTTCGACTGGTCCCGCAGTGTGGAGGACCCCAATGAATTCGTCCTGGTTGAGGCCTTCAAGGATGACGCCGCCGGGGCCCACGTGAACAGCGCCCACTTCAAGCAGGCTATGGCGGACATGCCTCAGGCGCTGGCCGAGACACCCCGGATCATCAGCCGGCAGCTCGACGGCGACGGCTGGGACCGGATGGGCGAGCTCACCATCTAACCGGCAATGGATACGCTTATGGCATGTGGATCGGCTGGATTGAATTCGACATCCTTCTGGGCGACGTTCACAGCCTGAAGGAGAAACGTTCCATGGTGCGGCCGCTGCTTGCGGAGCTGAAGCGCCGCTTTGATGTCTCCGTGGCCGAGGTCGGGGACCACGAACAGTACCGGCGCACGCAGTTGGGCGCCGGCCTGGTGGCAGCAGACCGGGCACACGTCGTGGAGGTACTGACCGCCGTCGAACGCTTCGTGGCGGCCCGGCCCGAACTCGAACTCCTCAGCGCACGGCAACGGGAGCTCCGCAGCGACGATTAAACAACGCGGGGTCACTTACCGCCCATCCCGAGGGGATTTATGGGCGGTAAGTGACCCCGCGTTGCTTTGAGCGGTAGGGCTTAGCCGAAGTACTTCGGCAGGGTCGCCTCGTGGGCTTCGCGGAGCGCGTCGAGGCTCATGGTCTCGACACCGTTGATCTCCAGCGTGCCGCCCTCGGCGTCCACCACACCGATCCGGACGTGCGCGAAGCCGCGGGCGGTGCACATGTCCGTGAAGCGGATTTCCTCCGAGCGGGGCACAGCGACGACGGCGCGGCCCTGGGTTTCGGAGAACAGCGCCGTGAACAGGTCCACGCCGTCGCGGTCCAGGACGTCCTGCAGGGCGATCCGGGCGCCCACGCCGTAACGCAGGGACGACTCCACAAGGGCCGCGGCGAGGCCGCCTTCGGAGAGGTCGTGGGCGGAATCCACCATGCCGTCGCGGGAGGCGTTGATCAGAATCTGGCCCAGTTCGCGCTCGGCTTCGAGGTCAACTTTCGGCGGCAGGCCGCCGAGGTGTCCGCGCATGTTCGACCATTCCGAACCGTCCAGCTCTGCCGCCGTCGTGCCGAGGAGGTAGATGGCCTGGCCGTCTTCCTTCCAGCCCGACGGCGTGCGGCGGGCGACGTCGTCGAACTTGCCCAGCACTGCCACCACGGGGGAGGGGTGGATGGGGGTGGTGCCGGTCTGGTTGTACAGCGAGACGTTGCCGCCGGTGACCGGGATGCCGAGGACCATGCAGGCGTCGGACAGGCCGCGGATGGCTTCAGCGAGCTGCCACATGACGTCGGGATCCTCGGGGGAGCCGAAGTTCAGGCAGTCGCTGACGGCCATCGGCACGGCACCTGAGGTGGCGACGTTGCGGTAGGCCTCGGCCAGGGCCAGCTGAGCGCCGTGGTACGGGTCCAGGTAGGTGTAGCGGCCGTTGGCGTCGGTGGCCAGGGCCACGCCGAGGCCGGTTTCCTCGTCCACCCGGACCACGCCGGCGTCGTCCGGGAACGCCATGGCGGTGTTGCCGCCGACATAGCGGTCGTACTGCTTGGTGATCCAGGACTTGTCGCACATGTTCGGGGAGGCGACGAGCTCGGTGATGGCGGCGGCCAGGTCCGCGGGGGCGGAGGGGCGGCCGGCGTCCTGGACGGACCCGGTGAAGGAGTCGGCCTGGACGGCGTCCTGCCATTCGGGGCGGGCATAGGGTCGGTCGTAGACCGGGCCGTCGTGGGCCACGGTGCGCGGGTCGACGTCGACAATGACCTCGCCTTCCCACGTGATGATGAGGCGGCCGGTGTCGGTCACCTCGCCCAGCCAGGAGTACTCCACCGCCCACTTGTCCATGACCGCTTCAAACGCGGCGATGTTTTCCGGGGTGACCACGGCCATCATGCGTTCCTGCGACTCGGACATCAGGATTTCGCCCGGGGTCAGGGTGGGGTCGCGGAGCAGCACGGAGGTCAGCTCGACTTCCATGCCGCCGTCGCCGTTGGAGGCGAGCTCGGAGGTGGCGCAGGAAATGCCGGCGGCGCCGAGGTCCTGGATGCCCTCCACCAGGGATCCCTTGAACAGCTCCAGGCAGCACTCGATCAGGACCTTCTCGGCGAACGGGTCGCCCACCTGGACCGCGGGGCGCTTGGACGGCTTGGTGTCATCGAAGGACTCCGAGGCCAGCACGGAGGCGCCGCCGATGCCGTCGCCGCCGGTGCGGGCACCGAACAGCACCACCTTGTTGCCCTTGCCGGAGGCGTTCGCGAGGCGGATGTCCTCGTGGCGCATCACGCCGACGGCCAGCGCGTTCACCAGCGGGTTGCCCTGGTACACGGAGTCGAAGACCATTTCGCCGCCAATGTTGGGCAGGCCCAGCGAGTTGCCGTAGCCGCCGATCCCTGCCACGGCGCCGTGCATGACGCGGGCGGTGTCCGGGTGGTCAATGGCGCCGAAGCGCAGCGGATCCATCACCGCTACCGGGCGGGCGCCCATGGAGATGATGTCGCGGACAATGCCGCCGATGCCGGTTGCGGCGCCCTGGTAGGGCTCCACGAACGACGGCGAGTTGTGGGACTCAATCTTGAACGTCACGGCCCAGCCGTCGCCCAGGTTGGTGACACCGGCGTTTTCGCCGATACCCACGAGCATGTCCTTCTTCATTTCCTCGGTCACCTTGTCGCCGAACTGGCGCAGGTGGTTCTTCGAGGACTTGTAGGAGCAGTGTTCGCTCCACATCACCGAGTACATGGCCAGTTCCGCGCCGGTGGGGCGGCGGCCCAGGACCTTGACCACCTCGTCGAACTCGTTCTGCTTCAGGCCCAGTTCGGCCCAGGGGAGTTCGGTGTCCGGGGTCTTGGCCGCGTTCTCGACGGTGTCGATGTTGAACTTCCGGGCGGTCTCCGCGGGTGCCGCCACTGCGGGTGTCTCCGTCATTTGTTGTCTCCCACGATCTTGTTCAGGACAGAGGTGAAGAACCCGAGGCCCTCGGTGCCGGAGCCGAGCTCGGGACCGAAGCCGGCCTCCACAGCGTGCTCGGGGTGCGGCATGAGGCCCACCACGTTGCCCGCGGCGTTGGAAATGCCGGCGATGTCGCGCCGGGAGCCGTTCGGGTTGAAGCCGACGTAGCGGAACACAACGCGGCCTTCGGCCTCGAGCGCGTCCAGGGTCTTCTCGTCGGCGATGTACTGGCCGTCCTGGTTCTTCAGCGGCACGGTGATTTCCTGGCCGGCGGCGTAGTCCCCGGTCCAGGCGGTGGTGTTGTTTTCCACGCGCAGGACCTGGTCGCGGCACATGAACTTCAGGTGGTCGTTCTTGATCATGGAACCGGGCAGCAGGTGCGACTCGGTCAGGATCTGGAAGCCGTTGCAGATGCCCAGCACGGGCAGCTTGGCCTCGGAATTGGCGGCGTCGATGATCCTGGACATCAGCGGCGCGAAGCGGGCGATCGCGCCGGCGCGGAGGTAATCGCCGTACGAGAACCCGCCGGGAATCACGACGGCGTCAACGTCACCCAGGGTGGTGCCGGCGTGCCAGAGCTCCACCGGGGTGGCGCCGGCCAGACGGACCGCACGGGCGGCGTCGCGGTCGTCGAGGGTGCCGGGGAAGGTGACGACGCCGATCTTCGCACCAGCGAGCCTGCGAGCACCAGGAGCGTTGGCGGCGACGGCGACGGCCTCGCCGATCAGGGGGAGTTCAGTCATTTCAGGCCTCAACGACCTCGACGTTGACGACGTCCTCGATGACCGGGTTGGACAGCAGGGTCTCCGCGGCGTCGCGGGCCTGGGCCAGGATCTCCTCGGTCACCTCGCCGTCGACCGTGAGTTCAAAGCGCTTGCCCTGGCGGACAGAGCTGAAAGCGGTGAAGCCCAGCCGGGGCAGAGCACCGACGATGGCCTTCCCCTGCGGGTCCAGAAKCTCGKSCTTGGGCATGACGTCGACRACGATCCGGGGCATCCGGTAACTCCTGTGCGTGAGCGTTGGGTAAGGGCGCAGCGGAGTGGTGCCGTCTCACGCCGATCCGCTGTGTGTTGGACTGGTGAATACAGCGTGAAAGGGCGCTCCGCGAGCTTGCATGCCCATTCTACCGGCCACCGTGCGTCCGGCCGTATTCGGGCGGGGAGTGTGAACGCGGCCTCCCCGGCAGGTCCTTGAGCTGGGGAGATGGCGTCGCGGGGGCGGCTGCGCCCTATGGTCGGGGCTGCCGCGGGTCAGTAGGATGTGCGCATGGCTGAGAAACCGAAATCCGTGGTGTTGTCTGTTGTGGCCGTCGCAGTGTTCGCCGGGCTGGGCCGGATGGTTCTGCAGAAGATCAAGGCTGACCGTGCGGCGAAGGCGACCAAGGTGGCCGGCCCCCTGGATGAGAAGACCCGCGCATGGATCAGCGACGTGGTCCGGACTCCCCGAAAATAGGCCGGCGGATCACGAGCGGGCCGGCGGCGGGCCCGAAGATCGTAAGTCGTCGCGGCCTCCGGCGCTGAGCCGGCGCATGCTGGCGTAGGCACTGTGCCCGCGGGAGTCCAATTGACGCAGTTCAGCATCCTCACCATCGCATCGTGTCGTATTGCGTGACAAATTTTAAATACCTCCTTGTGGTCTATGTCATATCTCGCTCTCGGTCTGTACTGTATGAATCGGCTGGTATCCGTGGGGGCGGGCCGGGCGACCGCCCGGTGAGTTCCCGCCAGTCCGTTGGGCCCGGCGTTGGAGTCGGGCCGTTCCTTTACGAAAGGTTCAAACACTCGTGACATCACCAGGAAAGAGCTTCCTTCGAAGCGGGGGACTCCGGAGGGCCGCGGCACTGACCCTGGGCTTGCCGGTTCTTCTGTCCAGCATCGCGATCGCCCCCGCCAATGCGGCCCCGGCGCAAGGCCCGGGCGTAGCCGGCGTCGCACAGAAGAATATTGATCCGAACAACTACAAGGACGGCCGCTACATAGTGGTCATGGCGGAGAAGCCTTCCGCGACTTACGACGGCGGGACGGCCGGCCTGCCGGCCACCAAGCCTGCCTCCGGCAAGAAACTGGATGCCACCAAGGCCGAAGTCAAGCAGTACAAGGCCCACCTGGAACAGAAGCAGGCCCAGGTGGCCGGCCAGCAGGGCGTCAAGATGCAGCGCCAGTTCACCGCAGCCCTCAACGGCTTCAGCGCCAAGCTGACCGCGGACCAGGCCGTGAAACTGGCCCGGGACCCGTCGGTCCTCGTCGTCGCGCCGGACACGGAGAACGCACCCGATTACTCCACCGCCGACTTCCTGAAGCTCAGCGGGCCCAACGGCACGTGGAACACCAAGTTCGGCGGCCAGGACGCGGCCGGCAAGGGCGTCGTGGTCGGCGTCATTGACACCGGCTACACCCCCTCCAGCGCCTACTTTGCCGGCCAGGAGGTCAAGCCCCTCACCGGAAATCCCGTCGTCGGCGTGCCGTACCGCACCCCGGACGGCAAGATCGCGATGCTCAAAGCCGACGGCGAAACCTTCAAGGGCGAATGCCAGGTCGGCACCGACTTCGACGGCACSGCCTGCAACTCCAAGGTCCTGAGCGCMCGCTACTTTGGCGAGGACTTCGCGGCCACTGTCCCGCCGGAAGACTGGGCTCCGGGCGAACGGCTGTCCCCGGTCGACGCCGCCAGCCACGGAACCCACACCGCCAGCACGGCTGCCGGCAACGCCAATGTCGAGGCCATGGTTGACGGCAGGAGCTTCGGGCTGACCAGCGGCATCGCGCCGGCCGCCAAGCTCTCCGTTTACAAGGTCTGCTGGGAAGACAACGATCCCAACTCCGGTGGGTGCTACTCGTCCGCGTCCGTCGAGGCCATCAACAAGGCCATCGAGGACGGCGTGGACGTCCTGAACTACTCCATCTCCGGCGCCACGGATACCACCACCGATCCGGTCTCCCTGGCATTCCTGTCCGCCGCCTCGGCCGGGATCTTCGTCGCGGTCTCCGCCGGCAACTCCGGCCCGACCGCCAGCACCGTCAACCACGGCGCGCCCTGGCTGACCACGGTCGCGGCCACCAGCTTCTCGCAGGAACTGCAGGGCACGGTCGAGTTCTCCGACGGCAGCAAATACCGCGGCGCCAGCATCATGAACGGCCAGGTTTCCAATGCCGGCGTCGTGCTGGCAGCCAACGCAGGAGCCGCCGGGAAAGCCAGCCCGAATCTGTGCGGCCCCGATTCGCTGGACCCGGCCAAAATCACCGGCAAAGTTGTGGTCTGTGACCGCGGCGTCGTGGACCGCGTCGCAAAGAGCGCCGAAGTCAAGCGCGGAGGCGGCGTCGGCATGATCCTCGTCAACCTGTCCGTCTCCTCACTGGACACGGACAAACACTCAGTCCCCACCGTCCACGTGAACCCGCCCGCCACCGAAGCCATCAAGGCCAAGGTCACGGCCAATCCGGCCATCACGGTTTCCCTGGTCAACAAGGACACCACCGGACTGCCCCTCGAGGCGCAGCCGCAGATCGCCGGGTTCTCTTCCCGCGGCCCGCTGCTCGCTGAAGGCTCCGACCTCCTCAAGCCCGACGTCGCGGCGCCCGGCGTGGCCGTGCTGGCCGGCGTTTCGCCGATCGGCACCGGAGGCGACAACTTCGGTTTTCTTTCCGGCACCTCAATGGCCTCCCCCCACGTAGCCGGCTTCGGCGCGCTGATCCTGGCCATGAAGCCCACGTGGTCCCCGGCGGCGGTCAAATCCGCGATGATGACCACCACTAGCGACGTCAAGAACGCCGACGGATCCAAGAACACCGATGTCTTTGCCACCGGCGCAGGCCAGGTGGACCCGGCCCGCGTGCTGGATCCGGGCCTCGTCTACGACGCCAGCGAGGCAGACTACCTGGAGTTCATCCACGGAACCACCAAGGCGCGGGACATGAACCTGCCCTCCTTCGCCCTCGGCAACCTGGCCGGGAAGATCGAGGTCACCCGCACGCTGACCGCCCTGACCCCGGGGGTCTACAAGGCCCAGTTCAACGTTCCCGGCATCAAGGTCAGCGTGACCCCGGCTGTTCTGAACTTCCGCGCCGCCGGCGAGAAGCGCACGTTCAAGGTCTCCTTTGAGAACCAGGGCGCGCCCCTGGGCAAGTTCGCGACCGGTTCGCTGAGCTGGCAGGGCGCCAACAAGAATGTGGCGTCGCCGATCGCGGTCCGTCCGCAGTCCGTCGTGGCCTTGTCCGATGTCGCCTTCACCTCCGAGGGCGGCAGCGGTTCCGGTGCCATCAAGGTGGTCTCCGGCACGAACGCGCCGATCAACATGACCCTCGACGGTCTCTCGAAGGCCGACTCCACGGCCGCCGAGCTCGTCCCGGGCCCGTTCACCGGCGCCCCGGATGCCTCCAACGTGGTCAAGGAGGTCACAGTCGTGGCCGGCTCCCCGCTGGCCAAATTCTCGGTCATTTCCGCGGATCCGAAGGCTGACTTCGACATGTACGTCATGACCCCGAACGGTCCGCTGACGGTCGCGACGTCGTCGGCCAGCGAATCGGTGTCCATCCCCAACCCGACCCCGGGTAAGTACACGATCTACGCCAACCTGTACGCCAGCCCGAACAACCAGGCCACCAAGGCCTCGGTCGACGCCGCCGTGCTCGGCAAGGTCGAGGGCAAGGCCTCGCTGAGCCCGAACCCGCTCCGGCTCGCCAACGGCAAGGCCGGCAAGGTCACGCTGAGCTGGGATGGGCTTCAGGTCGGTTCGTACATCGGCCGGGTCACCTTCGCCGGTGCCAGCGATCCCACGTTCGTCTCAGTCCTGGTGACCCCGGCCGGGACCGTTGTGGTCCCGCCGACCTCCGAGGACCAGGATTCCAATGACGGTCCGGGTGACGACGCCGATGGCGACAACTCCCACAAGGACAAGAAGGACAAGGGCAAGAAGGTGAAGGAGGAGCAGGGCAAGATGCAGAACAGCGATCAGTCCTTCGCCCCGAACTACGCCATCTAGGCGACGCCATTTAGGCAGAAGCAGCACCAAAATACGGCATCGGCCGGCGGCTCACACCGCCGGCCGTTGCCGTTTAATCCGCCGGGGGCGGAGCCGGGAGAGCCGAGCGCGCGGGAAAGGTCGGGGCGGACCCGGTCCCGGGCCGGCCGGCGGAGCCGGGAGAGCCCAGGGGCCGCGGGCGTCCGTGCCGTGAAGGCTCAGATTGCCCCGGTGGATCCCGCAACCCCGCCCAGCAGCGGCGCTATCGCCCGCCAGCGGGCGATCTCGCAGCCATCGGTGCGGCTGAACGTGCTGTGGACTTCCCGGCCCAGGAACCAGCCGGTCACCACGGCGACCTGCGGACCCCCGTACTGCTGCGTGCACATCTTCGGCGGCCCCGGCTTTGGAAAGAAGATCGCCTCGCCGTGCTGCGTGACCGCCGCGAGGGCGGCCGCCGAATCCGGCAGCGTGGACGCCGGGGCGACGCTGCCGCCGTCGACCGCCAGTCGGAAGGTGTACTCCGGCGCTTCCGGGGCCTCCGTCAGCCGGACGGTGAGATCGATCTCGTGGTGGCTGTGACGCTCGTGGGTGGCGGTCATTGCTGTCCTTCCGTGTGTTCGGGGGCAGGGCCGGAACCCATCGACTGGAGCAGGGGAGCGAGCTCCTGCAACAGCCGCTGCCGCAGTACTTGTGATTCGGCTGAAAAAGCCCGCTGGTGCTCAACGTACGCAGCTTTGCCCTCGGGTGTCTCGATCCGGATCGCCGGATACCCCCAGTCGGCGAGGTCGTACGGCGACGCCCGCATGTCCATGGCCCGGATCCGCCACGAGAGTTCGAAACAGTCCATGACGAGCTCGCTGGGCAGCAACGGGGACAGCTTGTAGGCCCACTTGTATAGGTCCATGTTGGCGTGCAGGCAGCCCGGCTGCTCCATGGTGCGCTGGTTCCCCCGGCTGGGAACCATGCTGTTCAGCGGAACGGCGTCCGGGGTGTAGAAGCGGAAGGCGTCGAAGTGCGAGCACCGGATCCGGTTCTCCTCCACCACCTCGTCGGTGCGCCCGGACCCCAGCCGCAGCTGCAGGTACTCGTGCCGGAGATCGAACTTGTCCTGCCGGTAGACCATGGCCCACTCGTGCAGCCCGAAGCAGCCGAACTGGGCCGGCCGCGCGGCAGTCCCGGCCAGGATGATCCCTGCGAACTGCAGTGCCTCCCGGCGCTCCCTCAGGAAGGCGTCGACGTCGACCGTCACCGCCGGCGACTCCGCCGGCAGCCCGGCGGCCGCGAGTTCTGTGGCGTCGGCCGCGCGGTAATACTTCCACCCGGTCCGCGCCTCAGCCTCGGGGCCGGAGAGCACGACGCCGGCGCCCGGGTGCCAGCGCAGCAGCTGACCGGGCTTCTGGGTGTAGTAGGTGAAGAGGAAGTCCTCCACCGGGTGCTTCCGGCCGGCGGAGCGCCGCTCGAGGTAGGGGTCCGCGTAGCGGCGGACATGTTGGACGTGGGCGGTCTGGCGCGGCAGCCATTCTTCCTGCTGGAGGTGCAAGGGCTTAGCTCGCCCCGCCGGATGAGCCCAGAACATCTTTGGCGGCGTTCCAGGCGGCGATTTCACAGCCGTTTGTCAGGCTGAAGCTCGCCTGAACCGCCCTGCCATCCACGACGCCGGTGACTGTGGCCACCTGCGGGCCGCCGTACTGCTGGGTGCAGGTCTGGTTCTTGGCGGGCGGGGCGGGGCTGAGGATGGCCGGGTTGTTCTTGATGGCGATGCACGCGGCGGCGGCGTTGGGGTGCTGGCTTTCGGCCGCCGGAACCCCGTTTTGGCACACCAGCGTGAAGTTGGCCGCGGTGCCGGTTTCGTTCGGCTTGACCATGATGGCGAGTTCGGCGTTGCCCTTGCCCGGTCCGGACGGCAGCGGGACGGCGGAGGGGGACGGTGCCGGCGAGGTCGTCTCCGTCTCCGGCGACGGCGAGCCCGACGGCGCTGTGGGTGACGGGCTGGAGGGGGTGCCCGACGTCGTGCTGGGGGAGGGAGAAGGTGTGGGCCCGCCGTTCGGCGTGCAGGCGGCCAGTCCGGCCACGGCCATCAGGACGGCCGCCAGGACAAGTGCCGGGCGGCCCGATTGCGTGCGCATCAGCAGTCCTCCTCTGTTTTGCCCAGTCTACCGCCGGGGCGCGTCCTCCGGGCCGGGCCGTGTGGCGGCGATCAGGTCCATCATGGTGGCGTGCAGCTGGCCGACCTGTTCACGGGTCAGGCCCAGCCGGGCCATCATGATGCCCGGGACTTCGGTGGCCTGCTCCCGAAGGGCGGCGCCGCGCGGCGTCAGCCGGACATCCAGGGTGCGCTCGTTGCCTTCCATCCGCTGGCGGGTGATGAAGCCGGCCGTCTCGAGCCGGCGCAGCAGCGGCGAGATGGTTGCCGGCTCCTGGGCCAGGGCGTCGCTGATGTCGCGGACCGACCGCGGGCTCGCTTCCCACAGGCACAACATCACGAGGTACTGCGGGTGGGTCAGGCCGAGCCTGTCCAGGACGGGCTTGTAAGCGCCCACGACGCTGCGGGAGGCCACCGTCAGGGCGAAGCAGAGCTGCTGTTCCAGCAGGAGGTCGTCCTGCGCTGCCTGGGCGTCCGGCAGGCCGTTCGTGGCGTGGCCGCCCTGAATTGCTGGGGTTCCTTGGGTCACACCGACTCCTTCGAATGATTAGTGCACTAATGATTAGCGTACACTGGGAGCATTGTCTTGCTCCCAGGAAAGGATAGCCATGGCCAAGGAAAACGCCGTCGAGAGGTTCATGCGGGCCACCGGGAAGTTCCGGGCGGTGTTCGGGCCGGCAAACCGCAGTTCACTCGGCCACGAGATGACCGACCAGAACAGGCGGCTGCTGGCGGCGCGGCAGGCTGAAACTGAACAGTGGGAGACCTTGCACCGGCCCGACGGCAGCACTTATGTGGTGCCCCGAAACCCTGACGACAAATCCCTGCGCTAGGTCCCTTTTAGCGCCACCTCACCCGGGCCATTTCCCGCTGCCGGGCGTAAAATGAGGGCACTGACACACCGCTGTGCAGCATCCTGAACCATCCGGGACGAGGAAAGGGGGTGGGACTAGTGACACGTGCTGTCAGAGCTTTCATGGAAAAGACCGACAAGCTGAGGCTGCTGTTCGGGCCCGCAAATCGAGGCGACACCGCGGCGCCTGTAGTTCACAAGCACGACGACTTCGAGCACGCCTCGGAAGACGACCTGGCAGGTTTCGAAGTCGAGACGGACGACCACGGACACCACTACGCTGTCCGGAAAACGGATCTCGGGAAAGAAGAGGTCTGACGAGGCCCGCTTCGCCGGTTCCGGGTACCGGGGGCGTCCTGGGCGGCCGCGTGGTACGCGGCCGGAAACGTGGGAATTCGGCCGGAAACGTGGGAATTCGGCCGGAGTTGTGGGGAAGCGGCCGACGACGGGCGGAGACGGGGAAGGGAGCGGCAGGTGCCGCTCCCTTCCCCGTCTTTATGCGGTCCGGGGTCCGCCCGGATGCGCAGGTGCGGCTAGCGGCCGGTGCCGCCGTAGACCGTGGCCTCGTCCTCGCTGTCGAGGTCAAAGGCCCTGTGGATGGCGCGGACGGCGTCGTCGAGCAGATCCGCGTGGGTGACCACGGAGATCCGGATCTCCGAGGTGGAGATCATGTTGATGTTGATGCCGGCCTCGGAGAGGGCCGCGAAGAAGCGGGCGGACACACCCGGGTGCGAGCGCATGCCGGCGCCGATCAGCGAAAGCTTGCCGATCTTCTCGTTATATTCGATGCTCTCAAAGCCGATCCGGTCCTGCGCGGCGTGCAGGGCGGCCAGGGCCTCGGCGCCTTCGACGATCGGGAGGGTGAAGGAGATATCGGTCCGGCCCGTGCCGTGGGTGGACACGTTCTGGACGATCATGTCGATGTTCGAGTGGGCGTCCGCGATGACCTGGAAGATCGCCGCTGCCTTGCCGGGGATGTCAGGTACGCCGACAACCGTGACCTTGGCTTCGGACCGATCGTGTGCCACACCGGAGATGATTGGCTGCTCCAAGGCAACTCCCTCTTGAGTCGTGATCTTGTCGTCGGCGCCGGGCAGAACCCAGGTGCCTTCGTTCTGGCTGAATGAGGAACGGACGTGCAGTGGCACCCCAAAGCGGCGGGCGTATTCAACACAGCGCAGGTGCAGAATCTTAGCGCCGGACGCGGCCAGTTCCAGCATTTCCTCGCTGGAGATGCGGTCGATCTTCCGGGCGGACGCGACCACGCGCGGATCGGCCGTGTACACGCCGTCGACGTCGGTGAAGATCTCGCAGACATCGGCGTCGAGCGCCGCGGCGAGGGCCACCGCCGTCGTGTCCGACCCGCCGCGCCCGAGCGTCGTGATCTCGTTCGTCGTGTGGCTCATGCCCTGGAACCCGGCCACGATCGCGATGTGCCCCTTGTCCAGGGCGGTGCGGATGCGGTGCGGGTCGACGTCGATGATCCGGGCCTTGCCGTGGATGCCGTCGGTGATCATGCCGGCCTGGGACCCGGTGAAAGACTGGGCCGAGGCGCCGAACTTGTTGATGGCCATGGCCAGCAGCGCCATGGAGATTCGTTCGCCGGCGGAGAGGAGCATGTCCATTTCGCGGGCGGGCGCGGAATCGGTGACCTGGCCGGCGAGGTCAAGGAGCTCATCGGTGGTGTCGCCCATGGCGGAAACCACCACGACGACCTCGTCGCCGGCGTTTTGGGCATCCACGACCCGCCGGGCGACGCGCTTGATGCCTTCTGCGTCAGCCACCGAGGAACCGCCAAATTTCTTCACGACAAGGTGCTTGGTGGCGGCGGCCGAGACGGGCAACGTCTGCGATCCGGGCTGGACTTCGGTAGTGGGCAAACTCATTCGCGCACCCTCACTGGATCATCGGGGTTCTGGGCCAGGCAACCAAACGGCGCGACGGCGTAACTTCTCACCCCAGTTTATCGCCGTGCCGCCCGCGCCGTTGAATTGTGACCGAATGGCAGACACTCCGGGTTTTGTCTCCACCGGACATGCCCAGTGCTGCGGGCAAGGAGTGGACATGCTCACTGCTGCCGCGGGACATGCTCATTCTTGGCGGGCWGGAGTGGGCRTGAGGGCATTGTGTCCATTCCCGGGCAGGGGCGCTGGACATGTCCGCCGGGGCAGGGTGGGGGAGCTCGGGCCAGGAGTGGACATGCTCAGTGCTGCCGCGGGACATGCTCATTCTTGGCGGGCAGGAGTGGGCGTGAGGGCATTGTGTCCATTGTTGGGTGCGGGCGCGGGGCATGTCCGCTGGGCGTGGGCGTGGGCGTGGGCGTGGGCGTGGGCGCGGGGCATGTCCGCTAGCCGCGGTCCAGCCGGTAGCGCCAGGACGGGAGCTGCTTTCCCGCTGTGTCCTCCGCGACGGGGAAGAAGCGGTCCTTCCGGAAGCCCAGGCCCTCGAGTAGCCTTCGGGACGGGAGATTGGGCTCGTAGACTCCCGCGAAAATGGTCTCGCTGCCGCGGGCGCCGAAAAGCCAGTCGACCAGGGCGCCGGCGGCCTCCCGGCCGAGACCGAGCCCATGGTGCTCCGGGTGAAGAACGTAGCCCAGGCTGGCTGAGTCTGCGGGAATCCGGCCGGGCGCCGGGGGTTCCTGCGTGTTCCAGGTCCGGGCGTCGCCAACGACTTCACCGGTGGCCCGGAGCTCGATCGCCCAGCCGAAGTGAAACCACTCGGCCGTGGAGGATGCCGCCGCGGACAGTGTCTGCTCAAGCCGGGCGCTGTTCTGCGCGGGGGTGAGCGGACCATGGGACAGGTACCGCGTGGCCGCCGGATGGGCCCGGAATCGGAGCAGGGCGCCGGCGTCGTCCGCTGTCAACGGACGCAACAGCAACCGCCCGGTGAGGAGCGGCGCCGGGGTGCCGCTGCCGGTGGTTGCCACGAATCCGTCAGCTCAGCTCAGGGCGTTGCGGCGGCCCTCGAAGGCCCTGCCGAGCGTGACTTCGTCGGCGTATTCCAGGTCCCCGCCCACGGGCAGGCCGGACGCCAGCCGGGTGACGGCGATGCCAATCGACTTGAGCATCCGGGCCAGATACGTCGCCGTGGCCTCGCCCTCGAGGTTGGGGTCGGTGGCGATGATGATTTCCTGAATGGCACCGTCGTTGAGCCGGGTCAGCAGCTCACGGATCCGGAGCTGTTCCGGACCGATCCCGGCGATCGGATTAATCGCGCCGCCCAGGACGTGGTACCTGCCGCGGAAGGACCGCGTGCGCTCCACCGCCAGGACGTCCTTGGATTCTTCGACGACGCAGATCACCGTGGGATCCCGGCGCGGGTCGCGGCAGATGTTGCACAGTTCCTGCTCGGTCACGTTCCCGCAAACCGTGCAGAACTTGACCCGTTCCTTCACTGTGGTGATGGCATCGACAAGCCGCTTCATGTCCTGGGGATCAGCCTCGAGGATGTGGAAGGCCAGCCGCTGGGCTGACTTCGGCCCCACTCCGGGAAGGCGTCCGAGCTCGTCGATCAGCTCTTGAACTGCGCCTTCGTACACAATGTCCTCGTTCTTTTGGAGTGGGGCCGGGGCCAGCCGGCAGGGGGTCTGCTAGAAGCGGGGCGGCAGGGGGCTTCCATCCAGGGAGCGCTCCTCCACCAGTTTCCCGCCCAGAATGCGCTCGACGGCGGCCCGGCCGAAGACGCCCGATTCCTCGATCGTTTCGTCGTCGGCGCTGGGGATGTCCTGTACGTAGACGGTGGTCGCGGCGGCAGCTCGGGTGGGGGCCTTCGCCCGCCCGGCCTCGGCCTCGGGACTGTTCGACAGCCGCTGGTACAGGCTTTGCCGGCCTGCCGGGGCGGCGGCCTCGGGAACGGCAGTGACCGCAACAGCCTCCGCGACGGCAGCTACGGCAGCGGCGGCCACACGCGGCGCAACAGACTCCGCAACCGCCGGCGCCGGAGCCACTTCGGCCCGGGCCGGGTGGTCCGAGGTCAGTCCGGACGGCGCGGACACGACACCCGCGTACTCCGGGATCTGTGCCGCCGCCGGCTCGTAGTGCACAGGCTTCGGCTCGGGCTCGGGCGCAGCGGGCTCGACATCCGGGCTCGTGTACCGGCCGAGGTTCGAATCTGTGCCGACCGTCCAGACGCCGGGTGACTGCTCGACGGCGCGGGCCCACGCGTCATCCGACGCGTCCGGGTCTGCGCCCGGTGTCCGGGCCGGGGAACCGGCGGTTTTGGACGCCGGCGCGGCAGGGGACTTGCGGGCCGGAGCGGTAGCGGCAGCCGCGGGCTCGGGGCGGCGCGGCGTGGCTACGGGCGAGGGGTCCCAATCCATTGGTGGTTCCTCGTCCAGCGGAGGGGCGTCCTCGTCCCGGGGCGGTCCCCAGTCGTCATCGGCGTCGGCGTAGGACCCGGAAGGCTCCGAAGGGCCGTCCGATTCGGCTGCCGGCTCGGCTGCGCGGACCGGCGCCTGGGCTGCGGGGGCGGGTGACTGCGGTTCCGCTGCCGGCGCGGCGGCACGGACCTGAGCCGGGGCCGCGGGGGCCGGAGTGGGTTGCGTCGAAGGCATTGAGGCGGCGGGAACGTGCGCCGGGGCCACCCGCGAGGGGACGGCTTCAGCGGCATCGTTGGCCGGAGATGGCGCCTGCTGGGGAGCCGGGCTCAGGCCCCAGGCGACGTCGGCCGATGTCGCCTGGCTTGCGGACGATGCCGGGGTCTCCAGGCTAGCCGGCGGCGCTTTTGGGTTTGGCTCAGAGCTCGCTGGGCTGTTGCTGCTGCCGGCCACGGCCCGGATCTGGCAATCGATGCCGATGGTCTTGTGGATCGCCTGCCGGAGGTTCTCGGCGTGGTCGGCCCGGCCGAAGGCGCCCGCCAGCCCGGCGGTGGTGAACGCGAGGGTCAGGACGTGGTCTTCGAAATGGCCGACCTGGGCGTTGGGTTCCACCAGCGCCCAAGTGCTGCGTTTGATCTTGGTGAGCGTTTGCAGGATCTCGGGCCAGGCGCGGCGCAAAACCTCCACGTCGGCTCCGGGTCCGGCGGCGGAGCCGGGAGCGGGGCTGGGAACAGCGGCAGGCGCCCGGCCGGGCTCGGCCGGCTCGGGACGCGCGGGGACGGAGGGTGCTGGGGTAGATGCCGCCGGGGCAGACGGTGCAGGGGCGGATGGGGCAACCGTTGGGGCAGTCGCCGACGCGGGCAGGGACGGAGGCGCGGCGGCGGGACCTGCGGCAGGGGCGGGCCGGCTGGCCGCCGCGGGTTCGTCCACAGGCCAGTCGCTGGTGCTGACCCGTGGTGCCGTCAGCGGTTCTCGGACGGGTTCGTCCTGCCGGGCGGGCGCGGAGACTGTGGCCGGCGGCTGCTCGCCCTGACGCGGGGCGGAGGGGGTGGTGGGCGTGGCAGCCGGCGCGGCGTGCGAAGGTGCGGCGGGCACGTGCGCTGCCGGCAACTGTGGCGCGGCTGCCTGCTCCGTGCGTGCAGGCGGAACGGTGGCAGGTGCGGGGGCGCTGGCGAGGGGAGCCCCGACGTCGTTCCCGGCGTAGTTCAACCGCCGCTCGACGCGGTCGATCCGGGCCGCAATGCCGCGCTCGGTCTGCTCGGAGCTGGGCAGCAGGATGCGGGCGCACAGCAGTTCCAGGTGCAGGCGCGGAGAGGTGGCCCCGGTCATGTCCGTGAGCGCGGTATTGGTCACGTCAGCGGCGCGGGAGAGCTCGGCCGCCCCGAGGTTGTGCGCCTGGTTCTGCAGCCGGGCGATCTGGTCCGCCGGCATGCCGCGGAGGATGGACTGGGCGCTTTCGGGCATGGCCTGGACGATGATGAGGTCGCGGAAGCGTTCCAGCAGGTCCTCGACGAAACGCCGGGGATCGTGCCCGGTCTGGATGACGCGGTCCACAGCGCGGAACACCGTGGCGGCATCCGACGCCGCGACGGCTTCGACGACGTCATCGAGCAGGGAGGCGTGCGTGTAGCCCAGGAGGGCGACCGCGAGTTCGTAGTCCAGTCCGTTTGGTCCGGCGCCGGCCATGAGCTGGTCGAGCACGGAGAGGGAGTCGCGGACCGAACCGCCGCCCGCGCGGATGACGAGCGAGAGCACCCCGGGCGCCACGGGGACGTTCTCCTGGGTGCAGAGCAGCTCCAGATACGCCATGAGAGGCTCCGGCGGCACCAGCCGGAAAGGGTAGTGGTGCGTGCGGGAACGGATGGTGCCGATGACCTTGTCCGGCTCCGTGGTGGCGAAGATGAACTTGATGTGTTCCGGCGGTTCTTCGACGATCTTGAGCAGGGCGTTGAACCCGGCCGACGTGACCATGTGGGCTTCGTCGATGATGAAGATCTTGTAGCGGTCCCGGACGGGGGCGTAGGTGGCCCGTTCCCGGAGGTCGCGGGCGTCGTCCACACCGCCGTGGCTGGCGGCGTCGATCTCGATGACGTCCAGGGAGCCGGAGCCGCCGCGGGCGAGTTCCACGCAGCTGGGGCACTTGCCGCAGGGGGTGTCCGTGGGGCCCTCGGCGCAGTTCAGGCAGCGGGCCAGGATGCGGGCGGAGGTGGTTTTGCCACAGCCGCGGGGGCCCGAAAAGAGATAGGCGTGGTTGACGCGGTTCTTGCGCAGGGCCGTCATGAGAGGTTCGGTGACGTGCTCCTGCCCGATAACGTCCGCGAACGAATCGGGGCGGTATCGACGGTAGAGGGCGGTAGTAACAGTCACAGATAAACCCTACCAATCGGCACAGACATAAAAGACCCCTCATGCACCCGCCAGAGCCCGTTTACCCTTGCTACCTTCCGGTCCTGGGGGAGTTCAACAGGATGACGCCACATGAGGGGCCGTCAGCAAGTTTACCTGACGATTGGGTGTGCCCCGAATTGGCCCGGTTTGGCCCTTAATCCTCGGCGGGACATGCCCATTTTTCGCGGCAGCTGCGGGCTGCAGGAGTGGGCGCGGTGGGGCTGTGTCCAGCGGTCGGGCGGGCTGTGGGGTATGTCCAGTGGCGGGAGTGGGCGGTGTGGGGCATGCCCATTCCTGGCGGGAAGGAGTGGGCTATTTGGGACTGTGTCCAGCCCTCGGGCGGGCCGTGGGGCATGTCCAAGTGGCGGGAGTGGGCAGTGTGGGGCATGCCCATTCTTGGCGGGAAGGAGTGGGCTATTTGGGGCTATGTCCAGCTCTCAAGCGGGCCGCGGGGCATGTCCCGCGGAGGAGCCGCAGGCCGGGGCGGGGAGGCTCAATTGGGCGAAGCCGGAAAGTTCAGGTATTCTAGTATCTGCTTTTGATTCAGAAGCAACTGGAGAATTCGCCTAGCGGCCTATGGCGCACGCCTGGAACGCGTGTTGGGTTAACGCCCTCGGGGGTTCAAATCCCCCATTCTCCGCGGTTGGCCCCGGTCCTCGGACCGGGGCCTTTTTGCGTCTACGGGCCTTTCGCGTCTCGGGCATTTCTATCCTCGTGAGCTTCTCGTGAGCTTCTCGTGAGGTTCTGGCCAAGGCTGCGTCCTCCGGCAGTACCGGCACCGATTCATCCGCCAAGTCGGCTCGGAGGCCCGGCCGCCCGTGCCCCAGCCCCCTGTGCCCCAGCCCCCCGTGCCCCAGCCGTGCCCCAGCCGCACTGCGCCCCCGGCCCGCCCCGAACCAGCAAGCCGCCGCCGCCCGCCGGCCCAGACTCAGGCCCGGTATCCCAGCCGGCGCAGCCGGGCCCGGGCAGCTTGCTCGCTCGGGCCCATCCGGCCGAGGGCCACATGCACCACGCCGAGCGTGACCCGGGTGGCCAGGGTTACCGGCAGCGGTATCGGGCCCAGCCGCGCGGTCCGCAGGCCCAGGAGCTCGCGGTACTTAGGTTCAAGACTGACGACTGCGGCCGCGAACAGCACCCGGTAGCCGGGCCTGAGCGCGGGGTGCAGGGGCGGGTCGCGAATGAACGCCACCGTTTCGGTGACCCGTTCGTCACAGCGGAGCTCGCCGGCGTCGTACCAGCGGTCCAGCTGCTGCCGCATTTCCGCTTCGCTCAGCGGCGGTGCCTCGACGCCCATCAGCCGGCCGGCCTGGGCCCACTCACGGACGTAGGCATCAGGTCCTCCAGGAATTGGCCGCCCCCACAGCTTGTGGGCAGAGAGGAAAGCGTCTGTAAAGGCAATGTGAACCCACCGGAGCAGCTCGGGATCGTTGGCCGCGTAACTGCGCCTGATGCCGTGGCCATCCACAAATTCTCCCCGCACCGTCCGGTGCAGCCGAAGAACCCAGTCCGACGCCGCCTTCGCCGTATCCGTGGAGCCATACGTCACGGTGAAGATCCAGCGGATCGTGCCAGCCAGCCGGCCCAGCGGGTCTTCGCGGAAACGGGAGTGATCGTGGACTCCGGCCAACGCGCCGGGATGGAGCGCCTGCATCAGCAGTGCCCGGATGCCCGCCACGATGGTTGGCATGTCCCCGTGCACGGCCCAGACGGCCGAGCCGGGCAAGTGGTAACCGGCGTCGTCCCCCTCGGCCAGGCCCGGCACCCACTCGGGCACCGAATCGCGCGTCCCCGTGAACGTCTGTTTGAGTTCCGCCTGCCATTCCCTGAGGACATTTCGCATCCTTCATTCTTACCCGTCCCGGCGGCGTGCGGCACCTGCAATTGTGCGGAGAACTACTGGGGCGCCGCTGGCAAGCTACTGGGGACATCCGCGGATCTCCGATTGGTCCCGCAAAAGGAACACGCTGACGGTTCACAGACCCGGCCGTCTGTGGTCACATAGGGAGGTAAGTCCGTGAAGATTGGGGTCTGGCGGACATATTGCGGGAGTCATTTCGTGGGAAAACACTGGGGAAACTCATCGAGTGAGCAGTCAGCGAGGGCACGGACCATTGCCGTGCGCTGCGTGTCCGGAGGCCTGTGCCTGTCCCTGGCCGTGCTGGCATTCGGCGGCTTTCAGGGACTGAGCGCCTTTGCGACCTACGGCGCGCCCACCGCCGTCCCGACGGCGGCCATGCCTGCCTCCGGCGACGTGGGACCGGAGGCCCTGGACCCGCTGGCCCACTCCGCCGCGACCGCGCCAGCAGGGACTCCCGGCGCCGGCGCTGTCACCGCCGATGCCCAGGCGCTCGTGGCCTTTAGCCGGAGCACGGTGGACACGGCCACCCGGGCAGGGGTGCGTGGCGAGCTCAATGTGGCCTCGGCGTCCCTGCACCGGCCCGCGGTGGGTTTCCTCATGGCCCCGCTTGAATCACTGGTACCTTCGTCCCCGTTCGGGCTGCGCACCAGCCCCCTGACGGGATTCGCGGGCGAATTCCACTGGGGCCAGGACTTCGCGGCCCCCTGCGGCACCCGGGTCTACTCCGCCGACGCCGGTGTGGTGCGGGCCGTCGGGTGGCACCCGTGGGGCGGCGGAAACCGGGTGGAAATCGACCACGGCAACGGTCTCATCACCACGTACAACCATCTGGAGGCGATCGCGGTCAAGAAGGGCGACTCCGTGCGGGTGGGGGAAATTATTGCCCGGGTAGGTACCACCGGATCCTCTACCGGCTGCCATCTTCACTTCGAAACCATCCTCAACGGCTCCCACACTGATCCGCGCGATTGGACATTTCTCCCCATCAAGCAGGTGGATCAACTCGGCCCGATCGACATGACCAGTTACGCACCCGACGCCGGTAAGGCAACCAATGCGGGGATTGGCTGGGCGATTCCTGTCCGGGAGGACCTGACCCATGTGGTGGGCGACGGCGTTCAGGAGCAGCCTGCCGCGGTGGCCGCCAAGCCGTCGGGGAGTGCCTCGCCTGCGGCTACTGAAGCCGCCGCCGACAAACCGTCCCCAACGCCTTCCGCCACCTCTAAGCCGACACCCACGGGCACTGCTTCCGCGACCCCGACGCCCACCGGCACTGCCACCCCTAAGCCGACACCCACCGGCACCGCTTCCGCGACCCCGACGCCGACCGGCACTGCCACGACGACCGCGCCTGCCGCGCCCACCCCAACCCCGTCGGCAACTGCGACCCCGACGCCGTCGGCGACCGCCACCCCGACGCCGTCGGCGACCGCCACCCCGACGCCGGCGCCAACCCAGACGGGAACAGCCTCAGCCAAGCCATCAGCACCGTTATCGGTCCCGCCGCCGGTGGCACCGCCGTCCTCCGCGCCCGCGTCAGTCTCCGCAACGGCGACGGAGGCTGCCGCCAAGACGGCCACCCCGGTGCCGGCCCCGCTCACTGTGGAGCCGGACCCGGTCACCGCGCCGGCCGATACGCCGAAGCCACGGGCGGTCACGCAGTCGGCCACGACGGCAGTGACAACAGAACCCTCAGCGACGCCCTCAGCGACGCCCGGCGGCTAGCCGCCGCCGCGCCGCAGGGCGTTGTTCCGGCGTCATGTCCGGGAGGCACACCCATACCCGCAGGCCCCGGTGCCGAATAATGGAGTGACCAGTTCAGATTCCCTGCTCCGGACCATCGACATCGCAAGGACGCGCCCCATGACAGCTCTGCACTCCATTCCCCTGACCCTCATCGACGGGACCGAGACCGATTTTGGCCGATTCAAGGGCGAGGTGGTTCTGGTGGTCAACGTGGCGTCCCAGTGCGGTTTCACGCCCCAGTACGCTGGACTCGAGGCGCTGCACAACAAGTTCCGGGGCCAGGGCTTCCAGGTCCTCGGCGTCCCCTGCAACCAGTTCGCCGGGCAGGAGCCCGGCGGCGAGGCCGAGATTGCCGAGTTCTGCGAGCGCAATTTCGGGGTGACCTTCCCGCTGACGGTCAAGGCCAACGTCCGGGGAAAGAACCAGCACCCGCTCTACGCCGAGCTCACCAAATTCAAGACGGGAATCCTGCCCGGCCTGGTGAAGTGGAACTTCGAGAAGTTCCTCGTGAACCGCGACGGCGAGGTCATCGCCCGCTTTGCGCCCACCGTTGAGCCTGACGCGCCGGAGATCATCGAGGCTGTTCAGTCCGCCCTCGACTGACCCGACCGGCCCCGGGGTCCAGAGGAACTCAGCCCTATCCCTAAGCATGCTTAGCGCCTAGACTGGCCGGACCCTCCAACATTCCGGGCTTCCCCGCGGCGCAAGCAACTCTGGCAGCCGTCGGCAGAATGGCCGGGTGTTCCTGTGGAGGGCGCATCAAAGAACTTCGTGAATCACACCAGGGCGCCCACCACGGGGCCCGTGAAAGCAGGAGGAAATAGATGACAGGGAACAAAGCCGTTGCCTACAAGGGGCCTGGCAAGGTCGAACTGATCGACATTGACTACCCCACCTTCGAACTCAMGGACGGCCCGGGGGTCAACCCCGCCAACGTGGGTCGGCAGGTGCGCCACGGCGTAATCCTCAAAACCGTGGCCACGAATATTTGCGGTTCGGACCAGCACATGGTCCGGGGGCGCACCACGGCTCCCGCCGACCTGGTGCTCGGGCACGAGATCACCGGAGAAGTGGTGGAAGTGGGTCCGGATGTTGAATTCATCAAAGTGGGGGACATCTGTTCCGTCCCGTTCAATATCGCCTGCGGGCGCTGCCGGAACTGCAAGGAACGCAAGACGGGCATCTGTCTGAACGTCAACCCCGACCGCCCGGGCAGCGCCTATGGCTATGTGGACATGGGCGGCTGGGTAGGCGGCCAGGCCAACTACGTCCTGGTGCCGTATGCCGATTGGAACCTGTTGAAGTTCCCGGACAAAGACCAGGCCCTCGAAAAGATGATGGACCTGACGATGCTCTCGGACATCTTCCCGACCGGATTCCATGGTGCGGTCACCGCAGGCGTCGGCGTCGGTTCCACCGTCTACGTGGCAGGCGCAGGGCCCGTGGGCCTGGCCGCGGCGACCAGTGCCCAGCTCCTGGGTGCTGCCGTCGTGATTGTGGGTGACATGAACGCGGACCGCCTGGCGCAGGCGCGCAGCTTCGGCTGCGAGACCATCGACCTGAGTAAGGGCGGCCCGGCCGAGCAGATCGAGCAACTCCTGGGCGTCCCGGAAGTCGATTGCGGCGTGGATGCCGTGGGATTTGAGGCCAAGGGGCACGGGGCCGGAGCCCACGAGGCCCCCGCCACCGTCCTGAACTCGCTGATGGAGGTAACGGCCGCCGGCGGTGCCCTGGGCATCCCCGGGCTCTACGTCACCGGGGACCCGGGCGGCGTGGACGAGGCCGCGAAGAAGGGTTCGCTCTCGCTCAGCCTCGGAACGGGCTGGGCAAAGTCACTCAGCTTCACCACGGGACAGTGTCCGGTCATGAAGTACAACCGGCAGCTGATGATGGCCATCCTGCATGACAGGGTGCATATCGCCAAGAACGTCAACGCGAAGGCGATTACCCTGGAGGACGCGCCGAAGGGCTACGCGGAATTCGACGCCGGCGCGGCGACGAAGTTCGTGCTTAACCCGAACGGCTACCTGAGCTAGCGGAAACCGTGAACCCGGCGGCACTGTCCGTCCCGCCCCGAAGCCCCGGGGTTTCGGGAGTGCCGCCGGGCGTCCCCGCCCCCGTATATGCCGGAAAGGGCATGTGAGGGCACGCCACCTGTTAACGCTTATTTTTCCAATATGCCTGTCCCAGTTTTTACATTGTTTGCCCAATGTCTGGTTGGATAGTTCTTACTGAGAGGGACCCTGGAAGCACCGCTTCCACCCAACCAAGAAGGCAGCAATGGAGCGCATCGAGGCCGAACACCCCCGGCCACGTCATTTCCTACTTCACCTGAGCGACCCCCACCTGCTGGGGGGTCCGCAACCCTTGCACGGCGTCGTGGACAGCGAAGCCCTGCTCAGGCAACTCTTCGAGGAGGTCCACGCCTCCGGGGCCCGCCCCGAAGCCGTAATCTTCACGGGCGACCTGGCTGACCTGGGCGAACCCGAGGCGTATGCCAAGCTCCGCGCCATCGTGGATCCGGCGTGCGAGGCCCTGGGGGCCAAGGTCATCTGGGCGATGGGCAACCACGACGACCGGGCGAATTTCCGGGCCGGGCTCCTGGACCAGGCCGACAATGACGCGCCCGTGGACCACAGCTACTTCGTCAACGGGCTGCGCATCATCACCCTGGACACCTCCGTGCCCGGCTTCCACCATGGTGAATTGAGCCACGACCAGCTGGACTGGCTCGCTGCTGAACTGGCCACCCCGGCCCCGGACGGGACCATCCTTGCCCTGCACCACCCGCCGGTACCGTCCGTGCTGGACCTTGCCGTGCTCGTGGAGCTCCGGGGCCAGCCGGCGCTCGCCGGCGTCCTGCGCAACTCCGATGTCCGCGCCATCCTGGGCGGCCACCTGCACTACTCGACCACCGCAACGTTCGCGGGCATCCCTGTGTCCGTGGCTTCAGCCACCTGCTACACGCAGGATCTGAACGTCCCGGTCGGCGGCACCCGAGGCCGCGACGGCGGGCAGGCGTTCAACCTGGTCCACGTCTACGAACACACGATCGTGCACTCCGTGGTGCTGCTCGGCGACACCCCGGCGGTGGGGGAGCTGGTCTCGCCGGAGGAAGTCCAGCGCCGGCTCGCGGCCGCAGGGATCCATATCCCTGGGAAGGCCAAGCTCGAGGCCCCGTCCCGGACGTCGGCGCACCGCAGGTACACCACCCTGAACTGATTCACTCCCCGGCCGACGCGGCGCCCGTTTTGGTCACGGTCCGTTACTTCTCCCAGGGCGCCTTGATGGGGTAGTACTTCTCCAGGAAGTCGGTGACCAGTTCGGCCCGCTCTTCCGCCGGGACCTCGGGGAAGCTGCCGTCGTTGAGGCAGAAGAAGTCCATGTTCCGCTTGGCCAGGAGCTTGGGCAGGTAGTTCAGGCCGGCCCGCGCCGTGGTGTCCACATACCTCACCTTGGCAGCTGTCTGGGTCACGGCCCGGCCCGTCAGCAGCGCGTAGTAGTGGTAGAACGAGTTGGTCACGGAGATGTTGTCCGCTGCCCGGAAGGTACTCGCGGCGGTCTTGGCAAACTCGGCCGGGAACTCCTGCTCCATCTGCTCGACCACGCTGCGCCGCAACGGGGCCGCCGTGTGCTCCAGGTGCCGGGTGGTGATGCGGCCGAAGCGGTTCCAGAGCAGCTTGCGGTTCACGCGGGCGGCGTTCTCAAAGCCGCTGCGTTCGGCGTCGTTGTCGCCCAGGCCGATCCGGGTCTCGGCCTCGATGAACTTCGTGATGCCGCCCGGGGTGAAGAACATGTCCGGGCCCACGGCGCGGCCGAAGAACATGTCGTCGTTCGAATACAGGAAGTGCTCGGAGAGCCCCTCGATGTGGTGCAGCTGACACTCCACGGCCTGCGAATTGTGCGTGGGCAGAACCGACGTGTCGGCGAAAAACTCTTCGCTCCGGACGATCGTCACACTCGGGTGGTCGGCCAGCCATGACGGCGCGGGGGAGTCCGTGGCGATGAAGATCCGGCGGATCCACGGCGCAAACATGTACACCGAGCGCAGGGCGTACTTGAGCTCATCGATCTGGCGGAAGCGGGCCTCGTGGTCATCGCCCTCGCCCACCACCACGCCGGCCATGCGGGCGCGGCGGGCCGCGATGTACTCGGGGGAGCTGCCGTCAACCCATGAGAAGACCAGGTCGACGTCGAAGCTGATGTCGCTGGCGTGGTCCGCGAACATGTTCTCGATGGTGGGCCACGTGTGGCCGTAGCGTTCCACCGTGCCGCGCACTGCATCCTGGGCCAGCATGGTGCGGCGCGTCAGGGAGTTCTCGATCGGCAGGATCAGCTGATCGCCTTCGAAGCTCCACAGCTCCAGCTGGACGCCGGCGGAAGCCCCGAATTCAAAACCGCCTTCGGGTTCGACCCTGGGCCGGTAAAGCCGGAAGATCCGGGCCTGGCGGTTCGGCGACAGCTCGCCGTCGGCCACCAGCACGGACGACTTCTTCTTTGCATCCACGCTCATGGAATACATCGGCTCGTCGCGGCACGCCTCCACGAGGGCGTCGCGGAGTTCCTTGCGGTCTTTCCAGTCGACGGCGACCACAGGGCGGTGGTTGTTGCCGCGGACCAGCAGGTAGCCGATACCGGCGCCGGCCAGGACGGAACGCAGGAACATCAGGTCCTCGACCATGGCCTGGTACGGCGTGCGGTTTTCGTTGATCAGCGCATAGCGGCCGCGGTGGCGGACAACATCGGAGCGGGTCCGGAATCTGGCGACTGCGGCCGCCGACGTGACCTCGGCGTGGGCGTCCACAGATGCCTGGCTGCCATAGTAAATCTCGTCTTGGATCGCTGCTTCGGTAATGTCTGAGCTCCCGCTTCTTTGAGTGCGTTGGTGTCTACTTGCATGATAACGCGGGCCTCAAAATTGCCGCGGAAAACCGGCCGCCGCGCGGCGTGCGTGACGACGAAATGTGACGGACCGTAACGGTGAAGCGTAACGGCGGAGCAGGGCCTCAGCCGGTGACGACGGCCAGCCAGTGGTGCAGGAAGGCGGCACCGGCGTCGTCGTGGATCACGTCTTCGCCGAGCCCCAGATCGGCGGCGGTGAGGACATCGTAGGGTTTGACCGGGATGCCGTCCGCGGGCCGGACGTCGACGTGCTTCACGGCGTGGTCGTTGTGGTGCAGCCAGTCGGCCATGGCGTAGTCCGTGCGGGAATCGCCCACCGTGCGCCAGGCCTGCGGCGTGATCCCCTGCGCGGCCAGGAACTCCACGGCCCGGCTCGCGCCCAGGTCCTTGCCCAGCCGGACCGATTCGATATCGGTGGAGATGATGGTCGGATCGACGCGGAAGTCGACTTGGTCATCGGAATCGGGGACGTGGTGGTCCAGCCGCACCACGCCGAGCCCATGCCGGGCCATGAGGCCCATGGCGTCGGCGTCGAAGAGTTCCTGCTCGGCCCGGTAGTCGGGGTTGGCGACGGCAATGTGCTGCTCCACGGAGACCATGGCCCGCTTGGTTTCGTCGTAGAACATGTGGGCGGAGTAGTCCTCGGCCACCAGGCGGCGCACGTCATCGCCGAAGGCCTGCGGAATGGCGAGCTCGTGGTCCACGTGGACCGGGCCGGGGCCTTCCGCGGTGTAGCTGAACCAGACGGCGCCCTTCTCGCAAATGGCGTGGATGAGGGTGCCGGCGGGCATCCCGGCGGCGATCATCGGTTCCATGACCTGCTCGCGGATGAACGCGTCCGACCGGCCGGTGTTGAAGATGACCGGCACGCCGGCGGCGGCCAGGGCCACCAGATCGGCGATGATGCCGGGCTGCACCTCGCGGGTGACCGGGCTCGCGACCGGACCGTCGACGTCGAGCAGCAGCGCCAGCACGGGAGCCGACGGCGACGGAACAGGGACAGTCTCGGGTGAAGTCATACGGCCATTCTGTCAGCCGCGCGGGACGTTTGGGTGAACCGCGCAGCAGACCGACGGCCCGGCGCTGGATGTGACAGGCGGCAGGCGCTGGTCGTGTCAATGCGTCGTGTGACAAATGGTTACCGTTTGGCCACAACCTCACGCCGCCGGGGGACATTCGTTCCTTCGGGCGTCCAAGTTCCCTAGGCTGGCATGGTGATATTCAAAGCTGTGGGCGAGGGACGCCCGTACCCCGACCATGGTTACACCACGCCCAAGGACTGGGCGGCCCTGCCCCCGCGTCCTGTCCGGCTTGATGAGCTGGTGACCACGAAGCGCACACTGGACCTTGAAGCCCTGTTGGCCGAGGACTCCACGTTTTTCGGCGACCTCTTTCCGCACGTCGTGGAATACCGCGGCGTCCTCTACCTTGAAGACGGCCTGCACCGGGCAGTCCGCACCGCGCTGCACCAGCGCACCGCAATCCACGCGCGGGTCCTCGTGATAAATGGCTAGGAAGCCGCCAGACGTCAGAGTCCTGCACGGGCACCGCGTCATCAGTGGCTCCGAGCTGAGGGCCACGTTCGTGGAGCAGGACGATACGGCAGAGAACCCCCACCGCCTGCGGCGCAGGATCCTGCACGGCGTTGTGCTGGTGATGCTTGTCGGCCTGATCGTGGCCGCGATCGTGGTGGCCCTCGCCATCATGAACGGCCAGATCAAGATCCCCGGGGCGGAGCGGAGCAAGGCGGCAGTGTCGGTGTGCCCGGCGGCCACCTACGACTACGCGACGCCGGAGAAGGTCCACGTCAATATCTACAACTCCACGAGCCGGCCGGGCCTGGCCCGGAGCGTGGCCGACCAGCTTGCCGCCCGGAAGTTCCTGGTGGGTGCCGTGGGGAACACGACGTCGAGCTACCGCGGCGTGGCGCTGGTGGTCTCCGGTGCCGCCGGCCAGTCGGCCGCCTTCAGCGTCCAGCGCCACGTGCCCGGCTCGGACTATGTCCAGGACGGCCGCGCTGACCCGAGCGTGGACGTGATCATTACCGGCGACTTCAAGGAACTGGCCAAGCCGGAACTCGTGGACCAGACGCCGGGCCAGCTCAGCTGCCCCCGCGAGAACCGGCGCATCGTGGATGAGGCCACGCTGCCCGCCGTACCCACGGCGACGCCCGGCACGGGCTAAGGCACGGCCTGCCAGCCTTCCAGCCTTCCCGGCGCCGCGGCCTAGCGGATGGTGCGGACCGGCCGGCCGGCGTCGTCAAACCTCGCCCCGGCCCCCAGCTGGACAAACCGCACCGTCCGGGCGAGCCGTGCCTCGGCCCCGGCGTCCTGGCCCGCCCCGTCGCCCCGCGCAGCGCTTGAGGAGAGCGTGCCGTGGATGAGCTGGGCCAGCTGGGCAATGTCCGACTCGGGCAGGTACCCCTGGGCCATGCCGTCGCGCAGGATGCCCCGCAGGAGCACGCTGAGCTCACCCACGTGGTCGGCAAGTTTGGCAAACGACGACGGCGAGAGCACCGCCGCCATGGCCGGGCCCGGCGGCAGGTGGCGCCGGCTCAGGTCCTCCACCTGGGCGCGGACGTAGACGGCCAGGCGCTCCACCGGGTTCTCCAGCGCATCGAGGGATTCGCGCAGATCGAGCAGGAACCGCTCGGTTTCATCCAGGGCGTAGGCGATGAGGAGCTCTTCGATATCCGCGTAGTAGTTGTAGACGGCGGTCCGGCCGATCTGGGCATGGCGCGCGACGTCCGTCATGGTCAGGCCGGGGAGCCCGTGGGTGAAGAGGAGTTCCCCGAATGCGGTCAGGATGCGACGCTGGGTCTCGGCACGTTGGGCGGCGTTGCTCGCGGCCGAAATCCTAGGCATACGCACACTTTAGCGCGATCTGTCACCAAAGCAGCCGGGCGGCGGACTGTGACACGGCCGGGCTACGAACATCGACCGGTTCTGAGGGGCCACACCTGTATCCACCGCCTCAACTGGGGGTGTCTGATAGACACTGCCACCGCCCGTCCGGGCTGCGTAGCGTGGTGGATGTGGACAGAAAAGACGAAATCCGGGACTTCCTGATCTCGCGCCGGGCGAAGATCACCCCGGATCAGGCCGGGCTCCCCAACTATGGCGAACTGCGCCGCGTTCCGGGGCTGCGTCGGGAGGAAGTGGCACAGCTGGCCGGGGTAAGCACGGACTATTACACGCGGCTGGAACGCGGCAGCATCCGCGGCGTCTCGGACTCGGTCCTCGACGCTGTGGCCTCCGCCCTTCAGCTGGATGAGGCAGAGCGGACACATCTGATGGACTTGGCCAGGACGGCCAACACGCCGTCCTCCCGGAGGCCGGCGCGCCGGCCACCGCAGCAGAGGGTCCGTCCCGGAGTATTGCGTTTGCTGGACGGGATGACCGGAGCGGTCGCCCTGGTGCAGAACGGACGCTCGGACGTGCTGGCCGCCAACTCCTTGGGGCGCGCGCTGTACGGGCCGGTGTTCGAGTCCACAGCAGCCGCTGGTCCGGAGGCTCCGGGCCAGCTGCCGAACCAGGCCCGGTACCTCTTCCTCGATCCGGGGGCAGGGGACTTCTACCCCGATTGGTCCGCAATCGCTGCCACCACGGTGGCGATGCTCCGATCGGAAGCGGGACGGAATCCCCATGACCGCGCATTGAACGAACTGGTCGGCGAGCTGACCACACGCAGCGGGCACTTCGCCGCCTTGTGGGCCGGCCATGACGTAAGGATCCACACCACGGGAACCAAGCGCTTCCACCATCCGGTCGCCGGCGACGTGTCGCTGCAGTTCGAGACGCTCGACCTTCCCGGCGATGAGGGACAAACCCTGTACACCTTCACTGCAGAGCCGGGGTCCGCATCCGAAAACGCGCTGGCGTTCCTTGCCAGCTGGGCGGCATCGCCCCCGGCGAAAACCGCAACCAGCGACCCTTCCATCCCGGATCTGCGCTCCCACGCGCGGCCCGGAACACCCAACCCAGGAAAGACAGAACATGACTGAGCACAACGACGCCAAGACCGGACAGAAAGTCTGGTTCATCACCGGGGCAGGCCGCGGTATGGGCATTGACATCGCCAAGGCCGCCCTGGCCGCCGGCCACGCAGTCGTCGCCACCGGCCGAAACCCCGACAAGGTCGCCCAGGCCGTCGGCGAGAACGAGAACCTGCTGGCCGTAAAACTCGACGTCACCAACCCCGCCGACGCCACCGCCGCCATCGCCGCCGCCGTGGACCGGTTCGGCCGGATCGACGTGCTCGTAAACAATGCCGGCAACTTCTACGCCGGGTTCTTCGAGGAAATCACCCCGGAGGACTTCCGGGCCCAAATCGAAACCACCATGTTCGGACCCATRAACGTCACCCGCGCGGCMCTGCCCGTCCTGCGGGCCCAGCGCTCGGGCCTGCTGGTCACGATCTCCTCCACCGCCGGCATCGCCGGCGGGGAGTTCCTTTCTGCTTACGCCGCCTCGAAGTTCGGTGTGGAGGGCTGGGCCGAATCCCTGGCCCCCGAAGTCGCGCCGTTCGGAATCCGCACCATGATCGTTGAGCCGGGATTCTTCCGCACCGAGCTCCTCACCCCGGAAGCCACCAGCTACGCGGCATCCACTATCGGGGACTATTCCGAGCGGGCCGAGCAGACAGTCACCGCGTGGAAAGGCATGAACGGCCTTCAGGGCGGGGACCCGGCCAAGCTCGCCGTCGCCCTCATTCAACTGGCGGAGCTGGATGAACCGCCGCTGCGCTTCGCCGCGGGAGCGGACGCTGTTGGAGTCTTTGAGGCCCGGGCCAAGGAACTCCAGGTCCAGGCCGACGCCCACCGCGAGCTCTCCAGCAACCTGGCCCACGACGACGCCTGACACCGACGCCTGACACCGAGGCAAACGGATGACGTCGGGAGCCTCCCGCCGTCGTCCACCTAGTCTCGACATACCCGCCGGACGCCAATGGCTACCGGCCGCCCCAAAACCCTCGCCACGCTGTGGGCCATGCCCACATTCCAGGCCGGGAAACCACACCCAAAGGAAATACACCATGAAGAACGCACGCCTCGGAAGCCTGGAAGTCTCCCGCATCGGACTCGGCGCCATGACCATGGCCGGCACCTACACCAGCGAGGGCGCCCTGGATAACGCGGAGTCGATCCGGACGATCCACCGCGCCCTTGACCTCGGGGTCACCCACATCGACACCGCGGAGATCTACGGGCCGTTCCTGAGCGAGGAGATCGTCGGCCAAGCCGTCAAGGGACGCCGCGATCAGGTCAGGATTGCAACGAAGTTCGGCCTGGTCTCCCATTCCGGCGGCGGCCCCGGCGTGGTCGACAGCAGCGCGGCGAACGTGAGGGCCGCCGTCGAGGGCTCCCTCAAGCGCCTCGGCACCGACCACATCGACCTGTACTACCAGCACCGGATCGACCGGAACACCCCGATCGAGGAGACGGCCGGCGCGGTTGCGGACCTGATCACCCAGGGCAAGGTGCTGCACTTCGGGCTGTCCGAGGCCTCCCCGGAGACCATCCGCCGGGCACACGCCGTGCAGCCGGTCTCGGCCCTGCAGACGGAGTACTCGCTGTGGACCCGGGACGTGGAGGCGGAGATCCTGCCGCTGCTGCGCGACCTCGGAATTGGGTTCGTTCCGTATTCGCCGCTCGGACACGGGCTGCTGACCGGCCAGATCCGCTCCGTCGAGGACTTCGCCGACGACGACTGGCGCAAGACCAACCCCCGGTTCACGGGTGAGAACTTCCGCCGCAACCTCGCGATCGTCGACGAGGTGAAGGCCATCGGCGCCGAGATCGGCGCGACCCCCGCGCAGACCGCCCTCGCGTGGCTGCTGACCCGCGGGATCGACATCGCCCCGATCCCCGGCACCCGCAGGGTCTCCCGGGTCGAGGAAAACACCGCGGCCGACGGCATCGAACTCACCCGTGACCAGCTGGATCGGCTGAACTCGCTCCGGCCCGCCGCGGGGGAACGCCACGACGAGGCCAACATGGCCTCGATCGACAGCTGACAGGAACCCGGCACCAAACAAGGGGCGCGGATGCCCGATCCGCGCCCCTGGCAGCAACTTAGGATTCGACGTCGGCCGCGGCMATTGCCTTGTTCGTGAGGACGGGCATCATCCCCAGCAGCGCGAGGGTCAGCACTCCCATGATGCCGAACATGACCTGCAGGCCCAGCCATTGGGCCAGCAGRCCGCCSGCTGCYGCWCCRAGCGGCATGGTGCCCCACGCCAGCAGGCGGTAGGCGCTGTTGACTCTGCCCAGCAAGCGGTTGGGMGYAATGCGCTGGCGCAGGGAYACSGTGATGACGTTCCAAAGCACGATCAGCATGCCGCCCACGAAGAAGATTGGGCCAAGAACATAGGGGTTGTCGGTCAGGGCGGGCGCACCCACGAACAGCGCGGCCCCGAAGATCGTCAGCATCAGGGACGTGGACCGGCCGAGCCTGGCCTCCACCCGCTCGGACATGAACGAGCCAACGAAGGCGCCGAGAGCGGAGGTGGTCAAGAGCAGGCCGAACCCCACTTCGGACAGYCCCATYTSTGAAGCCGGGCCCACGGCAAACAGCACTAAGACCGCGAAGGCCGCGCTGGATGCGAAGTTGAACACCCCGGTCATCACCGCGAGTGTGCGCAGGATCTTCTGGTTCCAGAGGAACCGCAGCCCCTCAGCAATGTCGAATCGCAGTGTCGTCTTCTGCTCACGTTCTGTGCGAAATGCCCCCGGGACCAGGAGCAGGCCGCAGACGGCCGCAAGCCACAGAGCCGCCGGCACGGCAACGCCCGCAACCAGGCCCATGGCCACCAGCAGCCCGCCCAGCGGGGGACCAATGAACTGGTTGGTGGTGAGCTCGACGGCGTAGAGCCGGCCGTTGGCGCGCGAGAGCTGATCCCTGTGCACCAGCTGGGGCATGATCGACTGCGCGGAGGTGTCGTAGAGCGTCTCAGCCACACCCACCATCAGTGCGACAACGTACAGAGCCCAGACGGAGCCCACATCCAGCAACACGACGGCGGCCAGCAGGGCCGGCAGCACCGCCCGGCTGAGGTTGGCCCACAACATGAGCTTGCGCCGGTCCAGCCGGTCGGCCAGCGCGCCGGCAGTGAGGGCGAAGAGGAGCCAGGGAAGCGTCGCTGCGACGCTCAGTCCGGCAACCAGGGTGGGTGACTGGGTGAACTGAATGGCCAGCAGCGGCAGCGCGATCTTGAAGACGCCGTCCGCGAGGTTCGAGAGTCCGGACGAGGTCCACAGCTTCCAGTAGGACGCACCCAGCGGCGCACGATGCCGTTCCTTCACCTGCGCCGCGTGGCTAGTCATAGGTGGACCATTCCACAGTGATTGAAAAAATTCAAGGCGATTGAATCCAGTACATCGGATTGTAGGATTGGGACATGACGGACGCAGAGCAGTCGAGCGCGGACCAAAAAAGACCAGTCGCGAGCGCCCGGGAAATTAAGGCGTTGGCCCATCCGCTGCGCCTGAGGATCCTGCGCCTGTGCGGGCTGCACGAACTGACCAACAAACAACTCGCCGACCGGCTGGGCCAGGACCCGGGAACGGTGCTTTATCACGTGCGGCAGTTGCTCTCAACGGGGTTCCTTGAACCCGCCGGGGTCCGCACGGGCGAGAGTGGCGCGCTGGAGAAGCCGTATCGTTCCACGGGGCGGTCCTGGAAGCTGGACACCGCACTGAGTGAAGCCGGTCCCGCCGGTCCGCTGGCCCCGCTCGAGGCGTTCCGGGAAGAGCTGACGGAAGCAGGACCGGACGCGCTCGCCAGCCTCTCACGCTTCGTTCTGCACCTCTCCGAGGAAGATGCTGAGGACCTCACCACGCGCATCCACGCTGTGCTGAGCGAATACACCGACAGTGACCGGCAGCGCTTGGACCAGCCCGCCTACGGCGGCATCTTTGTCCTGCACCGGACGTCAGACTAGGTCGCCGTCCTCCCGGAACGGGATTTGGGTCTTGCGCCGCCTTGGCGGGCTCTATTCGTAGATGGTGGGGATGGCCGGCTCGCCGGGCTGCAGCCTGTCCACCACCCGGGGCAGCTCCGCCATGGAGGCCGTGTGCCGGTCCCGCGCCCGCCCCACCCCGTCCGGGCCGGTCCAGCCGGGCAGGATTTCGCCGTCTTTCATGAACTGCTGCAGGAGGGGGCGTCCGTTTCTTCCGGCGGCCGGCGGGTGGTCCACGCCGAGGACCTCGTGGGTGGCGGTGCCGCGGTCGTCGAGGCGGCGCACGGCGAACTTGCGCCCGCCCATGTTGATCTTGTCCTTCGAGGTCTTCGCCACGGCAGCCAGCTCACCGGAGTCACCGGCCCGGCTCACCAGCTTGTAGACCATCCCGGCCGTTGGCGCCCCGGATCCGGTCACCAGGGACGTGCCGATGCCATAGGAATCGGCCGGGGCGGAGCGGAGCGCGGCGACGGCGAATTCGTCCAGGTCCGAGGTCACCACGATCCTGGTGTGCACGTTGCCGAGGCTGTCCAGGAGTTCCCGGACCCACCGTGCCTGGGCCACGAGGTCTCCGGAGTCCAGCCGGATGGCCCCAAGTTTGTCTCCGGCGAGGTCGACGGCGGTACGGACCGCCAGTTCGACGTCGTACGTGTCCACGAGCAGCGTGGTGCCGGACCCGAGCGAGGCAAGCTGCGCCGCGAAAGCGTCGCGCTCGGAGTCGTGGAGCAGGGTGAAGGAGTGGGCCGCGGTGCCGATGGTCCGCAGGCCGTAACGCCGCCCGGCGGCCAGGTTGGAGGTGCCGGAAAAGCCCGCGATGACAGCCGCGCGGGCCGCCGCGGCGGCCGCTTCCTCGTGGGTGCGGCGGGAGCCCATCTCAATGCAGGGCCTGCCGCCGGCGGCGCTGGTCATCCGGGATGCGGCCGAGGCGATGGCGCTGTCATGGTTCAGCACCGACAGGACGTAGGTCTCCAGGACGCAGGCCTCGGCGAACGTCGATTCGACGATCAGGACGGGGGAGTGCGGGAAGTAGGCTTCACCTTCCGGATAGCCCCAGATGTCGCCGGAGAACCGGAAGGCGGCCAGGTGCTCCAGGGTGTCCTCATGGACCACGCCGGTGGCGGCCAGGAAGGCGACGTCGTCCTCGTTGAAGCGGAAGTTCGCGATTCCCTCGAGGAGCCGGCCGGTGCCGGCCACGATCCCGTACCGGCGCCCGGCCGGCAGTCCCCGGGCGAAGGCCTGGAAGATGGACCGGCGGTGCGCGGCCCCGGAGTGGAGGGCCGCCTGGAACATGGTCAGCTCATAGTGGTCGGTAAACAGGGAGGTCCGGGGTCCGTCCGGTCCGGCCGAAGTGTCCATGATCCACTCTAGGCCGGGCCGCCCGAAGCCGCAGGATGCCGCCCGTGCCGCGACTTCGCCGGAAACGCCCCGAGTCGCCGGAAACTTCCGGCGAATCCGGGAGTTTCCGGCGACTTCGACGATGCCGGGCTCAGACGGGGCAGCCGTCCGGGCCGCAGGCGCCGAATTCCGCGGGGGAATCGGTGGTGGCGTCCGCAGCCTCCGCGCCGGCGCCCACCATGACCAGCGGGTGGCTGTCCTGCCACGCCTGCTCGAGGGCGGCGGTGAAGGTTTCGGCGGGTTGGGCACCGGAGAGTCCGAACTTCCGGTCGATCACGAAGAACGGGACGCCGCTGATGCCCAGGGCGCGGGCCTCGGCGATGTCGTTGCGGACGGCGTCGGCGTAGGCCTCGGTGCTGAACAGTTCCGCCAGTTCGCCCGCGTCGAGTCCGAGGTCCAGGCCCAGGGCGGTCAGGTAGTCCTGGCTGCCGATGTCCTTGCCATGCTCGAAGTGGTCGCTGAGCAGGCGTTCCTTCGCGACGTCCTGCCGGCCGTGGGCGGCGGCGAGGTGGATCAGCCGGTGGGCCGTGAAGCTGTTGGCGACCACGACGGCGTCGAACCGGTAGTTCAGCCCCTCGCCCTTGGCCTGGGCCGCGACGTGCTCGAACATCTGCGATACCTGCGCCGGCGCCATGCCCTTGCGCGTGCTCAGGTAGTCCAGTTCGGTGCCGTCGTAGTGCTCCGGGAGCGTGGGGTCCAGCTGGTAGCTGCGCCACTGCACCTCCACGGAATCGCGGTGCGGGAAGGCCGCGAGGGCGGTTTCGAAACGGCGTTTGCCGATGTAGCACCAGGGGCAGGCGACGTCGGACCAGATCTCAATCTTCATGCCCGCAACAACCGCGCCGTCGCCGGGTCCATTCCCCGGCGGCCTGTCGGCTGCGTCACGGCCCCACGGCTAAGGGTCCTCCCGGCTGAGGGCCGGCCGGCGCCCGCGGCCTCACGGCGCGACTGGGCGCTCCATCACGAAGTCGTGCTCCACGGTGTTGCCGAGCTGGAAGGACTTGGTGCCGACCTTGCGGAAGCCGGACTTTTCGTAGAACCGGATGGCCCGGGCATTCTGGCTGTTGACGCCGAGCCAGAGCCCGCGGGCGCCGGCCGCCGCGGCCGCGCCGATGCTGGCGTGCATCAGTTCGGCCGAGGCGCCGAGTCCGTGGTGCTCGGGATGGACGTAGCACTTGCTGAGCTCGGTGCACGGCAATTCGCTCAGGACCGCGGCTACGTCCGGATCCCGGGTAGGGCCGGCCACCAGCAGGCTGTAACCGCGGAGGTCGCCGTCGGCGTCGATCACCAGCACCGTGACCCCCGGATCTGCCAGATAGGCCCGGAAATTGGCCTCGCTCAGGGTATTGGCGAGGTGGGCCGCGATGTCCTCCGGCCGGGACTCCGGCGGGCACGCGAGCGGGAAGGTGACGGCCGCGAGTGCGGCCAGCTTCCCGGCGTCGTCCGCGGTTGCTGTCCGGATCCGGTGCGTCATGGCTAAACCCTAGCCCGCGGCGGGGCCCGGGCATCAATAAGAACTGGCGTGGTTGGGGGGCTACATATCAGATGGCGTAGCGGAGGATCCCGACGGCCTCCACATTTTCCGGCATGTCGGATCGGCGCACGGCGAAGACCCGGGCGCCCGAGCCGAGGGCCCGGCGGGCGATTTCCTCGACCACGTCCTGTCCGGTGTCACCGTCAAGGGTGAGCGCGCCGTCGTCTCCGACAGCACCTTTGACACTGGCATCCATGTCCACAGCAAGCGTCGCAATGGCGCCGAAGGCGGCGGCCCGCGCCAAGTCGCTGAGGTCGGCGGTGCCGCGGCCGCTGGGGCGACGCTCTTCAAACGTCGTTTGCAGGGCAACAAGATCGGCCGCATAGATCCGGTCAAGTACGCCACGCGCCGCTTCCGCCAATTGGGCCGGGGTCAGTTCATCGGGGTTCCCCTCGATGCCCTCGGACGCGAGGTGGGCGTATCCTGCGAGGTTGCGGTAGATGCTCGCGAGCGGCTCCGTCGCAGCGATCACCAGCGGCAGGGACTGCCCGTTCAACAATGGACGAAGTACGTGGTCGACGGAACGGGCGTACTGGGCTAGCCGTACCTTTCGTCCCTCGTCGCCATGCAGCCGCCCGAAGTGGGAGCGRCCGCCGATCGATTCGAGCCCGACGGCACTGGCTGCACCCTGTGGCATGCCCGGTACCGTGACCTCTTCGGCCGGTCGGTCCGCCGTGACCTCGATGAGCCGTGCCCCGTTCTGGGAGATGGCGAGCACGAGCGCCGCGTTGGGGAAGGTGAGGGCACGGAGCAGCGGTGTGATGGCGAAACGATCGGCCACGCTTACGTGGTCTTCGAGATCGTTGGGCAAACGGAACTCGAGAATCGAAGTCGGCGTCACGAAGATGGCCAGGCTCCGCCCCATCTCAAACCAGAATTCCGGGGATCCCAGCAGCTCGTCGAGAAACGTTTCTATCGCGACGACCGCGTCGTTGCTTCCCGCTTCGCGGAGCTGTGCGACGGCGGAACTGAACAAGGACCGGGCTCTGGACTGATTGTCCTCCGAATGGGCAGGGACGCTGCTCGTCGAAAGATACACGGTGACGCTGTGTGGATCGCGCGCGGCGGCCAGCCGTTCCACGTCGTCCCGGGTCGGCATGTCGATGTGCATGGGGGTGCTCCTTTTTGCTATCTCTCGGCTGGGTCGCACGAGGAGGGGGAATGTTCCTGCACCTGCTCGATGCGCAAAGCCGCACCGAGGGGGAAGCAATACCGGATCAGCTCAGCATCGGACCGCTCGGAGTCCCATGTCAACAGTCGGCGGAACTTGCACTCGGGAGGTGTTCGGCGCCTCAAGGAGCACATCCACGGTGGGGAACGCCAGCTCGCGCTCACCGGTGACGGACGCGATCCAGACCTCGCAGCGCTGGCCGGGCTGAAGTTCCCGCGGTGCGATGGTGTTTTCCGGGAGTTCCGGCACTCGAAGCTCCCGACGATGACAGCTGTGGACGGATGAGTTTCGCTACGGAATCGGACCAGGGCCACGAAATCGGTCCGGCGCAGCGCGGATCCGCGGTGCGCCGGACCGGTTTCGCCGCGTCTGTCCGGAAACGTAGCGGATCCGCACCCTGCGGCGCCCCGCTACTGCTTGAACGCGGCGTCGAAGGAGGTGTTCGAGGCCGGGAAGTCGAACTTCTTCAGCGCGGCGAGGGCTTCGGGGGCGCCGTGGAGCCGGTCCATGCCCGCGTCCTCCCATTCGATCGAGATGGGGCCTTCGTAGCCGATCGCGGCCAGGGCGCGGAAGGACGATTCCCAGGGCACGTCGCCGCGGCCGGCGGAGACGAAGTCCCAGCCACGGCGCGGGTCGCCCCAGGGCAGGTGCGAGCCCAGCACGGTGTTCCGGCCGGTGGGGCGCAGCTTCGTGTCCTTGCAGTCCACGTGGTAGATCCTGTCCTTGAAGTCCCAGATGAAGGAGACGGGGTCGATGCCCTGCCACATGAAGTGCGACGGGTCCCAGTTCAGGCCGAAGGCCTCCCGGTGCCCGATGGCCTCGAGGGTGCGGACGGTGGTCCAGTAGTCGTAGGCGATCTCGGAGGGGTGGACCTCGTGCGCGAAGCGGACACCGTTTTCGTCGAAGACGTCCAGGATGGGGTTCCAGCGGTCGGCGAAGTCCTGGTAGCCGGCCTCGATGACCTTCTCCGGCACGGGCGGGAACATCGCGACGTACTGCCAGATCGAGGATCCGGTGAACCCGACCACGGTGTCGACGCCGAGGGCCTTGGCGAGCCGGGCGGTGTGTTTCATTTCCTCGGCCGCGCGTTGGCGGACGCCTTCGGGCTCGCCGTCGCCCCAGACCCTGGCCCCGACGATCGCCTCGTGCCGGAAGTCGATCGGGTCATCGCACACCGCCTGGCCCTTGAGGTGGTTGGAGATGGCCCAGACCTTGAGGTTGTACTTCTCCAGCACGGCCAGCTTGGACTCGACGTAGCCGGGTTCGTCCCAGCGCCAGGCGTCCAGGTGGTCGCCGGAGACGGCGATTTCCAGGCCGTCGTAGCCCCAGCCGGAGGCCAGGCGGGCGACTTCCTCAAAGGGCAGATCGGCCCACTGGCCGGTGAACAGGGTGTACGGGCGGGGCATGTCAGGTTCCTTCGGTAATCGTTTGGGTGGTCCGTGCGGACGGGGTGAGCTGGATGAGTGAACTTTTGGCCGCGGCGCTTTCCTCCACGGCGGCGAGGATCCGCTGGACGCTCAGGCCGTCCTCGAACGACGGCGACGGCTGGGTTCCGTTGCCCACCGCGGTGAGGAAGTCGCGGATCTCGTGCGTGAACGTGTGTTCCCAGCCGATCACGTGGCCCTGCGGCCACCATGCTTCAAGGTACGGGTGCTCGGGTTCGTTGACGAGGATCCGGCGGAAGCCCTGTTCGCCGACCGGCAGTGTGGCGTCCAGGAAGCCGAGCTCGTTCAGGTCCTCCAGATCGAAGAGCAGGGCTCCCTTGTCGCCATAGATCTCCAGCGTGAGCGAGTTCTTCCGCCCGGCGGCCACCCGGGAGACCTCCACCGAGGCGATGGCCCCGGAGGCGAGGGTCAGCGTGGCCCAGGCGGCGTCGTCGACCGTCACCTCCTCCAGCCCGGCAGCGCCCGGTCGCCGCGGCGTGAAAGTGTGCAGCCGGCCGGAGACCTCGGTGACCGGCTCGTCCAGGAGGAACAGCACCTGGTCGATCGCGTGGCTGGCAATATCGCCCAGCGCCCCGGACCCGGCGGTKTCCTTGTTCAGCCGCCASGTCATGGGSGMRTCCGGGTCCACGAGCCAGTCCTGCAGGTASGCGGCGCGGACRTGCCGGACGGCGCCGAGCCGGCCCCCCGCGATCAGCTCCCGGGCCAGCGCCAGGGCCGGGACCCGGCGGTAGTTGAAGCCGATCATGGACTGCACGCCTTCCTCCCGGGCTGCCTGCGCTGCCGCGGTCATGGCCTCGGCGAGGGTGTTGGCCAGTGGTTTTCGACCAGGACGCGCCGTTCGAACGCCGGGACGTCGAAGTAGCTGGCAACATTCCGCCAGGCGTTCGAGTGGGCCTTGCCCATGAACGCGTACCCGATCATGGCCACACCCAAACGTGAACCGGCGGCGGGGCCGGGGGTGGTTTCGTGGGAATTCATTGCTGGTCCCTAGAGTGTGGAAGCGGTGGGGTCCCAGTCCTCGGGGAGGGCTGCGGAGGTGGGCGCGGAGCTTTCCACATCGATGAACGTGCCCGAATCGACCGACTCGGAGATCGAGACCATGGTGTCCAGGACGTGGTAGGCGAGGTTGCCGGTGGCGCGGTGCGGAACGCCGGCGCGGATGGAGCGTGCCATGTCCAGCACGCCCATGCCGCGGCCCTGGCTGGGGCCGGTGGCCGGAATAACGGTCCATTCCTCGTCGCCGGCGCGCCAGAGCTTGATGTCGCCGTCGAAGTAGTTTGGATCGGGCAGCGAGATGGTGGCCTCGGTCCCGGTGATCTCCACGAAGCCCATCCGCAGCCGCGGGGACTCGAAGCTGAACACGCTGTGGGAGGACGCGCCGGACTCGAACTGGGCCATGGCGGAGACGTGGGTGGGGACCTCGACCGTGAATTCCTCGCCGGCCTTGGGGCCGGAACCGATGACCCGGACCTCCTTTGCCTTGGAACCGGTCGCGGCCACGCGGCGCACGGAGCCGAACGTCTGCACCAGGGCCGTGAGGTAGTACGGGCCCATGTCGAACAGCGGCCCGGCGCCGTGCTGGAAGAGGAACGCGGGGTTGGGGTGCCACGATTCCGGCCCGGGCGTCTGGAACGTGGTCATGGCCGTCAGCGGGGTGCCGATGTCGCCACGTTCGATCAGCCGCCGGGCAGTCTGCAGCCCGGCGCCCAGGAACGTATCCGGGGCGCAGCCCAGCCGCAGCCCCGCGGCGTCGGCCGTTTTCAGCAGGCCCAGGCCGGAATCGCGGTCCAGCGAGAACGGCTTTTCCGTCCAGACGTGTTTGCCGGCATCGACGGCGGCCGTGGCCACTTCCACGTGCGCGGCCGGGATGGTCAGGTTGACGATGATTTCGACGTCGGGGTGGTTCAGGGCGGCGTCCACCCCGCCCCACTCCGGGATGCCGTATTCCTTGGCCCGCGCCCCGGCCGCCTCCTCGAAGAGGTCGGCGATCACCTGGACCTTAAGGTCGGGGAAGACGGTCAGGTTGTCCAGGTACTGCTTGCTGATGTTGCCGGCGCCGATGACGGCGACGCCCACGGGGCCGCGGCCGGCGGCACGGTTCGTTGCTACACGGTTCGGTGCGGCGCTCATGCGTTCACGCCCTGCGCGCCGGCGGAACCGCTTTGCAGGTAGCCCAGGCTCTGGGCGATGCCGTCGAAGATGTCGCCGGAGTAGTCGTCGAATTCCACGACGCCGACTTCGAGGGACTGCGCCGCGGCGATGACGTCCCGCACGGCGATCTTGCCCTGCCCGGCCGGCTGCTGCGCCTTGGTGTCCGTGGAGACGGGGCCGTCCTTGATGTGGATGAATCTGACCCTGTCGCCGAGGCGCTGCAGCAGCTGCACCGGGTCCTGGCCGCCGACGGCGGCCCAGTAGGTGTCCACTTCCAGGACGAGTTCCGGGTCCAGGAGTCCCTCGAAGTACTCCAGGGCGGTCTGGCCCTCGATGCTGGACTCCAGCTCCCAGGCGTGGTTGTGGTAGCCGATGCGGATGCCGTACCCGGCGCCCTTCTTGGCGGCGGCGTTGAGCTTCGCTGCGGTGGCCTGGATGTCCTCGGCGGACTGCCAGTGCTCGGCCGGGAGGTAGGGGTCGATCACCGTGGTGATGCCCAACTCCTTGGCCGCGGCGAAGATTTCGTCTTGGTCCTGGCTCAGCAGCGGGGCGTGGCCGGACGGGGCGGTCAGGCCGTTCTCCTTCAGGGCAGCGCCGAGCTCGGCGGCCGTGGCGACGAAGTTGTAGGGCTCAACCTGGGTGAAACCGAGTTCGGCGACCTTTTTGATGGTGCCGGGCAAGTCTTCTTGGAGGGCGTTGCGGAGGGTGTACAGCTGGATTGAATAAGACACGGGATTCCTTTGCACGAGTTCGGCTTCGAAGGTGTGAGGGTCAGCCCTGACGGCGGGAAGGGGCGTCCATTCCGTTTGATTCTGCGCGAAGAAGGACTGCACGCCCATGGGCAGCGAGATGATTTGTCTGGAGCGGAGAACACGATGGCTCTAAACTAGGGAGACTTTTGCCGGGCGTCAAGCAAAAGTTGGAAACTACGTGTCAATCTTTGTGAAGCGTGACATGCAGAAGATCTTCGTGCTATCACTTACTCATGAGTACGCCCACCGGCACCGAGCCCGCAACCCCCGAGGCCGGCGGCAGCCTGTCCCGCGCCGGAGACCTCTTCCAGCTCCTGCGCGACGGCAAGGCCCGGACCCGCGCGGAGCTGGCCCTGACCACCGGGCTCGCCCGGTCCACTGTCGCTTCCCGCATCGACGCGCTGATGGTCTCCGGGCTCGTCGGCCCCGCCGGGGAGGCGAGCTCCAGCGGCGGCCGCCCGCCGTCGCGCTTTGCCTTCAACCCGGCGGCCCGCGTCGTCCTGGCGGTGGATGTCGGGGCCACCCACGTGATCATCGCCGTCACGGACCTCGGCGGGACGGTGCTCGCGGAGCGCCAGCTGGCGCAGGATGTCGCCGACGGCCCGGTGGTTGTCTTGGACCGGGTGATCGAGGAAGGGCTGCAGCTGCTCGGCGGGGCCGGCCGGGGAATTGGGGACCTGGCCGGCGCAGGCATCGGGCTCCCGGGGCCCGTGGAACACGCCACAGGCATGCCGGTGAAGCCGCCAATCATGCCCGGCTGGGACGGGTTCGACGTCGTCCGCCACGTCCAGCGGTCCCTTCCGGTGCCGGTCCTGGTGGACAACGACGTGAACATCATGGCGCTGGGGGAGCGCACGGCGCACTGGCCTGACGACGAAAACTTCCTGTTCATCAAGGTGGCCACCGGCATCGGGGCGGGCATCATCAGCAGCGGCCAGCTCCAGCGCGGAGCCAACGGGACGGCCGGCGACCTCGGACACGTCCGGGTTCCGCGTGGCGATGACGTGCTGTGCCGTTGCGGCAACTACGGGTGCCTCGAAGCCCTTGCGTCCGGGCCCGCCGTCGCCAAGGCGCTGACGCGGCAGGGCCCGCCGGCGCACGACGGCGGCGATGTGTTGCGCCTGGTCGCCGAAGGGAACCTGCAGGCCATCCAGGCGCTGCGGCAGGCCGGCAGGGACCTCGGCGACGTCCTCTCCATGGTCGTTAACCTGCTGAACCCCTCGGTGATTGTGATCGGCGGAAGCCTCGGCCAGGCCGGGGAGCATCTGATGGCCGGCGTCCGCGAGGTGGTCTACCGGCGCTCGCTGCCGCTGGCCACGGCGCACCTGCGGATCGGCGTGTCCCGGGCCGGTGACCAGGCCGCGATCCTCGGCGCCAGCCAGATGGTCACGCAGCATGTGCTCTCACCCGCGGTCATTGAGGCGACCCTGCAGGCCACGGGCTAGGGGTGTCCCGGAAAGCGGCGCGCCCGGCAGGGGTGTCCCGGAAAGCGTCACATTCCGAAGGCGCGGCCGGGGCCCGTGATAGCAATGGGACTGATGAAATCATATTTCTGCCCGGCCGCCGGGCTACGGGCCGTCCCATGAGCAGCGTGGCCCGGGCGCCGCGCGGCTGGCTCCTCATGCTCGCGATCGGGCTGATCGCGCTGAACATGCGCGGCCCGTTGGTGGCGGTGGCGCCGGTGATCGCCCAACTGGAGGACGATCTCGGGTTCACCCCGGTGGAATTGGGATTCCTGACCGGCATCCCGGTCCTGTGCTTTGCCCTGGCCGCGCCCCTGGCCTCGCTGGCCGGGCGCAAGTTGGGGCCAGAATTCGCCATCACCCTGACCCTGCTCGGGGTGCTCTTCGGCGTCGTGGTCCGCTCGGCCGGCGGGGGTGCCCTGGTCATGCTGGGCACGGTGATCCTCGGCGTCGCCATTACGATCGGCAACATCGTGGTCCCGCTGATCATCCGCCGTGACTTCACCCCCGCCCGGCAAGGCGCGGCAATGGGCACCTACACCGCGGCACTGAACATCGGCTCGTTCCTGACCTCCATGGTGTCGGCGCCGCTGGCTGAACTCCTGGGCTGGCGGCCCGCGATTGCCGCCAGTGGCCTGTTCGCGGTGGCGGCCGCCGCCGTGTGGGTGATCGCGGTTGGCCGGCGGGCCTTCACTCCTGCCGCCGTCGCCGCGGCGGACCCGCGGCGGCCCGGCAAGCTCACCTCCCGGTGGACCACGGCAGCGCTGACCTTCGGGTTCGCCGGGCAGGCGTTCTCCTACTACGGAGTGACCGCCTGGCTGCCGAGCCTGCTCTCGGACGAACTCGGCATGGCGCCAGCAGCCGCCGGGGCAGGGTCCTCGCTCTTCCAGATCCTGGCCATCGTGGGCGGACTGGGCGTGCCGCTGGCGGCCCGGTTCGCCAGTACGACGGCGGTGGGCCTCGCCCTGGGGCTGCTGTGGCTCACCGTACCCGTGGGCCTGCTGCTCGCACCGGAGCTGTGGTGGCTGTGGTGTTCCTTCGGCGGTGTGGCCCAGGGCGGCGGCATCACGCTGATCTTCCTGGCCATTATCCGGCTGGCGSGGGACCAGACCTCGGCGGCCCGGATGTCCGCCGTCGTCCAGGGGACGGGATACTCCTTCGGGGCAGTGGCGCCGACCCTGCTGGGCTACGTCCACGGGACCACCGGCGCCTGGACCGGACCGCTGCTGATGATCCTGGGCTCGGTGGCCGCGTTCATCCTGGGCACCTCGCTGTCACTGCGGCGGGTGCCGAAGCCCCACTGATTCGCTGTCGCGCGCCGGGGTGATGTCAATCGAGACGACAGGTAAGGCCCATGTTCGCGGGGAACATGGGCCTTACCTGTCGTCTCGACGCCGTTGTCGAGCACGGGGGGATTTTCCGTTGCTGGACTGCCACCCGGATTTCGGGGTGCCTGTTGCGAAGGGCCTGGCAGCCCAGCCAACGGAAATCTGTGCGGACCCGGTTGCCCGGGACGCGGAGTCCTACGCCGGAACCAGTGCGGGGTCCCCGCTGGCGGCGTCGGCGCCGTCGCGCGCTTCATGCAGGAAGCGGTCGTAGGCCGGCAGCGTCAGGAAGGCCGGGAACTCGCTGCTGAGGGTGACTTCCTCGAAGATGTCCCGCGCGTCGGCGAAACGGTCTCCTTCGAAGCGCTCCAGTTTGGCGAATTCCTCGTCCAGCATGTCCTCCACCCACTCCCGGGTGATTACGTCGCCGTGGTCGGTGATGGCCCGGGCGAAGATCCACTGCCACAGCTGCGAGCGGGAGATTTCCGCGGTGGCGGCGTCCTCCATCAGGTTGTGGATGGCCACCGCGCCGTTGCCGCGCAGCCACGACTCGATGTAGCGGATCCCCACTTCGATGTTGTTCCGGATCCCCTGCTCAGTGATGGTTCCGGTGGTCGCGGAGATGTCCAGGAGCGCGCGGTCGTCCGCGGTGACGTCCTCGCGGAGGCGCTCGAGCTGGTTCGGACGCTCGCCGAGGACGGCGTCGAACACCTCGCGGCAGACCGGCACCAGGTCCGGGTGCGCCACCCAGGAACCGTCGAAGCCGTCGTTCGCCTCACGGGTCTTGTCCGCGCGGACCTTCTCGAAGGCGATCGCGTTGGCGTCCGCATCCTTGCGGTTGGGGACGGCGGCGGCCATGCCGCCGATCGCCATGGCGCCACGCTTGTGGCAGGCCCGGACCAGCTGCTCGGTGTAGGCGCGCATGAACGGCTGGGTCATAGTGACCTGGCCGCGGTCCGGGAGCACGAAGCGCGGTCCCCGGGTGCGGAAGTTCTTGATCAGGGAGAAGATGTAGTCCCAGCGGCCGGCGTTCAGGCCCGCGGCGTGGTCCCGGAGTTCGTAGAGGATCTCCTCCATTTCGAACGCCGCGGTGATGGTCTCGATCAGCACGGTCGCGCGGATGGTGCCCTGCGGGATACCCAGCAGGTCCTGCGCCATGATGAAGATGTCGTTCCACAGCCGGGCCTCGAGGTGGCTCTCGATCTTCGGCAGGTAGAAGTACGGACCTTTGCCCTGGGCGATCAGGCGGCGGGCGTTGTGGAAGAAGTACAAGCCAAAATCCACGATCCCGCCGGCAATAGGCGTGCCATCGATGAGCATGTGCTTTTCCGGCAGGTGCCAGCCGCGGGGGCGGACCACGACTGTGGGCAGTTCCCCGGCCGGGCGCAGCTTGTACTCCTTGCCCTCCGGGGAAGTGAAGTCGATCCGGCGCTCCAGCGCATCGGTGAGGTTCAGCTGGCCCTGGATCACGTTGCGCCAGGACGGCGTGGAGGAGTCCTCCATGTCCGCGAGCCACACCTTGGCGCCGGAATTCAGCGCATTGATCGTCATCTTCTTGTCGACCGGCCCGGTGATTTCCACACGGCGGTCCTCCAGGCCCGGGGCCGGGGGAGCCACGCGCCAGTTCGGGTCGTTGCGGACGGACTCGGTCTCGCGCAGGAACCGCGGGTCCTGGCCCTTGGAGATCTGCTGGCGGCGTTCCTGCCGTGCCTGCAGCAGCTCCCGACGGGGCCCTGCCGTGGCCTTGTGCAGCTTGGCAACAAACGCCAGCGCGTCCGGCGTGAGGACCTCGCTCTGCCGGCAAATCGGCTGCGCGGTCAACGTGATCCCGTTGATAGTGAAGTTGTCAGTGAAGCTGTTCATCTCAATCTCTCCTTGGAGAAGCAAAAGTTCGACGGCGGGTGGTGACGTGCGCTGAAGACGGCGGGCCGGATGCTCCGGAAGCGTGCGTAAAAGGGGTCCCATTGCCGCCCCGCCGAGGTGGGCAATGGCGAAGGCGGCAATGGGGAATAGCACGCGGAGGAGCGTTCGGTCCGCTGGCGGAACTGCCGCCGTCGTGAGTTCTAGTGGAACTGGCCTTCTTCGGTGGATCCCACCAGGGCCAGGGTGGATGCGTTCGGGTTGAGCGCGGTGGCGATGTCGTCGAAGTAGCCGGTGCCGACTTCGCGCTGGTGCTTGGTGGCGGTGTAGCCGCGGGACTCGGAGGCGAATTCCTTCTCCTGCAGCTCGACGTACGCGCTCATGCCTTCCCGGGCGTAGCCGTGGGCGAGGTCGAACATCGAGTAGTTCAGGGCGTGGAAGCCGGCCAGGGTGATGAACTGGAAGGTGAAGCCCATGGCGCCGAGTTCGCGCTGGAACTTCGCGATCGTGGCGTCATCGAGGTGCTTGCGCCAGTTGAACGACGGCGAGCAGTTGTAGGAGAGCATCTGGTCCGGGAACTCGGCCTTGACGGATTCCGCGAATTTGCGGGCCAGTTCCAGGTCCGGGGTGCCCGTCTCCATCCAGATGAGGTCGGAGTACGGGGCGTAGGCCTTGGCGCGGGCGATGCAGGGTTCGATCCCGTTGCGGACCTTGTAGAAGCCCTCCGGGGTGCGGACCGGCTGGCCGCCTTCGCGGAGTATGAATTCCTGGTCACGCTCGTCGACGTCGGAGGTGATCAGGGTGGCCGCCTCGGCGTCGGTGCGGGCGATGATGACCGACGGGGTACCGGCGACGTCGGCGGCGAGCCGGGCAGCGTTCAGCGTCCGGACGTGCTGCTGGGTGGGGATCAGGACCTTGCCGCCGAGGTGGCCGCACTTTTTTTCCGAGGCGAGCTGGTCTTCCCAGTGCACGCCCGAGGCGCCGGCCTGGATCATCGACTTCATGAGCTCGTAGGCGTTGAGCGGGCCGCCGAAGCCGGCTTCGGCGTCGGCCACGATCGGGACCATCCAGTCCTCGACGGTCTGGATGCCCTCGGAGAACTCGATCTGGTCCGCGCGGAGCAGGGCGTTGTTGATGCGCCGGACCACCGTGGGGACCGAGTTGGCGGGGTAGAGCGACTGGTCCGGGTAGGTGTGGCCGGAGTTGTTGGCATCCGCGGCGACCTGCCAGCCGGAGAGGTAGATGGCGCGGAGGCCGGCCTTGACCTGCTGCACGGCCTGGTTGCCGGTCAGGGCGCCGAGGGCGTTGGTGTAGCCGCCGGTCTTGTGCTCTTCGGTGAGCTGCTTCCACAGCTTTTCGGAGCCGCGCCGGGCGAGGGTGTGTTCTTCGGAGACGCGGCCGCGGAGGCGGACGACGTCGGAGGCCTTGTAGTCCCGGGTCACACCTTCCCAGCGGGGGTTGGCGGCCCACTCGAGCTCCAGTGCGGCGGCCTGCTGCTCGGGCGTCTGCTGGGTGGGCTCAAATGCTGCAGTCATCTTTGTCTCCTTGGTGGGTCCGGGGCCGGTCAGTCTGCGTCTCTGCAGATCCTGGCTGGTTGTTCCCGGATAGTGAATCTTTCCGTGAGTTCTACTTTTCTGCACTTTCCAAGGGGTTTCTAGACCAAAGCTATGGAAAGAAATGCACTTCTTCGCGTATTCTCAAGAAATGCACTCAACCAGCTGGAACCGCCAAGCCCTTGCGTCGTCCGCGCCCGCAGCGCCGGAGGTGGATGTCATCAGCCTGGGCCGGCGCGTCCGGCATCTGCGCAAGGCGGCAGGGCTCACGCTCGATGACCTGAGTGCCGCCGTCGGGACGGCCCCCAGCCAGCTGAGCCTGATGGAAAACGGCAAACGCGAGCCCAAGCTTGGTCTGCTCCAGCAGCTTGCAGCGGCACTCGGGGTGAGCATCGACGAACTGCTCGGCGCGGAGCCGCCCAACCGGCGTGCGGCGCTGGAGATCGAGCTGGAACGGTACCAGCGCAGCCCCATCTATGAGTCCCTGAATCTGCCCAAGATCCGCATCAGTTCACGGCTTCCGATGGATGTGCTGGAGTCGATGGTGGGCCTGCAGCATGAGCTGGAACGCCGCCTGAACGAACAGGTCGCGACGCCGGAGGAGGCCCGCCGCGCGAACGGTGAACTGCGCGCGATGATGCGCGAGAGGAACAACTATTTCCCCGAGTATGAGGCCGAGGCGCAGAAGGTCCTGGCCTCCGTTGGCCACACGAGCGGTCCGCTGTCCCACCACGTCATTTCGGACATCGCAGGGCATCTCGGATTCAGCCTCCACCATGTGGGTGATCTCCCTCATTCCACGCGTTCGGTGACTGATCTTAAGAACCGCCGAATTTATCTCACGCAGAACGCCCGCAGCGATCACGACCCCCGGTCGGTGCTGCTGCAGGCGCTGGGCCATTACGTCCTGGGCCACCAGACGCCGAACAACTACGGCGATTTCCTGATGCAGCGCGTGGCCACGAATTACTTCGCCGCCGCGCTGCTGCTGCCCGAGCAGGCTACCGTGGCATTCCTGCAGGAGGCCAAGCAGGCCAAGGAAATCGCGGTCGAGGACATCCGGGATGCCTTCGCGGTGTCCTATGAGACCGCTGCGCACCGCTTCACAAACCTGGCCACCCAGCACCTGGGCATCCGCACGCACTTCCAGAAGACGCACAAGAGCGGCATCATCTACAAGGCCTACGAGAACGACGGCGTGACGTTCCCGCAGGACCACACCGGCGCCATCGAGGGTCAGTTCTCGTGCCGGAACTGGACGTCCCGGGTGGTGTTCGACGTCCCGGACAAGTTCAGCGCCTACAACCAGTACACCGACACCCCGGCCGGGACGTACTGGTGCACGGCCCGGACGGAACGCTCCGCGAACGGGGAGTTCTCGCTCTCCGTGGGTGTCCCGTATGCGCACGTGAAGTGGTTCCGCGGCCGCGACACCACCGAGCGGTCCAAGTCCACCTGCCCGGACGAAAGCTGCTGCCGCCGCCCGCCGGCGTCGCTGACCGCCGAATGGGCCGGGAACGCCTGGCCCTCGGCCCGGGCCCACTCCCACCTGCTGGCGGCCATGCCGCCGGGCGCCTTCCCGGGCGTGGACGAGACCGAGGTCTACTCCTTCCTGCAGGCGCACTCGGGGAGCTGACCCTCCGGCAGCTTCTGCAGGATTTTCCCAGACGCTCCCCCAGGTCCTGCGGTTTTTGGCGGGACGCTCCCTCAGATCCGGCCCGAAGCTCCCCGGCGCTCCCTCAGATCAGGTGAGGGAGCGTTCGGCGATCGGTTGCCAAAGCTGAGGGAGCGTTCCGTGGGGGGCGGCTGGCAGGCGGGCGGACTATATTGGCCTGTGTCAGCTCATCGATCCATCTCGCGGGAGCGTGCGCCCATGGCCAAGGAACTTGCCACCCAGCTCATCGAACAACTCCAGGCTGCCGGCGTGCAGCGGATCTACGGGATAGTCGGGGACAGCCTCAACCCGATTGTCGACGCCGTCCGCAAGACTGGCGGCTCGCAACAGGGCGGGATCGACTGGATCCATGTCCGGCATGAGGAGGCGGCCGCCTTCGCCGCGGCGGCGGAAGCCCAGCTGACCGGCCGGCTCGCGGTGTGCGCCGGCTCCTGCGGACCCGGCAACCTGCACCTGATCAACGGCCTGTACGACGCCAACCGTTCCGGGGCGCCGGTGCTGGCCATCGCCTCTCACATCCCCAGCAAGCAGATCGGCAGCAGTTTCTTCCAGGAAACCCACCCCGACCGGCTCTTCAACGAGTGCTCGGTCTACTCCGAGCTGATCAGCACCGCGGAGCAGGCGCCCCGCGTCATGCACAGCGCCATCCAGCACGCCGTCGGCCTCAGGGGCGTCGCCGTCGTGACCCTTCCCGGTGACATCGCCGGCCTGGAGGCGACGGCCGAAACGCCGGCCCCGGCGACCTTCCGGCCGGCGACGCTGATGCCGGACCCCGCGAGTGTGCAGGAACTGGCCGACGCCATCAACGCCGCCGGCAAGGTGGCCATCTTTGCCGGTGCCGGCGTCGAGGGCGCCCACGACGAGGTGATTGCGCTCGCCGGGCTGATCGCGGCGCCGATCGGCCATAGCCTCCGCGGCAAAGACTTCATGCAGTACGACAACGCCTATGACATCGGCATGACCGGGCTGCTGGGTTACGGCGCCGCGGCCGAGGGCATCGAGGACGCGGACCTGCTGATCCTGCTGGGAACGGACTTCCCGTACGACCAGTTCCTTCCCGGAACCCGGACGGCGCAGGTGGACCGGGCCGCGCACAAACTGGGGCGGCGGACCGACGTCGACGTCGCAGTGCACGGCGACGTCCTCCCCACCGTTGCCGCCCTCATGCCGTTGGTCACGGCCAAGAAGAGCCGCCGTTTCCTGGATGCGATGCTGAAGAAGCACGACCGGCTCATGAACAAGGCCGTGGGGGCGTATACCCGCAACGTCGGGACGAAACAGCCGATCCACCCGGAATATGCTGCCTCGCTGCTGGACCAGGTGGCGGCGAGGGACGCGATTTTCACGGCGGACACCGGCATGTGCAATGTCTGGACCGCCCGGTACATCAACCCGCTGGGCACCCGCCGGCTGATCGGCTCGTACCTGCACGGGTCCATGGCCAACGCGCTGCCGCACGCGATCGGCGCCCAGCTGGCATACCCCGGCCGGCAGGTGGTTTCGGTCTCCGGCGACGGCGGCCTGTCGATGCTGCTGGGCGAGCTCATTACGGTCGCCGCGCACCGGCTGCCCGTGAACGTGGTGGTCTTCAACAACTCCACCCTGGGCATGGTGAAACTCGAAATGCTGGTGGACGGGCTCCCGGACTTCGGCGTCGACGTCCCGGACGCCAACTACGCGGACGTTGCCCGGGCCCTGGGCTTCCACGCCGAGCGCGTCACGGATCCGTCCCGCATCGAGGCCGCGTACCGGGAAGCCTTCGCCCACCCCGGCCCGTCGCTGGTGGAGCTCATCACGGACCCCAAGGCGCTGTCCCTCCCGCCGAAGATCAAGGGCGCGCAGGTCCTGGGCTTCGCCACGGCGATGTCCAAAGTGGTCCTGAACCGGGGCGCCGGCGAGGCCGTCAGTATGGCACGGAGCAATCTGCGGAACGTCCCGCGGCGCTAGGGGCGGGCCCGGCGAGTTCGCCGGAAGCTGCCCGGCTCGCCGGACATGTCCGGCGAACTGGAGACATTCCGGCGAACTGCGCACCAATCGAGGCGAAGGGGGTGGCCATGAAAGATCACCGCATGGCGAAAATTGTGGCGGCGGGAACCATCGCGGTGCTCACGGCTTGTGCGCCCCCGGTACCAGGGCTTGTGAAGGCCGACGGCGTCGAACGGGTTCCGGTGGACCGCGCCGCGTACGCTGCCGAATTTCAGGCATTCCGGGCCTCCGCCCTGACGTTGGGAGCCGCGCTGCTGGCCGACGGCGGTGAAGGGGCCGAAGGGAACGTGGTGTCGTCCCCCGGCAGCCTGCTGATCGCGCTCGCCATGCTGCGGGCAGGGGCGTCCGGGGAGACCGCCGTCGAAATGGACCAGATGCTGGGGCTCCCGGACGGCAACCGGGATGAGGCCATGAACGCCCTGCTCGAGTCCCTGGCTGCGTACGACGGTGATCCCGGCTCGGTCGACGAAAAGGACCCGCCCCGGAAGCCGGTCATGCATGCGGCCAACGGTCTGTTTGTGGACAAGGACGTACCAACCGGAAAGAACTACCTGGAAACCCTTGCCCGGCACTACGGCACCGGGGTGTACCCCGTGGACTTCCGGGATGAGGCCGCCACGGGGCCGGCCCTGGATGCCTGGGTGGACCGGAACACGGGCGGCCGGATCAAGAAAGCACCCGCGGAGTACGATCGCGACAACACGTTCAGCCTCCTCAATGCCTTGTACTTCGCCGCGGCATGGCTGTCGCCATTCGATCCCAACGACACCTCGGACAGCCCCTTCACCAAGTCCGGTGGCGAGGAAATCAGCGTGCCGACCATGTACAACTCGCTGCAGCTGGCCTATGCGGAGGGCCCTGGCTGGCGGGCGGTCGAGCTGCCGTACGCAGAAGGTTTTGCCATGCGGCTGGTGCTGCCCGGTCCTGGCGTTGGGCCGGAGAGCCTCACGGCGGCCAAGCTGACGGCAATTGCGGCGGCCCTGGACACGGCCCCGGAGGTCTCCGCACTGATCTCCCTGCCCAAGTGGGACCACAAGAGCACCTTCGACCTGCGGAAGGTATTTGAAGCGCTGGGGCTGGCCAGGACCCTGGTCACCACCGAAGACTTCGACGCCATCCAGCCGAAGCTGACGCTCACGCAGGCCGCCCAGGCGGCCAACATCACCGTTGCCGAGAAGGGAACGGTGGCCGCCGCCGTGACGCAGATCAACGGCGCCGTGACCGGTGTGCCGCCCCTCCGGGACCAGACCATCGACTTCGACCGGCCGTTCCTCTACCAGGTCGTGCACACCGAAACCGGACTCCCGGTCTTCATGGGGAAGGTCGCGGACCCGCGCTGACGGGCGGCCTACCGGGACCCACATCGCCGGAAGCCCTCCAGTTCGCCGCAAACTTCCGGCGAACTGGAGGGACTCCGGCGAACTCGACGGCTTAGGGCGTCCCGCTCCGGCGCTCTTGTGCCAGGGCCGCCGCCACTTTTCCAATCAGCTCGTACGGGACAGGCTTCCGCAACGGGAACTTCAGGGTGCCCTTCGCGGCGCGGTAGGGGGCGAGTTCCGTGCTTAGCGATTCGTCGCCGTCGGGCACGGGGTAGACGGAGATGTGGTGCGCCCAGCCCGCGAAATATACGACGTATCTGCCCCCGAGCGTGATCGTCGGGATGCCGTAACTGATCTTCTCCCCTGATCCGGGTACCGCCGCATGGCAGCATCGCCGGATCTCCTGCAGCGCCTCCTGCACGTCAGCAGGAAACGAGGCGATGTATTCCTCCACGGACTCAAAGTGCTGTGCCATTGCCGTTCCCTCCAACGATCCCAGCAACGAGTTAGCGCGGGCCGCCCTGCCACAAGGCATCGAACGGCGCGCCCGAGGCCACACGGTTCCGGATGCCGGCGGTCACAAACGCCTTCGCCGTCCGGGCGGCGGCCAGCGGCGTCGCACCCTTGGCGAGCTCGGCCGTCACCGCCGCGGCCAAAGAGCACCCGGCGCCGGAGACTGCCACCTCGCCCACCTTCGGGGCGGACAGGACTTCCAGGGTTTCGCCGTCGTAGTAGACGTCGACGGCGTCGGGGCCTTCGAGCCGCACGCCGCCCTTGGCGAGCACCGCGGCGCCGCTGAGCTCATGGATGCGGACCGCGGCGGCCTTGAGGGACTCGACGTCGGTAATCTCCAGCCCGGAGAGCGACTCGGCCTCGAAATGGTTGGGCGTGACGAAGGTGGCCAGCGGCAGGATGTGGGACTTGAGCGCCTGGTCGGTGTCCAGGGCGTGGCCCGGCTCCTGGCCCTTGCAGATCAGCACCGGATCCAGCRCCACGTTGGCGAACTGCCCGGCCGCCAGCGCCGCGGCCACGGTCGAAATCGTCGCCGGGCTGCCCAGCATGCCGATCTTGACGGTGTCCAGMACGGCCGGTGCGCCGGACGCGGCRCCGTASGCCGCCGTCGTSGCYTCCAGCTGGTCCGCGATGACCTGCTGGTCCACYGGGACRAAGCGGTGGTTCCAGTTGTCCTTGGGGTCGAAGGACACGATGCAGGTCAGGTTCGCGATCCCGAAGACGCCGAGTTCCTGGAACGTCTTCAGGTCAGCCTGCGCGCCGGCGCCGCCGGTCGCTTCGGAGCCTGCGATGGTCAGCGCGACGGCGGGGGAGGAGGCGGGCTCGGTAGCTGTATCGGAAGCAGCAGCGCCATCCGCCAGGGCGGTGGAATCGAATGCGGTAGAAGTCATGGTCCCATCCTGCCATCCCGCCAAAACCGCGCGCATTGTGCTCATGAACAAGCGTTCCATGAACAGTATGAACAAAACCTGAGTGTTCCGGATCACGCGGACTAGGGTGGCGGACGGTGTTGCTTACAGGCGGCGCCGGATCCAGGAAGGTTCATTGATGAGCACCCAACTGACCGAAGCGGCCCAGACCCGGAAAGCCGTCGGCAACATCCTCAAAGGCTCGGCCGGCAACCTTGTTGAGTGGTACGACCTCTACGTCTACACCGTGTTCGCGGCCTACTTCCAGGCGCACTTCTTCAACTCCAAGGACGAGCTCCAGGCCGGTCTCGAGGCGATGGCCGTCTTCTCGACGTCGTTCCTGATGCGCCCGATCGGTGCCTGGTTCTTTGGCCGGTACGCCGACCGCAAGGGCCGCAAAGCCGCGTTGACACTGAGCGTGACCATGATGTCCGCGGGCTCTTTCGCGATTGCGGTGCTGCCCACCCAGGACGTGATCGGCCTGTGGGCCCTGATCCTGCTGGTCCTCATCCGCGTGATCCAGGGCTTCTCCGTGGGCGGTGAGTACGGCACCAGCGCCACGTACATGTCCGAGGCTGCGACGTCCAAGCGCCGCGGCTTCTTCTCCAGCTTCCAGTACGTCACCCTGGTCGGCGGCCAGATGCTGGCACTGCTGGTCCTTGTGGTCTTGCAGAACGCCATGCCCAAGGCTGAGCTGACCGAGTGGGGCTGGCGCATCCCGTTCGCGGTGGGCGGCGTGGCCGCGCTGGTGGTCCTCTGGCTGCGGCGCTCCATGGAGGAAACCGTCTCGGCCGAACAGCTTGAGGCCGCAAAGGCCCCTGCCGTGGGAGGCCAGGCGCAGCCCGGGACCATGAAGCTGCTGTTCACCAGCTACTGGAAACCGCTCATGATCTGCATCGGAATCACCCTTGGCGGCACGGTGGCGTTCTACACGTACACCAACTTCATCCTGAAGTTCATGAACGATACCTCCGGCATCGCCAAGACGGACACGTCGGTCATCAACTTCTGGGCACTGTTCATCTTCATGCTGCTCCAGCCGGTTTACGGCATCATCTCGGACAAGGTCGGCCGCAAACCGCTGCTGCTGTGGTTCGGCATCACCGGCGTCCTGTTCACCTGGCCGCTCCTGTCCGCGCTCGCGGGGACCAAGGATCCGATCACCGCGTTCCTGCTGATGATGGGCGGTCTGCTGATCGTGGGCGGCTACACCTCCATCAACGCCCTGGTGAAGGCCGAGCTCTTCCCCGCGTCCATCCGCGCCCTCGGGGTGGGCCTGGGCTACGCGATCGCCAACTCTCTCTTCGGCGGCACCGTCCCGCTCATCGGCGCTGCTCTGCAGAAGACCGGGCAGGAAGAGCTGTTCTTCACCTACGTCACCGTGGCCATCGCCATCTCCCTGCTGGTCTACATCTTCGCGCTGAAGAACAAGAAGTCCACGCACCTGGACCACGAGCAGGGCCACGCCTGGGCGGCCGCTGGTCCGGACGCGGCTGCGGGGACGGCGGCTGCTGGTCCGGACGCGGCTGCTGGTGGTCCGGGCGACGGCGGCAGGGACGAGGACAAGGACCTCATCGACGCCTCGCGCCGCTAGGGCAGGCCGCAAGCCGTCCTCGAGTTCGCCGGAAGCGCGCCGGGTCGCCGTATGTTTACGGCGACTTGGCGCGTTTCCGGCGAACTCGCGGCCTAAGGAGCGAATGGACGGCGACAACGACGGCGGCCCGGTCCCACGCTATTGGGCGTTGTCTGCGAACCGCAGCTGCAGGATCGTTGCGGCGGTGCCCGCCACGAACGTTCCCGCGAGCACAACATAGCTGCCTGGCTGGAGCGAGCCGACAGGATCGGCCACCATGCCGATCAGCAGCGGGACGATCGAATAAGGGAACCACTCCGCCCAGCCGGTCTTGCCGAACAGATTGCCCAGGGCCAGCATAACGAGCGAGAAAGCGATGGGGGCCACTTCGCCTCGGCTCCACACTGCGATCCAGGCGACCACAGGCGCGAGCAGGAACGAGACCGTCGCAGCGAGGAGCACGTGTGCGATTCCCGTCGCGGCCAACTCTGCCGAGAACCCCGGCAGCCCCAACACCAGTCCGATCGCCATGGCCTCGACGAGGACTATGACGATGAGCGCCATCCACCACACGGCCGCGACCGCCAGCTTGGCGGCGGCGAACCAATGACGGGCCACGGGCAGTGCGAGCATGTTCTTGGCGGTGGCATCACCGTACTCCCGACCAAACAGGTAGGCGACGATGAACGTCAGCAGCAGCATCCCGCCGACACCGAAGACCAGCGTGAGCATGTAGAAGTATTGGAGCCACGTCGCCTCAAGCCCGGCAAGGCTCGCTTTGGTACCCAGAAGCCCCAGCTGGGCCGCCCGCCCCGGTTCGCGCACGATCCACATGAAAAGCGCAATACCGAGCGGCATGATCGCGAGCACCGCCAGCGTGGCCCACGTCGCCTTGGCACGGTGGAGCTTCATGAACTCGGTGCCAAGAACCTGACCGAACATCAAACCGCGCCGCCCTCGGACGAAGCGCCGCTCCTCCGGCCATCGGCACCGCGCGCATCGCCCGTCCGCGCCAGGAAGTAGCGCTCCAGATCCAGTGTGAGCAGCGCCTGCTCGCGCTCTTCCGGGGTGTAGGCGCCGGTCGCGAACGCGCGCGCCTTCGCGGCGAGTTCGTCGCGCGACGACTCCTCGATGAGACGGCCGTCGTGGACGATACCGATGCGGTCGGCCAGGTGAGCGACCTCGGCGAGGATGTGGCTCGACATGAAGACGGTGGCGCCGCGCCCGTCGGCGAGCGAACGGAGCAGGTCGCGGATCTCGACAATGCCAGCCGGATCAAGGCCGTTGGCGGGCTCGTCGAGCACGAGCAGTTCGGGGGAGTGCAGCAGCGCGCGGGCGAGAGCGAGACGCTGTTTGTTGCCGAGCGAGAGCTGCCCGGCACGCCGATCGGCATAAGGATCCAAGCGCAGCAGCGTGATCGAGTCGGCGACCGACCGCGGCGGCGAACCGGTGAGCCGGCGCTGGATGTCCAGATTCTCGCGCACGGTGAGGTTGGGGTAGGCGGTCGCGGTCTCGACGAGGAAGCCAACGCGGGCGAACACAGCGGTCTCGCCAGGGATGATGCGCTGGCCCAGGATGGTCACCTCCCCGCTGCTCGGCCGGATCAGGCCGAGCATCATGCGGATGGTGGTCGTTTTGCCCGCCCCGTTCCTGCCGAGGAACCCGTAGATCTCGCCCCGGCGGACGTCGAGGTTGAGCGAGTCGACGGCGGTGACGTCGCGGTACCGCTTGACGAGGGCGCGCGTGGAAACCGCGGAGTCAGGCATGGGGCTCCTCCATGGCCCCATCCTGCCACCATGCCCGGAGCGTTCACAGGGTGAAGCTGCGGCTGCATCAGGCTCCCGCACCGTCGGGTGCGAGAATGGAGGCGGTTCCGGCTGCTTGTGTTACCGGGGCCGTCCAGTGCTAATACAGCCGGCCGCCCAGCGTGTTCCCCTTGCGGGTGCGGGCCGCCGAGCGAACCACTACGAATGGAATACCCATGACTTCCGCCAAGACCTTCCCGGCGTCAGCCGCACCAAGGTTCGCCTCGATCGGCTCCCCACATTTCGGCATCATGCTCGCTGTCATGGCCGTGGTGCTGATCCTGTCCAACATCGGGGCGTCCAAGGGCGTGGCGATCGGCCCCGTGATCACCGACGGCGGCTTCTTCCTCTTCCCGCTGGCGTACATCCTGGGCGATGTCATCAGCGAGGTCTATGGCTTCAAAGTGGCGCGCAAGGCCATCATCACCAGCTTTGCGCTGTCCGTCTTCGCGTCGGTCTGCTACTGGGTCATCATCGCCCTTCCGGGGTTCGACGACGAATACGGTTCCTCCAAGCAGGCAGCCTTGGAAGGCGCACTGGGACCGGTCCCGCAGATTGTGCTGGCATCGCTGCTGGCCTTCCTCGCCGGCCAGACCATCAACTCCTGGATCCTGGTGAAGATGAAGGCGCGGACCGGGGAAAGGTCCCTGTGGGCGCGCATCATGGGCTCCTCCGTGGCGGGTGAGTTCGTGGACACCCTGATATTCTGCAGCATCGCCGCATCTGTGATCGGAATTACCGACGCCGCGATGTTCATGAACTACGTCCTCGTGGGCTTCCTCTACAAGACCCTCGTGGAGTTCGCCTTCGTCCCGCTGACCTCGCTCGCCATCGGCTGGGTCAAGAAGCGCGAACCGAGCTACGGCGCCTAGGACTCCTCCTCATCCTCCGGCCGCCGGCCAGTTGGGAGCTAGCCGGTTCGGAGCCAGCAGCCGCCCAATTCGCCGAAAACCCGCGGTGTCGCCGTAAGTTTCCGACGACGTGGCGGGCTACCGGCGAATTCGAGTCGTTGGGGTGCGGGGTGTGGGGTGCCGGGCGCCGCAACGCATTCGACGCTCAGGGGTGCCGGCGGCCGGCCAGCGCACGAAGCAGACGGTGTTTGAATTCCTGCTCGCGAAAGAGGTCCTTCCACTCCACGCGGACGAACCGCCAGCCCTCTTCAACCAGGGCCTTCTCCCGGCGCCGTTCCTCGAAGAGCACCTCGGCCGTGGGACTGTAGTCGAAGTACTTGATTTTGCCGTCGAACTCGAGGGCGACCTTTTCCTCCTTCCATGCAAAGTCCAGGCGATGGCGCCCGGCGCGGCTCGACACTTCCAGCTGCGGCTCAGGTGGCCGGATCCGCAGCCGCAGGATCAGGTCGCGGGTCAGGGTCTCGCCGGGAGATTCGGAGCGCGGATCGGCCGCGGCCAGGACACGGCGGAAAGTCCGAATGCCCCGGCGGCCGTCCAGGTCATCTGCCATGGCCTGCAGGGCGCCCGGGTCCGCGCCGAGTCGAAGCGCGTGGTCCGTGAGGATCAACGCCTGCCTGTAGGGCAGCAGCATGGCGCAGTCGGCCGTCGTGCGCTCCAGGGACGTGGTCCGGAGGCCGTTCACCACGGCGACGTCGTGGTCGGCGAAGGGGCGCGTGTGGCAGCGGACGTCACTGCCGTGACGCTCGTTCGAGGGCCGTACCTTCTGGAGGACATGGATCATGTCATCCACTTCCCACAGGTGGAGGAGGCGGAGGCGCGCCGCGGAAGTGTGGCTGTAGTGGAAGGCTCCTGTCGACGTCGTACGCGTTCCGTGGGCGTGCGCGTAGATGAGCTGCCGGCTCCGGACAGTATGCGACTGGGCGTTCCAGAGGCTGGCGCGGATGTAGCAGCCGTGCCGAAGCCGGACGAGGGTGCCTGAATCGAGGAGCGAGCGGATGGCGCGCGAGCTGAAGCCGAGATCCAGGAGCTGTTCGGTGCGCCAGAGGTTACCTGTCGGCGGCAGCCCCAGCGCGGGGCTATGCGTCATGCCACCAGCTTCGGCCGATATAGGAGCGGGCAGGAGGCCCCGTCGTCGCTATGTGGAAAACACGAGGCGGCCGCACCTTGGCTACTTTGGGAGACGGCGGCCTTGGACGCCGCTCACTTCGCCGGAACGCGGCGGAGGCGCCGTCAATTTACGGCGAAGTCGGTGGTTTCCCGCGAATTCGACGGCAGGCAGGGAGGCGGGCAGGGCAGGGCAGGCAGGAAGGCGGCCGGGTCGGGCGACGGCGGGCGGCGGGGACTCGCCGGCGGGGCGTCAGCCGGGAACGCGGGCGGTGGTTCCGCGGACGATGAGGTCCGGCTCGATCAGCTGGCGCTCAGGCTCGAGGGTGGGGTCCTGGATCCGTGCCAGCAGGGCGCTTGCGACGCCGGACCCGACAATGTCGCTCCGGTTGTCCACCGAGGTCATGTCCAGATACCGCGACTTGGCCAGCGGGGAGTTGTCGTAGCCGATCACGGAGAGCTCTTCCGGGATGGACAGGCCCCGGGCCTTGGCTGCGGCGAAGGCGCCCAGGGCCATGGTGTCATTGGCGGCGAACAGGGCGGTCGTGTCGGGGTGGTGGTCAAGGACCCAGCAGGCGGCCGCATAGCCGTCCTCCTCAGAGGTGCCGCGGGATTCGCCGGCGATCCGGGCCTCGACGCCGGCCTCCAGGATGCGGCGGCGGAAGCCCTCCCGCCGGTGGGCCGCGGCGCCGCCGGAGCCCGAGAGGTGTCCGATGCGTGTGTGGCCGAGCCCGATCAGGTGCTCCGCCGCCATGCGGCCGCCGCCGTCGTCGTCGTTGGTGATGAGCCCGGCGCCGGCGGGAACGCCGTTCCGCCAGCCAGCGACGACGGCGGGAACCCAAGTGCCGGCCATCATGGACTCGCTCGGCTCGGCGGCGATGACGAGGCCCTCCACATGCATGGACAGCAGGCCGTCCACGGCCTCCGTGATGCGGTTCTCGCCGGGGCGGGAATCGGCGAGGGTGACCTGGTAGCCGTGGGGGGAGAACACGGATTCCATGCCGCGCAGGAGGTCCACGAACCATGGGTTCCGGAAGTCGTCAATGACCAGCCCGATGCTTTTCGTCTGGCTGCTGGCGAGCGTGGTCGCCGCCCGGCTGGGGCGGTAACCGAGCTCCGACATGGCCGCCCGGACGGCCGCCCGACGCTTCTCGCTGACCTTTGACGGGTTTTGAAGCACGAGCGAGACCAGTGACGGGGAGACGCCGGCGCTCTTGGCGACGTCGTAGATCGTCGGGCGGCGGGTTCTGGGGGTATTCAACGACATCTGCAGGGCCTTTCACGTCTCATCCGAGGATAACCGGTCAACCATTGACAGGACATATGCACATAGCTAAGCTTTTGTTCAGCGCCAAATTTTGTAGCGCTCCAATTTTTACCGTCGGGCCGTCGGCCTGACCGAATTTCAAAGGAGAAATCGATGGCTGACAGTTTGGGAGTTGCCGTAGTCGGCGCCGGAATGGCAGGAAAAGCGCATGCGGCCGCGTACCGCACGGCGTCGGCGCTCTACAGCCCGGTTCTTCCTCCTATCCGGCTGGTCTCCATCGGCGACGTCAACGCCGAGTTCGGTTCCCTGGCCGCGAAGCGTTTCGGCTACGATCGCCATGACGCCTCGTGGCAGGCGATCGCCGAGGCCGATGACATCGACGTCGTAAGCGTCGTGATCGCGAACTCCCTCCACCGCGAAGTCGTGGAGGGCCTGCTGGCCGCCGGCAAGCATGTGCTATGCGAGAAGCCGCTGAGCGACTCAATCGAGGACGCCCGCGCCATGGCCGAGGCGGCCCGCAGTGCCAGTTCGATTGCCCGCATCGGGTTCACCTTCCGACGCACGCCGGGCATCGCCTACATCCGGGACCTCATCCGCACCGGCGTGCTGGGGAACGTCCTGCACTTCAGCGGCCGCTACTGGACCGACTACGGGTTCAGCCCGTCGGCGCCCATGAGCTGGCGCTACAAGGGCGGCCCGGGCTCCGGGGCCCTGGCCGACGTCGGCAGCCACCTGACGTACGTCGCTGAGTTCCTCTGCGGCGACATCAAGTCCATCAGCGGCGGACGCCTCAGCACCGTGATCGACAAGCGCCCGCTGCCGCTGGGCGCCGTCATGGGCCACGACCACGCCGCGGTCAGCGACACGTTCGAGCCGGTCGAGAACGACGACTACGCGGTGTTTTCCGCCGAATTCGAGAACGGTGCAGGCGGYTTCGAGGTCTCSCGKGTCGCCGCMGGGCACGCRAACAGCCTCATCTTCGARGTCTTCTGYGARAACGGMGCCGCCMGGTTCGACCAGCGCCGCCCCGCGGAGATCGAGCTGTTCCTCAACGACGGCCCGGCCAACGAAAACGGCTACCGCCAGGTGATCCTCGGCCCCGGACACCCCTACATCGCCGGCGGGCTGGCCATGGACGCGCCCAGCGTCGGCTTCGGCCAGAACGACGCCTTCGGCTACCAGGCCCGGGCCTTCCTCGAGGAGGTCGCCGGCCTCAGCGAGGCGGACTCCCTGCCCCGCTGCGCCACGTTCGACGAGGGCGTGCGCAACATGGAGCTGCTCGGCGCAGTCACCGAATCCGCCCTCAACAACGGAAAGAAAATCACGCTATGAAACTCGGCGTCTACAACGCAATCCTGCACGACCGGCCCCTTCCCGAGGCCCTCAAGGTCATCGCCAACCTCGGACTGACCGGCATCGAAATCAACACGGGCGGGTTCCTGCCGGCCGTCCACGTCCCCACCATGGACCAGATCCTGGAAAGCGATGCGGCCCGCGATGACTACCTCGCGATTTTCGAGGGCACCGGCGTCTCGATTGCCGGCCTGAACTGCAATGGCAACCCGCTGCACCCCAAGCGTGAGATCGGCGGGAAGCATGCCGAGGACATCCGCCGCTCCATCCGGCTGGCGCAGCGGCTGGGACAGGACCGTGTGGTGACCATGTCCGGCCTGCCCGGCGGCGAACCCGGGGCCACCACGGTCAACTGGGTGGTCAACGCCTGGAACTCGGCGGCCCTGGACGTCCTCGACTACCAATGGGGCATCGCGGCCGACTTCTGGAAGGAAACCGACCGCCTGGCTGCCGACCATGGCGTGAAGGTGGCCCTTGAGCTGCACCCGCAGAACATCGTGTTCAACACCGCCGATGTCCACAAGCTCATTGAGCTTACCGGCGCGACCCATGTCGGCGTCGAGCTGGACGCCTCGCACCTGTTCTGGCAGCAGATGGATCCGGTCGCGGTGGTCCGCGAACTCGGCCCGCTGGTCTTCCAGGCCGCGGCGAAGGACGTCCGCATCAATACCGCCAACGCAGCGCTCTACGGTGTCCTCGACAACAGCTTCCGGCGGCTCTCCCCGGACGAAAACCGCACCAACCTCGGCGGCGGCGAGTGGGCCAACGAATGGCCCAAGGACTCCGCCTGGGACTTCGTTGCCCTGGGCCGCGGGCACGACACGGCCTACTGGACCGAGTTCCTGCGCGCGCTCTACGAGGTGGACCCGGACATGCTGGTCAACATCGAGCACGAGGACGTCTCCCTGGGCCGGATCGAGGGCCTTCAGGTGGCGGCAAAGGTCCTGCGGGACGCCGACTCGGCACTCGCGGCGTCGCTGCACCTCACCAACTGACGGCCCGGCACCCGAGTTCTGCCGCCGAGTCGCCGGAACACTGCGGGGTCGCCGGAAACTTCCGGCGATCTCGCAGGGTTCCGGCGACCTCGACGCCGGGGCCGCGCCGACGCCGGGGCCGCACCGACGCCGGGACGGCCTAGGAGTAGTAGTTCGCCAGGGTCTCGGCCTTGAACTCGAAGAAGTTGCCGGCCTCGATGGCGAGCCGGGCGTCGTCGACCATCTTCACAACGAAGCGCTCGTTGTGGATCGAGATCAGGGTGGCCGAGACCATCTCCTTGGCCTTGAACAGGTGATGGATGTAGGCCCGCGAATAGTTCAGGCAGGCGTAGCAGTCGCAGCCTTCCTGCAGCGGGCCGAAGTCGCGTTTGTACTTGGCGCCGGAGAGGTTGTACCGGCCGGTGGGGTGGTAGAACGCCGAGTTGCGGGCCACCCGGGTGGGGGAGACGCAGTCGAAGGTGTCCGCGCCGTTTTCAATGGCCGTGAAGATGTCGTCCGGTTCGGAGATGCCCAGCAGGTGCCGCGGCTTGTTCTCCGGCAGCTCCTCGTTGCACCAGCGCACGATCGTGCCGAGGTTCTCTTTCTCCAGCGCCCCGCCGATCCCGAAGCCGTCGAAGTTCATGGCGCCGAGGTCGCGGCAGGCCTTGCGGCGCAGGTCCTCGTATTGGGCGCCCTGGATCACCCCGAACAGGGCCTGGTAGGGCTTGCCGGCGCGCTCGTCCGTGAGCCGGAAGTGCTCGGTGATGCACCGCTCGGCCCAGCGCCGGGTCCGCTCCAGGGACTCCTCCTGGTAGCCGCGGGAGTTCTGCAGCGTGGTGAGCTCGTCGAACGCGAACATGATGTCCGCGCCGATCTGGTGCTGGACGTTCATGGAGATCTCGGGGCTGAAGCGGTGCCGGTCGCCGTTGAGGTGGCTCTTGAACCACACGCCTTCCTCGTCCACGTGGGCCAGGCGTTCTTTGCCGGGTGCGACTGCGTCGTCCGGCCCCGAATTGTCCACCGATTTCATGTCGATGACCTTCTTGAACCCGGAGCCCAGGCTCATCACCTGGAAACCGCCGGAATCGGTGAACGTCGGACCGCGCCAGTTCATGAACGCCCCCAGGCCACCGGCCTCGTCCAGGATGTCCGCGCCCGGCTGCAGGTATAAGTGGTAGGCGTTGGCCAGCACCGCCTGCGCGCCGAGTTCGGCAATGGATTCCGGCAGCACGGACTTGACAGTGGCCTTGGTGCCGACGGCGATGAACGCCGGGGTCTGGATCTCCCCGTGCGGGGTGGCGATGGTGCCGGTCCGGCCCAGGAACTCACCGCCGTTGGCGGCAACCTGCCCGGCCGACGGCGGGCACGTCTCGCTCAGGCGTTTGCCCACGCGGAAGGAGAACTCGGACTGCCGGGCAGGCGCGGGGGACGAAGACGCGAAGTCAGGATTGGCTGGCACGGTTCAAGTGTGCCAGCTAACGCAGCTCAGGACTCAGTGGACGGGATCCGATGTGGGGTAGTTCTCAGCCCGCCACTTGTCCCAGTAGTCGCGGACCGCCTCCAACTGGTGGGCCCCGAGGTCGTAGGTGGAGACGATTGCGAGGGATCCGCCGTCGGGCCGGACGTCGGCGATGGCGGGCTGGTCCGCCACGATCAGCAGGCCGTCCCCGTGCTCGGCATAGTTGTGGACGGTCAGACCCACCTGGTGGTTGCTGCGGAACCACACTTTGCCGGAGATTTCCTCGCCCGTGGGCAGGGTGAGCGAATACGGGTCCCCCGGCACCGGGACATCGCTCAGCCCCAGCCTTTCGATCGCGGACCCGCCTGAGCCGGGAACGGAGAAGAAGTAGGTCCGGCGCTTACCATGCGGGTGGCGCTCCAGGGCGAAGCGCAACTGGTGGAGGAATGTCAGCCAGCCCTGGGTGATGTCCTCGTCCCAGGCCGCCCACTCGGAATTGTGGTCGATTGCCGCCCGGGTGACGCTGACCTCCGTGCCCGTGGGGACAGGTTTCAAGGTGAAAACGTCGCCGCCGTCGACCACCAGGGAGGTGTGGTCGGCGCCTTCGACCACATTGGGGCCGAAGTAGATTTCGTTGATTTCGGCCTCTTGGTCATCGGCCACCCAGCCGTGCCATTGGGCGATCTTGGCGGGTTCGCGCAGCATGGTCCAAACTTGCTGCGCGTCGGAATTGATCACAACGCTCAGATTGTTCGTCATGGGGTGAATCTACAACTCCGGGCCCGCCACGGGTAGGGCCCAACGCTAGACCTCAGGCGCGGACCGATTCGAGCTCGTTGGCGATCCGGCGTTCCAGCTCAACGGTGCCAATTGTTTCGGAGCCGCCGTGCGCGCGCAGGAACAGGAGCGCCTCGAGCCGCAGCAGGCGCCAGTCGCGTTCCGCATCCTGGTTCGCGTTGTCGATCGAGCGGAAGATTTCCTTGTCGTACAGGTTGGGCTCGTTGAGCGAGCGCTGGCGCACCTTGGCGTTGATCCTGGCCTTGAACGGGTCCGTTTCCATGGCCTCCGGCTCGCGGAGCAGTTTCTCGTAGATCCCGGCGCGCTGGTCCTGACCCAGCTGGCGGCAGATGTAGCTGGAGAGCGCCAGCGATGACTCCACGGAGGCCCAGCGGTCGGGGTTGCCGTCGAACGGCAGGACGTTGAGCAGGTCCGCGACCGCCAGGGCGTTGTCGGGGTCCTTGAGGGTGACGAAGAGCTCGTGCGCGAGGTCGCTGAGATCCTTCAGGCAGCTCCCGGACTTGGTGTTGATGCCCTTGGCGAGCCGTTCACTGAGCAGGAGGACACCGACGGCGCCCGGATGGTCCTCGGCCGCGGCCTCCACGACAGACTCCGGCGTGCCGTCGGGGGCCGGGATGAGTGCCAGGTCCGCTTCGCTGGGTCCGCTCACCGCGGGCGGCGCAACAGGCTGGGGAGGAACGACGACGGCGGCTGCCGCCGTATTGTCGGGCCCGGCAGCGTCGGATTCAGCTGCGTCGGACCCGACAGCGTCGGATTCAGCTGCGTCGGATTCAGCTGCGTCGGGCCCGGGTGCGACCGGCTCAGCCTCTTCCGGCGCAGGGGCGCCGCCATCGGAAGGAGTTGGCGTGCCGGGCGCGCCGCCGTCGGACACGGGGGTGCCGGCCCCGGCGTCGTCCGTGACGCGGACCAGTGATCCCGCCGCGATCCGCAGCACACCGCCGCCGCTGAGGGTCGTCAACACCATGGCGGGAGTCCCAAAATCGTCGGTTTCGACATCCACGCGATGGATCTCGGCGGAGCGGTTTCCGTCGGGCAGAATCAGGTGGTCACCGGCCCGCAGAGATCCAGCCTGCTGTTCACTGTAGTTCCGGGAGGCTGGGGGGTGGGTCATCGGGAGTCCTTAAAGTTCTCTTGCGGTCCGCCCAACAGTCTACAAAATCGGCCGCACGAAGTCGGGGACGCAGGGGAGCCCCCGAGAGTCCCGGCCGGCGCCGGGCCCCAGCGAAGCGGCTAGTTGCCGACTCCCGCGAACGCCAGTGCCTGCCGGATCAGGGCCCCCCGGCCGCCGCTGAATTCGAGCTGCACGTCCGTGCCCATGACCTCCTGCGGGGTCATCCAGGTCAGCTCAAGGGCGTCCTGCCGCGGGGAGCATTCGCCGGTCACAGGAATGATGTACGCCAGGGCAACGGCGTGCTGGCGGTCGTCCGTGAAGCCGGTATGGGACGGGGACGGGAAGTACTCGGCCACGGTGAACGGCACCGGGCTGACCGGAAGCTGCGGGAAGGCGAGGGGGCCCAGGTCCTTCTCCATATGGCGGAGCAGGGCGGCGCGGATGGTCTCGCGGTAGAGAACGCGGCCGGACACCAGGGACCGGACCATGGTGCCGTCCTCGTCGGCCTGCAGGAGGGTGCCGACCTCGTTCACGAACCCGAGGGGGTCCAGCCGGACCGGAACGGCCTCGACGTAGACCATCGGCAGCCTGCCCCGCGCTTCGAACAGGTCGTCGTCGGAGAGCCAGCCGGGATTCGGGTCAGGGGTGCGCACATTCATGGTTAAGTTCTACCCCATCCCTGACCCGCCGGGCGTCACGCCCAAGCGACGACGAGCCGGGCCGTCTGCGCCGGGACCGCCAGGTCCACGCCTGTCAGATCCTGAAAGCGGCTGATCCGGTTGAGGATGGTGTTGCGGTGGCAGAAGAGCTGCTGCGCTGTCGCCGTAATGCTCCCTGTTTCCAAGTAATGCTGGACGGTTTCTTTCAGCCGCTCCCGTTCGCCGCCGCGGCACCCGGACAGGCCGGTCTCAAGGTCGGCCAGGAGGTCCAGGCCGACGTCGAGCATTTGCTGCTTGGCCAGCCGGGCCCAGGCGGCCTCCGCTGACAGGGGCCCGGAATCGGAAGACCGCAGCAGGGAGGCGAGGCTTCCGGCCGTGCGGGCGGCCGCGGGCAGCGCCCGCAGCCCGGCGACGCCCGGAACATAACCGCATGGGATGTCGGTCAACGCGGCGGGGACAGAGTGCCGGGCGCCGTCCCGGTATGGCGGGAGCGGCCAGAACGCGTAGGTGTTCCCGCCGAATTCGTGGACGAAGAACCGGCTGCGTGTCTGTTGCCCGGAGCCCAGGCTGGTCGCGGCCGTTCGGAGACTCACTGCGGCGTCGCCACTGGCCGCCACGAGTCCGAAGCGGGCGGTCGAGTCCATGCCGAGGGCGGCGGCGACCTGGCTGACGGTCTCCGCGGTGGGGCTAGCCTGGTTGAAGAGCCGGGCAATGAATTCGCGGCGGATGCTGGACTCCTCCTGGGCCATCCGCACGCGTTCGGTCAGATAGCTCGTGTGGGTTCGCGTGGCGAATTGGTCCACGACGCGCCACACCCTGTCCACACTGGATGCCAGCAGCGCGGCGTCCTCGGCATCGGCGATCTGCAGCAGGCCTTCCCAGATGATGCTGAAGTCCAGCCGGACGGCCGAGATGAGCGCCTCCGGCGGGATGCCGGCCCGGGCGCGTTTGGCGCCCAGATCGGCAGCAAATTCGAGGAGCGACTCCATGGCCGGACCAAGGGGGGACTGCTGCCGGAGTTCCTGTCCGCGCAGCCCGTCCACCAAACGCCTGAATGTTTCGCGCGCAGTCACTTCGAGATCCCCGGAGCCCACCTGTTTTTCGGCATACTCGGGGATGTCACGGACCCTCGCCGTAAATGTTTCGGCCAGCGTGTCCAGCCGCCCGTGGAGCAGCTCCACCAGTTCGGCCCAGCGCAGGGAATCGCCCGGCGAATGAAAATTGTGCATTCACACATTTTAGGCATGGAAATGCGTGATGCAATGCTAGTTTTTTGGACGAAATGTACTGGCAGAATGGGACAAGAGAAATCGGGTGAGCGCAGTCACACCCCGTCGGCCTTATCGGCCGGTTCCATCCCTTCCGCATTATTTGGAGTAAACATGGCAAGCAGCGCAAGCAACGCCACCACCACCGCCGGCCCGCAGTTACCAGGGGTTGTCGATGAGAGCGTGGCCAAGAAAGTCGCCCTCGCGGCCCTCGTCGGAACGGCGCTGGAGTGGTACGACTTCTTCCTGTTCACCACGGCCGCAGCGCTGGTGTTCAACGCGCAGTACTTCGTGTCCCAGGACCCCTTCGTCTCGGCCATGAGCTCCTTTGCCACCCTGGCCGTGGGCTTCGTGGCCCGCCCGATCGGCGGCTTCATCTTCGGGGCCCTGGGGGACAAGGTGGGGCGCAAGAAGATCCTGATGGTCACCATCGTGGGCATCGGCCTCGTGACCGGGCTCATCGGCCTGCTCCCGAACTACATGACGATCGGCGTCGCGGCCCCCATCCTGCTGGTTGCCCTGCGCATCCTGCAGGGCCTCGCCGTCGGCGGCGAGTGGAGCGGCGCGGTGATCATCGCAGTCGAAAACGCCCCGGTTGCCAAGCGCGCCCGCTACGCTGCCCTCCCGCAGCTCGGCTCGCCTATCGGCACCATCCTGTCCTCCGGCGGCTTCTTCGGAATGCTCTACCTGGTGGGCCAAGCCAACTTCGATGCCTGGGGCTGGCGCATCCCGTTCATCGCGGCGATCCCGCTGCTGGCCATCTCGATGTGGATCCGCAGCAAACTCAGCGAGTCCCCGGAATTCGAAGCCCTCATGGAGTCCGGCGAGACCGAGCACGCCCCCATCCGCGGCGTCCTGACGAAGAGCTGGCGCCAGATCCTGGTGGGCATGTGCTCGGCGCTGCTGGGCATCGGCGGCTTCTACCTCATCACCAGCTTCGTAGTCTTCTACGGCACCAAGGTGCTCAAGATGCCCTACGAAACCTTGCTTCTCGGCTCGCTCCTCGCGGCCGTCTTCGAAATCTTCGCCCTGATCTGGGCCGGCCGCATGGGCGAGAAATACGGCGCCAGCAAGGTCATCCTCTGGGGCGGCATCGCCTCCGCCGTCATCGCCGTGCCGGTCTTCCTGGCCATCGACACCGCCAACCCCGCCCTGGTCATCATCGCCATGATCATCGGCGTGTGCACCCTGTCCATCCCTTACGCGGTGTCCGGAACGGCCCTGACCGCACTCTTCGCCACAAAGGTCCGGTACACCGGCGTCGCCATCACCTCCAACAGCGCCGGCGTCATCTCCGGCTTCGTGCCGCTGATCGCCACCGCCCTCGTGGCCGCCAATGGCAACTCGTTCTGGCCCGGCGCCATCATCTTGCTGGTGGTGTCCGTATTGACCGCGCTGTCCGGCATTTTCCTCCCCGCACTGAGTATCGAAGAAAAGGGAATGAAGCATTGAGTACAACAACCACCGCCGGGCACCTGATTGTTGCCCAGCTGGAACGAGCCGGTATCCAGCGCGTCTACGGTGTTCCCGGGGAGAGTTTCCTGGATGTGCTGGACGGCCTGCACGGATCCTCCATTGAAACCGTGGTGACCCGCCACGAAGGCGGCGCCGGGTTCATGGCCCTCGCCGAAGGCCGGCTCACGGAGCTTCCGGGCGTGGCCATGGTGACCCGTGGCCCCGGTGCAGCCAACGCCTTCATCGCCATCCACACCGCGCACCAGGACGCCACCCCGATGATCCTGTTCGTGGGCCTCATCCCGGTCGCGGACCGCGGCCGGGAGTCGTTCCAGGAATTCGACATCAACGCCTGGTTCGGCAGCACCGCCAAGAAGGTCCTGACGCTCGACGACGCCGCCTCCGCCGCCCGCGTTGTGGACGACGCCATCTTCACGGCCCTCAGCGGCCGGCCGGGTCCCGTGGTGATCGGCCTCCCCGAAGACGTGCTGGTCCACGCCATTGAATCGGGCCCAGCGAAATCGTGCACAGTGGAACCCCGCACTGTCGCCCGGTCCGAACCTTCAGCGGCAGACCTCGCCGGCCTGGAGGCAAAGCTGGCCGCGGCCAAGAAGCCCCTGATCGTGGTGGGCGGCGAAGGCTGGAACCAGGAATCCTCCGACGCGCTGGCCGGCTGGGCCGCACGCCACGGCGTCCCGGTGCTCGCAGACTTCCGCGCCTACGACGCCGTCCCGCACAACAGCGACGCCTACGCCGGCTACCTCGGCTACGCCCGCAGCGACGCCAACGCCCGCCGCCTCGACGAGGCCGACCTGCTGGTCTTCGTCGGCTGCGTCCGCGCCGACGTGCTCTCCGACGGCTACAAGCGCGGACTGGATGCCGTCACCGTCGTCGTCCACCCCGGCGCCGATCTGCTGGGTCACTTCGGCCGGCTGGACCAGCACATTCCGGCCCACGTTTCGTCCTTCGCCACCGCGCTCGCCGCCACGGATTCCGCGGCGGATCCCGAGGCCGGCTGGCTGGCCGGGGCCCGCGCCGACTACGAGAAGTTCTCCACCGCGCAGCCGGACAGCGGGAACGGAGTGGACTCGGAATATGTGGACCTCGACGTCGTCATGGAAATCCTCAAACAGGAAATGGACGACGACGCCGTCATCACCTATGGGGCCGGGAACCACTCGCTGTGGCCGGCCCGCTACCTGAAGCACAACACCGCGAACTCCCTCGCCGCACCCCGCAACGGGGCCATGGGCATGGGGATCCCGGCGGCGGTGGCTGCCTCCCTGGCCTACCCCGGCCGCCAGGTGATTTCCGTGGCCGGTGACGGCTGCTTCATGATGAACGGCCAGGAAATGGCCACGGCCATGGGCCACGGCGGGAAGTTCATCGCCCTCGTGGTGGACAACGGCATCTTCGCCACGATCCGTGAGCACCAGGAAGGCCACTACCCGGGCCGGCCCTCGGGCACGCACATGACCAACCCGGACTTCGCCGCACTGGCCCGGTCCTACGGCGGCTACGGCGAACGGGTCGAGAAGGCAGAGGACTTCGGCGCCGCTTTCCGCCGTGCCGTCGAATCCGGGCTGCCGGCAGTCCTGCACCTCCCGCAGGACCCCACCACCCGCTCACCCAAGACCGCCAGCAACTGACCGGAGCCCGTCATGATCACCCTGCACAACATCATCAATGGTGAGACCGTCCCCGGCAGCGCCGCCGACGGTTCGGACGCGGCCACCCTGCCGTTCTTCGACCCCGCCACCGGAGTCCAGCTCGGCACCGCCCCGGACAGCGACGCCGCCACCGTGGACCGCGCCTTCCAGGCCGCCCACACCGCCTTCCAGAGCTACAAGCGGACCACCCCGGCCGAACGCCAGGCCATGATGCTCAAACTCGCCGACCTCATCGAGGCCAACGTCGACAGGCTCCTGGACGCCGAGGTAGCCTGCACCGGCAAGCCGCGCCAGATCACCCGCGAGATCGAGATCCTCCGCGGCGCCGACCAGCTGCGCTTCTTCGCCGGCGCCTGCCGCGTGGTGTCCGGGACCGCCCAGACCGAATACGTCCGCGGCTTTTCCTCCACCGTCCGGCGKGAACCCCTCGGCGTGGTCGCCCAGATCACCCCRTGGAACTACCCGTTCATGATGGCCATCTGGAARATCGGACCGGCGCTCGCCGCCGGCAACACGCTGGTCCTGAAACCGGCCGACACCACGCCTTGGTCCACCCTGGTGCTGGGCGAACTGGCGCAGGAGGCCTACCCCGCCGGCGTCGTCAACGTCATCTGCGGTGGCCGGGGGACCGGTGCCGCCATGGTGGATCACGAGATCCCGGAAATGGTGTCTATCACCGGCTCCACCCGGGCCGGGGCCCAGGTGATGTCCGCGGCGTCGAAGACCCTCAAGGACGTCCATCTGGAACTCGGCGGCAAGGCACCGGCGATCGTTTTCGCCGACACCGACATTGACGTGGCGGCCAGGGAGATCGCGCTCGGTGCGTTCTTCAACGCCGGGCAGGACTGCACCGCCGTGACCCGTGTGCTCGTCGAGGACTCCATCCACCAGGAGTTCGGTGCCGCGCTCGCCGCGGCAGCCGCAGCGCTGCAGGTGGGCGGCGACGCCGCGGACCTGGGCCCGCTGAACAGCGCCGCCCAGCTGGACCGGGTGGAAGGCTTCATGTCCCGGCTGCCCGCGAACGCCAGGGTCCTGGCCGGCGGCAAGCGGACGGGCGCCGGCTTCCACTTCGAACCCACCGTGATCGACGGGGTGTTCCAGGCCGACGAGGTGGTCTGCGAGGAAATCTTCGGACCCGTCGTCACCATCCAGCCCTTCCGGGACGAGGCCGAAGCCTTGGAGCTGGCCAACGGGACCAAGTACGCGCTGGCCTCCAGCGTCTGGTCCAACAACCACGGAGTGGTCACGCGGGTCTCGAACGAGCTGGACTTCGGCGCCGTCTGGATCAACTGCCACCAGGTGATCTCCGCCGAGGCGCCGCACGGCGGTTTCAAGCACTCCGGGACCGGCAAGGACCTCTCCGTCTTTGGCCTGGAGGACTACACCCGCATCAAGTCAGTCACCACCTCCCACCGCTAAAGAACCGCGTAGGTAACCCTTGAAACTCGATCTGCTGCTGCGCAACGCGGACATCATCACCATGGATGAGCGCCGCCCGCATGCCACCTCGCTGGGCGTCTGGCAGGGCCGGATTGTGGGCCTCGACGACGACCTGGCCGGCCTGGACGCGGCCGAAGTCCTGGACCTCGGCGGCGCCACCGTGACCCCCGGCTTCATCGACGCCCACTGCCACACCACCTGGTTCGGGCTCGGCCTGGGGGAGCTGGACGTCTCCGCCGCGCGCGGCCTGCACCAGCTCTACGCCCTGCTGGAGGCCGGCATGGCGGCAGACAGCGGGCAGCCTGAGGCAGGGCCAGAGACGGACCCTGGGACCGGACCGGCGCCGGACTGGCTGCTGGCCACCGGCTTCAGCCAGCAGCAGCACGGCGGCGAGTTCCCGGACATCACCGTTTTGGACCGGATCACGGGAAACCGGCCGCTGTTCATGCGGCACAACTCCGGGCACATGGCCGTCGTCAACACGGCCGCCCTCCGGCTGGCCGGCGCCGAACCGGCGTCGTTTCCGGACCCCGACGGCGGCGTTATTGTCCGCGACGCCGACGGCCGCCCCACCGGGCTGGTCCAGGAAACCGCGCAGCAGCTGATCCAGCAGCTCATCCTGCCGTACTCGTCCGAGGCGATCGAAGCCGCACTGGACCGGGCTACCACCTACTACGCCGCGGAGGGCATCACGAGCTTCACCGAGGCCGGGATCGGCGGCGGCTGGATCGGCCACAGCCCCGTGGAGCTGGCCGCCTACCAGCGGGCGGCAGCCGCGGGCAGGCTCCACGCCCGGGCGCAGCTGATGCCCGTCCTCGATGTGCTTCACCCGCTCGGTGGAGAGCACCCGCCGGGTCCCACGCCAGCCGGGCTGGACCTGGGCATCACCAGTGGCTTCGGCGGCGACTTCCTGTCCCTGGGCCCGGCGAAGGTGTTCTTGGACGGGTCACTGCTCGGCGAAACGGCCGCGGTCAGCCATGACTACTGCAGCCATGGCGGGACGGACAACACCGGCAACACCGGCTACTTCCAGGCGGAACCGGAGGCGCTCCGGGCAAAGATCGAGGCTGCCTATGCGGCCGGCTGGTCGATCGCGGCGCACGCCATCGGCGACCGTGCCGTTGACCTCGCGATCGAGATCATCACCGGCTGCGCCGCGAAATACGGCCCCCGGGCCGTGCCCAACAGGATCGAACACGCCTCGATGACCCGGCCCGAGCAGCTCCCGCGGCTGGCCGCCGCCGGCATCGCCGTCACCCCGCAGGCCAGCTTCTTCTTCGACGGCGGGGAYGGCATGACGCTTTCGCTCGGGCCGGAACGGCTCGGCTGGGCCTACAGGGCCGCGTCGTTCCTTGCCGCGGGGGTGACGCTCGCCGGCAGCTCCGACCGCCCCGTGGCCGACGGCAACGTGCTCCGCGGAATGCAGGCCTTCGTGGACCGGSGCACCGCCTCCGGGGCCGTTTTCGGGAACCCGGACGAGCGGCTGAGCCCGTTCCAAGCCCTGGCGGCGTACACCACCGGAGCCGCAGTAGCCACGGGCACGTCCGGCATCAAAGGCTCACTGACGACCGGGAAGCTGGCCGACTTCACCGTCCTGTCCGGGTCCCCGCTCACCGCGGGCAGCATCGCCGACCTCGAGGTGCTGGCAACCGCCGTCGGGGGGAGCTTTACGTTCCGGACCCCCGGCCTCACATTCCCGGTTGCGGCCGATTCGGCCGCAACCGGTCCATTCTTCAGCGCAGCTACCAATCGTTCATAGGGGAACACCGTGACTACTGAGACCACTTTCAGCACCCGCGACGCCGCGTTCGTGCGAGACTTCCACAACATGAGTGAATTCGGCGCGACCGAGAACGGCGGCGTGGACCGGCAGGCGGCCAGCGTGCCGGACGGCCAGCAGCGGCAATGGCTTACGGGCCTGCTGGAGGCCAAGGGCTTCACCGTACGGTTCGACCGGGTCGGCAACCAGTGGGGCCTCTATGAGGCCGTGCCGGGTGCCCCCTTCGTGGTGGTGGGATCCCACATGGATTCCCAGCCGACGGCGGGTCGCTACGACGGCGCGTACGGCGTGCTCGCCGCAACCCACGCGGCCTTCCGGCTCGTGGAGCAGTGGGCCGCGGCCGGAGCAGCCGGGCAGCCCCGGTTCAACATCGCTGTGGTCAACTGGTTCAACGAGGAGGGCTCCCGCTTCAAGCCGTCCATGATGGGCTCCTCCGTCTACACCGGAAAGCTCGAACTCGAGACCGCGCTGGCCACCACGGACGCGGCCGGAGTCTCGGTCCGCGAGGCCCTGGACGCGATCGGCTGCCGCGGCAGCTATGAGGGCCCCGAAGCCGCGTACTGCGCCGAGATCCACATTGAGCAGGGCCGGAGCATGGAACGCGAAGGCATCACCATCGGGCTGGTGAACTCCAACTGGGCGGCCAACAAATACGAGTTCGTGGTCCACGGCGAGCAGGCCCACACCGGGTCCACCGTGATTGCCGACCGGAAGGACGCGCTGCTGGGCGCGTCCATGATGGTGGTCGCCGCCCGGGAACTCGCCGACACCTACCCCGGCATGCTGCACACGTCCGTCGGGCAGCTGAATGTCTACCCCAACTCGCCCGTGGTGGTGCCGTCCCGGGTGAGCCTGCTGCTGGACCTGCGCAGCGCCGACGAAGCTGTCCTTGCCGAGGCGGACGCCCTGCTGGACAAGCGGATCGCCGGGATCGAGAAGCTGGCGAACGTCACGGTGGAGCGCAACCACTCCCACACGTGGCCCGTGACCCCCTACCAGCCAGAGGGCGTTGAACTCGCGGCCAAGGTGGCGGCGGACCTGGGCCTGGCGAACAAGCCGGTCATGACCTTGGCCGGGCACGATTCGACCAACATGAAGGACCTTGTCCCGACGGTGATGCTGTTTGTGCCCAGTGTGGACGGGATCTCCCACAACGAGCACGAATACACCACGGACGAGGACATCGTGGCAGGGTTGACGATGCTCACCGAAGTCGTCAACCGGCTCTGCAACGGCGACCTGGCGGACGACGCCGCGGCACCGGTCAGTGCCTGATGGAACCCGGCGTCCTGGAGGCCGGCGTCGTTGAGCCCGCGGCGCTGAAGGCGGACGCAACCCGGGCCCGGCACGAAAGCCTGTGGGCCCTGCGCTCAGCAAACAGCACCTCGACAGAGGTCGGGGATATCTTCGCACTGGCCGCGCGGCCGGGCACGATATCCCTGGCCGGTGGCAACCCCGACGTGGACTCTTTGCCACTGGATCTGCTGGGCCGTAGCGCCGCTCGAATCCTGTCCGGCCAAGGCTCGCGGGCGCTGCAGTATGGCGGCGGCCAGGGAACCGAGGAGCTCCGCCGGCAGATCTGCGCCGTGATGTCGCTTGAAGGCATTTGCGACGCGGACCCGGAGGACGTCGCCGTCACCGTCGGCTCCCAGTCCGGACTCGACACCATCACGAAGATCCTCTGCGACCCCGGCGACACCGTCCTGACGGACGACGCCACCTACATGGGAGCACTGGGAACCTTTRCCACCTACCAGGTCAAAGTCCATCCGGCAGCGACGGACGCGGACGGCCTCATCCCAGAGCTCCTGGAACGTCGAATTTCCGAGTTGCGGGCGGACGGCTACAGGATCAAATTCCTCTACACCATTCCGAACTTCAACAACCCCACGGGTGTGACCCTGGCCAGCCACAGGCGGCAGCGCATCGTGGACATCTGCCAGGAGGCCAACATTCTGGTGGTGGAGGACAACCCCTACGGCCTCCTGCGCTATGAGGGCGGGTTGCTTCCTCCCCTGCGCGCCGGGAATCCGCTGGATGTCCTGTATCTGAGCTCATTTTCGAAGATCTTCGCCCCCGGCCTGCGGCTGGGGTGGGCCCTGATCCCGCGACATTTGAAGCAACGATTCCTCATCGCGGGCGGCTCCAGCACCCTGTGCCCGCCGGCGTTCAACCAGATGTTGACCTCTGCGTACCTGCGGGACTTTGACTGGGAGGGTCAGCTCGACGTGTCCCGAGGCATCTACCGGCAGCGCCGGGACGCCATTCTGGCCGCCCTAGAAAACCAGATGCCGGCAGGGATCACCTGGACCCGGCCAGAAGGTGGTTTCTTCACATGGCTGACTCTCGATCCCGCTGTGGACACTCATGCGCTGGTCCACCGGGCCGCAAGCGCTGGCGTGGTGGCCTTCCACGGAGCTCCCTTCATGCCGCTGAATGAGCGTACCAACCAGCTCCGCCTGGCGTTCAGCGCACTGACCCCGGAGCTCATCGCGGAGGGCATAGGCCGCTTGGCGCCGGTGATCGCGGCCTCCTGAGGCGCAAGACCTAACAAATAAAGCAAAGGGTGGGTCCGGGCTTCTGGGCGGTTCTAGCGGTCGTTGCAACACCCAGAATTTTTGGGAGTTGCAACGACCGTGTCGTCTTTAACGAAAGAATCTGCCGCCCGGAGGAAAYGCACGCCGGAGCAGAAGGATCAGTTCTTTGCTGTTCTGGACCGGCTTGGGAGTGTGAGCGAGGCCGCACGGGATCTCGGATTCAATCAGATGACCTGTTACCAGTGGGACCATAATGCGCGACCGACCGAGCGCGCCTCGCGGAACCGGAAGGCTGGCCAGAGGAAATACACGCGTGAGCAGAAGGACGAGTTCTTCCTCGTGTTCGACCGGCTCAAGAGCACGCGGAAGGCAGCCAGGGAGCTCGGCTTGAACCCCGACACGTGCGCCGGCTGGGTGCGTAAAGCCGGGCTGAAAAGCTACGGGCCGGAAGACCTCGAACACGTCGCCCAGGAGCTCAACGGCCGCCCACGTAAAACGCTCGGCTGGGATACCCCAGCCGAGCGTCTGCGTGATTTACTACTAACCACCTAACCAGCAGGTGTTGCAAGGACCCCTAGAAACCGCCCTGGCCCGGACCCGCCCCTTGCTTTTGCCTCGCGGCTGGTGCCCCCTAGGTGAGCGAGGGCCCTCCGGGAAGAACATCGCTAATCGGTTCCCCGGACCGGAGCCGAGCCAGGATCGCTGGCTCCGCCCGGTCGGCGGCGAGGGCCGCGTCCACGACGGCTGTAGCCTCGTCGGCGGACAGGACCAGGACCCCGTTGTCATCCGCCATCACCACGTCGCCGGGGTTTACCATCACGCCGCCGCACAAGACAGGAACATTGACGGCACTGCGCGGGCTGGCGATCCGCTTCGCGGTCAGGACGCTCGTGCCGCGGGCGAAGACAGGCAGGCCTGCTGCCCGAAGCTCAACGACATCCGTCACGACGCCGTCGACGACAACTCCCACCGCACCCCGACACATCGCTGCGCACCCCGTGACGGCCCCTACCGGCGCATGGGCGAGGTCGCCCCCGGTCTCGATCACCAGGACATCGCCGGGTTCCAGCAGCGCCAGGGCCCGGTTGGTGGCGTAAGCGTCCGCTTCGGCCACCCGCACGGTGACCGCCCGCCCCACAACCCGGACGTCGCGGAGCAGGGCTCGGATGCCCGAGTCGAGGAAGCCCTCTTCCAGGAAATGCCCAATGGTGGGAAAACTGACTGAGCGCAGGCGCCGGACCAGTTCGGCATCCAGCGCCATCTGTGCCGACCTCATGCTCCGACGCCGTCTGTTAGGACTGCGATGCACTGGATTTCGAAAGTGAAGTCCCAGATACCCACGCAGACGGAAGTCCGGGCGGGCAGCTGGGCGCCGAAGACTTCGGCGAAGATGCTGTCGTACTCCTCGAACTGGTCCGGACCGCTGAGGTACGTCGTGATGTTGGCGACGTGCTCCAGGGATGAGCCGGCTCCGAGCAGTACCGTCTCCAGGTTGCTGAGGACCTGCCGGACCGATCCGGCGAAGTCGGCCGGCCTGTCATCCGTGCCGGAAATCAACGGAATCTGTCCGGTAGTGAAAACGAAGCCGCCCGCTACGACTGCCTGCGAGAACGGTCCGATGGCCGGGGCCAGGCCTGGGAAAGAGGCGAGTCTTTTCATGACGTCGCCACCTCGTCCTGGGTACGCCCAGCGCGGGACGGATCCTCCGGCCCCGGATCTGGGGCAACGACCGCAATACATTCGATCTCGAGCGCAATATCCCAGATGTCTACGCAACACGAGGTGCGTGCCGGCAGGCATGAACCAAAGAAGTCCGCATAGATTCCGTTATATTCATCGAGCTGGTCCGGATCCGTCAAGTAGGTGGTGACCTTTGCGACCAGGTCCAGCCCCGAGCCGGCCTCGATGAGGACGGACTCCAGATTGTTCAGGGTCTGGCGGACTTTGCCGCCGAAATCCTCCGGCTGGTCCGCCATGCTGCTGCGCGCGGGGATCTGACCTGAGGTGAAGACGAAGCCGTTAGCAATCACGGCCTGGGAGTACGGGCCCAGGACTGGCGCCATGCCCGGAGCGTTCGCAATTCTGCGAATCCCGCCCGTGTGATCAGGGCCGGGGACCGCGGCGATGCACTGGACTTCGATGGCGAATTCGCCGCCGGCCACCATGACCGTGGTTCGGGCAGGCAGTTCGTCACCGAAGATCTCGGAATAAACCTCGTTGTACTCCGCCAGCCGCGGATCCGTCAGGAACGTCGTGATTTTCACGGCATGCTTCAGGCTTGAGCCGGCGGCCTCCAGAGTCGCGGACAGATTCGAGAGCACTAGTCGCACCTGATCGGCGAAGTCAGCTGGCGGTTCGTTCGTATCCGCGGCCTCGGGGACCTGCCCCGACGCGAATACGAAGCCATTGGCTACGACGGCCGGGGAGGCGGCGCCCTTGGGCGCGGCGACGCCGCGTACGGTATCAAGGCGCCTCATGAACCCACCCGTACTTCTTCGGGGTCAGAGGTCGAAGCGGCCCGGACTGGGGCCTCATGGACGGAATCGAGATTGGAGCGCAGAGTCTCGGAAAGCAGTAGCAGGCCGACGAGGGACACCACCGCGGAACCGATCAGGAACCACGCCACTGACGACCCCTGGCCGGTGGCCTTCAGCAATGCAGTGGTGACAACGGGAGTGATGGCACTGCCCAGCAATCCGGCCAGCATGTAGGCGACGGAGAGACCGGAGTACCTGACCCGGGAACCGAACAGTTCGGCCAGGAAAGTGGCGATGGGGCCATAGTTGGCACAGAATGCGGTCATCATCAGGACATAGGCGCACATGAGGCCTGCGATGGATTTCGTATCCATCAGCCAGAACATGGGGAACGCCAGGACGATCTCCGCGATGATGCCGCCAACAATGATCGGCTTCCGGCCGAAGCGGTCGGACATGCGACCGAAGACCGGGAGCATCACGAGCCCCACGACACATGCAACGAGTACGGCCCAGAGCATCGTGTTAGTGGAATATTTCAGTTCAGTCTTGCCGTAGGTCAGTCCGAAGGCGACAAGGATATTGAAGGAGGTGCCGGTCGATACCGTAGCAAGTGCTCCGAGGATGACTTGCTTCCAGTATTTGCGCAGCAGTTCCGCCAGTGGGATTTTGGCTTTGGCTCCGGCGTCCTTCACCGCCTGGAACGAGGGAGTCTCCTCGAGAGTGAGGCGGATGTAGAGGCCGATGGCAACCAGCAGGACGCTGGCTAGGAACGGCACACGCCAGCCCCATGCCAGGAGTTCCTGTTCCGGCATGACGGCCGCGATCACCAAGAAGACGAGGTTGGCGATCAAGGTCCCACCGGGGACCCCGACCTGGACGAGCGACCCGTAGTATCCACGCTTTTCCTTCGGGGCGTGTTCGACCACCATGAGGACCGCGCCACCCCATTCTCCGCCCAAAGCCAGGCCTTGGATGACTCGAAGGGTCAGCAGCAGGATGGGCGCCGCGATCCCGATCGTGGCGTAGTCCGGCAGAAGACCGATCGCGAACGTGGCGGCACCCATCGTCAGCAGCGAGGTCAGCAGCATTGACTTGCGCCCCATCCGGTCGCCGAAGTGGCCGAACAGTGCGGCGCCGACGATCCGCGCCGCATAGGCGGCAGCGAAAGTGCCGAACGCCAACATCGTCCCCACCAGCGGATCAAAGCTCGGAAAGAAGATCTTGTTGAACACGAGGGCGGAAGCGGTCGCGAAGAGGAAGAGGTCGTACCACTCCACCGTGGTGCCGATGACGCTGGCAACTGCGATTTTTCGCATCTTGCCGATGTCAGAGAAGGCCTTGCGTGGGTCGACGCTGGTTTGGGTCATGAGGGCTCCAGGATGCGAGGGAGGTGATGATCGACGGCGACGGTCGCCGGATCCCTCTCACTCTGACGTGCTGCAGATCACCTTTCAATGGAAGTTTCCACCCGTTTAGGCCCTCCGAATGGGCAGATACCCAATGTCACGGCACTGACAGCGTGGCAACCGGTCACCCCGCCACGCTTCCGCCTCAGGCGCCTTCGGGCTTCTGCGAGATCCAGAGCATCGCCCCGTGGGGGTTCTCCGGCAGGTCAGCGGCGTCCGGGTTGGCCACGTGCAGGGTCCGGCCGAAGGCCTCTTCCGTCAGGCTGACCCGGTGGCCGGCGGCCGCGAGGCGGTCCCGCAGGCCGGCGAGGTCGCCGGTGTATTCAAACCCCAGGCCGGTCCGGGCCGCGCCGCTGGCGGGCCGGACCATAAGCACGCCGCCGTTCTTCGCCGTGAAATCCGCGGTTTCGTCGTCGTCCGGGGCCGGCCGCAGCCGGGCGCCCATGTTCCGCAGGGTTTGCGCGGCGGCGGCCGCGTCCGGCGTGAACCAGACTTCGACGACGGCGAGGGCCGGATCGGCGTCCGCGCACTGTGCGCCGTGGGCTGCCTTGTCCGCGAAGAAGCCGAACCCGTCCGCGCCCGTGATGCGGCAGGTATCGCCGTGGCGGGCGCTGACCAGCGCGGCCGGGGCAGTCCCGTCCTCCGCGGCGGCGTTGGTGCGGCGCGCGAATTCTGCCAGGTCCCCGACCTCGACGCCGAAGTCCGTCTTTCCGTCCAGCACCATTCCGGCACCGGCACCGTCCCCGGCATCAGCCCCGGCGGCGCCCGCCGGGACCCGGTGCAGCGCGAGGCGGCCCGAGCCGGCGTCGAACTCCTGCCAGTCGCCGTCGTCGACTGTGCGCACCATGCCGAGGGCGGACAGCAGGCCCTCCCACTGGTCCATGCGGGAGGTGTAGTGGATCGGGCGGACGCGCAGCATGGGATCTCCTTGCGAGGGACGGTTTTTGGCTCCTCCTGACATGGTGCCACCAAAGCACCCCTCCGGTCAGCACGGCAGGGCACAATGGGGCCATGGCTGTTGAACTGGAGGAACTGCTGGTGAAGGACGCCGCCGAGTGGCGCGCCTGGCTGGAGCAGCACCACGCGCAGAGTCCCGGGGTGTGGCTCGTGCTGCACAAGAAGGGCGGATCGGTGACGGAGCTGGACTACGAGGCCGCGCTGCAGGAGGCGCTGTGTTTCGGCTGGATCGACGGGCAGGGGCGGCGCCGGGACGAGGAAAGCTCGTTCCAGCGGATGACCCGGCGGGGACCCAAGAGCGTGTGGTCGGCCCGGAACGTGGAGCGGATTGACCGCCTGGAGGCGGCAGGGCGGATGGCCCCCGCCGGGCAGGCGGCCGTCGCCGCCGCCAAGGCGGACGGGCGCTGGGAGGCCGCCTATTCGGGCGCGGCGACGGCGGAGGTCCCGGATGACCTCGCCGCCGCCATCGCGGCGGAGCCGCGGGCGCAGGCGATGTTCGAGGTCCTGACGTCCGTGAACCGGTATGCCCTGATCTACCGCACCAACTCGGTCAAGCAGGCCTCGACCCGGGAGCGGAAGATCGCCGGGTTCGTGGAGATGCTGGCCAGGTTCGACACGCCGTACCCGCAGACCAGGCGTCCCCCGGAACCGTAGCGCTCGCCCGCCGCGCATCCCAGAGAATTCCCAGCGGCCTTGCTGGCTGCGGGGAGTTGCCTCTGGCAGGATGGGGCGATGCTCCTTGCCCAGCGTGCCCCGCGACCCCCTGCCAGCCTGCCGCTGCCGTCCCAGCGGCGGCTCTTCTTCGTGGCTGCGGGCCTGTTAATTGCGGGCGAGACGATCTTCTGGACCGTGCTCGCAGCCGTGCAGTCGAACAGCGGCGTGGCCGACCTGGACGCGCCCGTGCACGACGGAATCGTGGCGTCCCGGAACCCCTTGGCTACCGCCATCCTGGCGGCCGTGACCACGGTGACGTCGCCGCTATGGATGACCGTGATCGGCTGCGCCGTGGCACTTGCCTGGGCGGTCTTCAAGCGTGAAGTCTGGCGTCCCGCCCTGCTGGTCAGCGCCATGGCGGCCACCTTCGCGGTGTCCACGCTGGTGAAGCACGACGTCGGCCGGAGCCGGCCCGCCGCCAGCGGCTTCATGCTGGGACCGGACGACGCCCTGTCCTTTCCCTCCGGCCATACCTTCGGGGCCGGCGTCTTCCTGTGCGTCCTCAGTTACCTGCTGCTGGCGGCGCGCGGCACGCGGACGGGCAAACGGACGACGTCGGTGCTCGGCTTCGCGGCAGCGGCTGCCGGGACACTGGTGGTTGCCTTCAGCCGCCTGTACCTGGGGTACCACTGGCTGACGGACGTGCTCGCCTCCATGGGCCTGGCGCTCGCCGTTACCGGGATCGTTATCCTGGCCGACGGGCTGCGCGCCGCCGCGGCCCCGTCCGGGCAACACCCAGTGGAGGCGGGACCGTCAGAGTCCGACGCCCATCGCCTGGGCGATCACCACCGCCGAGGCTGAGGACCACGCCTGCGGGTGGCACGACGCCGGATACGGTACCGCGACGCTCGAGTCCTCGGCCCGCACCCCGGCGAACACCTCCGGCAACCGGTGCCCGAAGGAGGCCGCCGCCGCGATCAGGCCGTCGGCGAGGGTGCGTGCCTCTGCGACGAAACCGTCGGCCAGGAGGCCGCGGATCGCGATGGCGGTGTCGTGGCTCCAGACCGAGCCGCAGTGGTAGCTGAAGGGCCAAAACCCTGCGGCCCGCCGCGAAATCGTGTGCACGCCGTAGCCGGAGAACAGCTCGGGGCTCACCAGCCGGTCCGCGACGATCCGGGCTTCGGCCGCATCCAGGATGCCCGTGCCCAGCAGATGTCCCATGTTCGAGCCCGGGATGTCCAAGGGGACCCCGTGCCCGTCCAGGGCCATTGCCGGGAACGGCCCGCCGTCGTCCTCAACCCAGAAACGCTCCCGGAACCTGAGCCGCAGGGCCGCGGCGAAGTCGCGCAGCGCCTGAGCGCCCGGTTCCCCGAACGCGTCGAACAGTTCCGCCGTCCCCATGGCTGCCTGGTACGCGTAGCCCTGCACCTCGGACAGGGCGATGGGCCCCTCGGCCTGCCGGCCGTCGCGGAACTGCATGGCGTCCCGGGAATCCTTCCAGCCCTGGTTGCTCAGGCCGTGGCCCGTGGAGTCACGGTAGCTGAGGAACCCGCCGTTGCCGGCTGCGCCGTCCGCTGCGCCGTCTACCGGGGAGCCGGCGGCGAGCAGCCACTCCGCGGCGCGTGCCGCGTTCGGCAGCAGCGACCGCACGGCGTCCTCGTCCCGGCCGGTGCGCCAGAGTTCACCGAGCAGGCAAAGCCACAACGGGGTGGAATCCACCGCCCCGAAGTACACCGGCGGCAGGCGCAGGTTCTGGCTCTCAAGAACCAGTTCCTTGGACCGCAGTTCGTGCAGGATCTTGCCGGGTTCCTCGGCGGCCGCCGCGTCCGTCCGGGTGCCCTGGAAAGCAGCCAGCGCGCGCAGGGTGCCCGCCGCCAGCCCGTTGTCCGCGCCGGTGTCCAGAGGCAGCAGCAGCCGCGCAGCCCACAGCGAATCCCGTCCGAACAGCGTGAAGTACCAGGGCGCCCCGGCGGCGATGAACGGGGCGTCCGGCAGCTGGCGGGTGGCCAGGCGGAGCCCGGCCACGTCATCGAGGGAGTTATCCAGGAGCAGGCCCAGGGCCCCGGCAGGTCCGGTCCGCGGCGGCCTGGCCGCGGGCGGGCGGGCAGCCACCACGGCGTCGTCGTCATCGGTGAGGACGGCCTGCCATTCGGCCTCGAACGGCCGGCCCCGGCCCAGGGTTCCGCGCCAGGCGAGGTGGCCTTCCGGGGTGACGGCGCCGGGGGCCGCGACCGCCAGGGTCTTGCCACCCTCCTGCCAGCGCAGCGTGGACCCATCGGCAGAGACCGGCGCGGACGGGTCACGGAAGCGGCTGAGGCGGATCTGGGCCATGTCGGTGAAGTCGGCCGCGAGGGCTACGTCGATTTCGACGTCGAGGGAATCCAGCGAGGTGCGCAGCTGAAGGGTGTGCCGCACCACGCCCGGCGTCACCGTCCAGGTCTGGAGGAGCTCGACGGCGGGATCCTCCGTGGGTCCCGGGATGCCCCGGACCAGGCCCCGGACGCGCAGGACGCCGCCGGGCTCGGCCTCGACGGTGGCCGGTTCGGGTTCCAGTCCGTTGACGCGCACGAGCGCCCGGCAGAGCATCCGGGTGTCGCCGTGGAGCAGCCCGGTGAACCCGGCCGGATCAGCGGAGTCACCGGCTCCGGGCGGTTTGACCTCGCCGGCCAAGCGGCCGTCAGGATCGAGCCACAGCTGGGTGGGGGCGGCAACGGAGCAGAGTTGGCGGTGCAGGCCGGGCTGAACAGTCATCCGCCTACCCTATGCCGGGCACTGGGCGGTCTCAATGCGCCACAGCCCGCTGCCGACCGCCTAAGAGGTCATGGCGTCGGCCGCCGTCGGCCGCCGGCTGCCGGGCTGCCGGGCTGTGGACTGCGGCCGCGTCGAAACGCGTGCGTAGCCGATTAGCTTCGTCGTGTGTCCGACCTACGGGACGCTTCCATCGGGTTCATCAGAACCATCTTGGCGGTCGCTCTTCGTCACGTTGCCATGGTGGCCAAAGATGATTTGCCGAACATCAGAGAGAACTTTTCGCTTCCGCTCGATCGCTTATTCTTAGCGTGGTGGCCCGACTAAGTGGGGGAACGAACGGGGAGGGAAGTTCTAATCATGGAAAATAACAGTTCTACGTGGGTCCGGTTTTGGAACCGGGGGACGTGGTGGAAAGCGCTCCTGATCGTCGCCGTGTATTGGGGCGTGTACGAACTGATCGGGCTGGGAATAGGTGCACTGGTTGGGGGCTCCATCGACCTGGGAAGCCCCCTGAGCGATCCGCTCAGCGCATTCCTAGGTTTAGCACTCCCTATCTTGCTCTCGGGAATACTCCTCTTTCTCTTCGCTCGCTCTCTCGGCTGGGTCAAGGAAATCTTCGGTCCCCAACCCGTCCGCGGGAAGGCCTGGATGTGGGTCGCAGTCCTCCTCGTCGTCATCCCAATCTTCCTACGGCTGATGGCAACCAACTGGTCCGCCTACTCCATCGGGCTTGTTCTGGTTATGGCGTTCTTCGGATTGTGTGTGGGGTTCACTGAAGAACTCGCCACGCGAGGAATAGTAGTGAACATGCTCCGAAACGGCGGCTATGGCGAACGACTGGTCTTTGTCTTGTCATCCCTGTATTTCGCGCTGCTGCACAGCGGAAACCTCCTCACCGGAATGGCCCCCCTGGTTGTTGCCGTTACCGTCGTCTACACCTTTGGATTCGGTGCCATGATGTACCTCTCCATGCGCGCGACGGGCCGGATCACGTGGGCCATCCTGCTGCATGCCGCCACAGACCCCACAACGTTCCTCGCCACCGGTGGGATCGACGCCACCTCMGCCACAGCTGGGGCGGAAGAACTGATATCACTCGCGGGGCTCTTTAACTGGGCCTATATACTCCTGGCGCTCCTTGCCATCTTCCTCGTCAAGGGCCGCGCCAACCGGACACACGACATCCCCCCAGTCCCCGCCGTGGCCTGACCTGAGGGGCCAGCTCAACAACTCGCTCGGTGTCGCACTAGCGCCCGTAAGCCGATCCCCAAACTGGACGGAAATGCTCCAAGACTGCGGTCGTGCAAGAATCGCGGCATGGATGAGCATGACCGGCAGATGAGGGAACAGCAGTTGATGATCGTCGAGGCTCTGGTGCAGGCGATGGATCGGCGGGACGAGGTCTTCCAGGTGATTGAGGATTCAGAGGACTTGGACGAAGCAATCCGTCGCGTGGGTCAACTGTTGGGCGTGGGAGAAGTGCCCAGCCGGGCAGTCCTCGACATGCAGGCCAGAAGATTCACCCGAGACCAGCGYCAGGCCATCGCTTCCYATGCMGAAGAACTYAGATCAAGGTTGCCCGATGGACACTGAACCGCGCCTGACGGCGGCATCGGTGGTCGCATGGGTTCTGACTGGCGCTCAGCCTGGCCAATACGAGATCGCTCCTGAGGACTCTCAAAAGCGGTCTCGTTCCGAGGCCACGCCAGATCGTGGACCAGGTCGGCTGACTAGTGGACGATTCTCATCTCGTGCGAGGTCTGATTGAGTCGCCGTCCGCCGTCGGGAACGACCGTCACAATGTCCTCGATCCGTACGCCGAACCTGCCCGGCAGGTAGATTCCGGGTTCGATCGAGAAGCACATGCCGGGGTGGAGGATCTGGGTTTCGCCCTCGACCATGTACGGCGGCTCGTGAGTCGTCAGCCCGATTCCGTGCCCGACGCGGTGAATGAAGTAGTCGCCGTAGCCGGCTTCAGTGATCACCGCCCGGGACACGCGATCGATCTCCTGGCACTCGACGCCTGGACGCACGGCCTCGAACCCGGCCTGCTGCGCGAGTCTGACGATGTCGTGAACCTCGCGCTCCTCGGCGGTGGGCTCGCCGACGTGCACGGTCCGCGTCGTGTCTGATCCGTAGCCGTGTTTGAGGCCGCCGAAGTCGAGCACCACCATGTCCCCGTCCTCGATGATCCGCGGGCCGATCTCGTGGTGAGGGTTGGCCCCATTCGGACCCGAACCGACGACGGTGAAGTCCACCTGCGAATGACCGAACTGGCGAAGCAGGTCGGCGAGATCAGAACCGACGTCGGTCTCGCTTCGCCCAGCGAACCGCACGGTGACGATCTCCTCATACGCCTGGTCTGCGGCCGCGCCGGCCGCCGCCAGCCGCTCGATCTCGTCGTCATCCTTGATCGCCCGAAGCATCGGCAGGGCGGTCGTCATCGAGACGTAGGACGACGTGGGCAGTCGATCCTGCAGGCCGAGGAGGTGCATGGCCCAGGCCGAGTCAGAGACGGCATAACGTCCGGTGCCGGCCATCAGCGTGGCAGATTCCGTGTAGGGGTCGCTCCCGTCGGTCCAGTCGGTGATCCGCAGATTCGAGGCGCCGGCGGCCGCTTCCGCGTCGGGCCTCTCGAGCCTCGGAACGATCATGGCGGGATCCGCGTCGACGGGGATCACGAGCATGGTGATGCGTTCAGTGATGGCCACGGGTGCATAACCGGTGAGGTACAGCAGGTCCGGTCCGGGAGTGACCAGGATGCCGTCGAGCCCGGCATCCTGGGCGGCGTGGGCTGCTCGCCGCAACCGTTCGGCGAAGTCATCGGCGGTGAACGGAACCGGACCGGAAAGGCCGCGATGATCACTCATGGTTCGCATTCTCGTGCGCGGGGCATCCCCGGTCAACCCATCGCCCGGACAGCCGCTCCAGTAACTCTGGAATCACCCGTCGCGGGTGAGCCTTCGGGGCACAGAGGCTTCAGGACGCCGAATCTCGACGTTACGGCTGCTCATCCATCGGAAAGGCGACCGCCTCGCCCACCACGCGAAGCCGCAGCTCCGTGCCGGGGCGGGCGATCGAGGCGTTCCAGTGCCGGATGGTGATGATCTCCCCGCCGCCGGGGTAGCGGTGGTCCGGGATGGCGCCGGCGGCAAGGACCGGCGGGACGGGGAGTTGGAGCCGCACCGTGGTTTCGGGGCCGAAGTAGTCCGTGTCCACCACCGTGCCGCGGATGGGGCCGTCCTCGGAAATGCGGATCTGCTCGGGCCGCAGCATCAGCTGGACCCGGCCCTGGGCCGGCGGGCGGCGCACGGGGATCCCGCCGAGCGAACACGTGGCCAGGGAGCCTTCCATCCAGGCATCCAGGATCACGGCGTCGCCCAGGAACTCGGCGGTGGCACGATCAGCCGGACGCGTGTAGACGACGAACGGGTTGCCGATCTGGGCCAGCTTGCCGCCGCGCATCACGGCCACCTGGTCGGCGAAGGACAGCGCCTCGGCCTGGTCATGCGTGACGAGGATCGTGGTGACGCCGGCGTCCTTCAGCACCTGGGCCACGGCGCGGCGGGTGGCCACCCGCAGGCCGGCGTCCAGGGCGGAGAAGGGCTCGTCCAGCAGCATGAGCGCGGGCTTGCGGGCCAGCGCCCGGGCGAGGGCAACCCGCTGCTGCTGCCCGCCGGAGAGCTGGTGCGGGCGGCGCTTGGCCATGGCCGGGTCCAGTGAGACCATTTCCAGCAGCTCGCCCACCCGCGCCTTGACGCCGCGGCGGCCGCCGGGAAGCTGGGCGGCGTCCAGGCCGAAGGAGATGTTCTGCCCGACCGTCAGGTGCGGGAACAGGGCGCCGTCCTGGGCGACGTAGCCGACGTGCCGCTTGTGCGCGGGGACCCAGGCGTTCTCCCCGGCCACCTTGCTTCCGTTGAGCGAGATGCTGCCGGTGTCCGGGTGCTCGAAGCCGGCAATCAGGCGAAGGAGCGTGGTCTTGCCGGAGCCGGAGGGTCCCACGATCGCCGTCGTTCCGCCCTTGGCGACGGAGAGGTTGACGCCCTTGAGGACGGCCTGGGGCCCAAAGTTCTTGGTGACGGCGTCGATTTCCAGGTGGCTGTTGGTGCTGGTGGCCACGGAAGCCGCGACCCGCGGCTCGGGGAGGCGCGAGGGGGCCTCACGCGACGGGTAGACATCGGTCACTGTCCGGCTACTTTCTTGGACTGCTGGAAGAGGAGATAGGTCATGGGCGCCGAGATCAGGATCATCAGCAGCGCATAGGGGGCGGCGCCAGCGTAGTCGATCTCGCTGCTCTTGCTCCAGAACTCGGTGGCGAGGGTGCGGGTCCCGTTGGGCGAGAGCAGGAGGGTGGCGGTGAGCTCGTTGACAATCCCCAGGAACACCAGGGCGGCGCCGCCAGCCGCGGCGGGGGCCGTGAGCCGCAGCGTCACGCGCAGGAAGGCCAGCAGCGGCGGCTTGCCGAGCACCTGGGCGGCCTCGTCGAGTTCCTTCGGTGCCTGGGACAGCCCCGAGCGGATGTTCACGAGGGCCCGGGGGAGGAACAGCAGCACATAGGCCGCGATGAGCAGCGCTGAGGTCTGGTACATGCTGGGAACCATCCGGATGCTCACGGTCACGAAGGCCAGGCCCACCACAATCCCTGGCATGGAGCTGGTGATGTAGTTGGACAGCTCCAGGGACTTGCTGAACCAGCCGGGACGCCGCACTGCCAGATAAGCCATGGGGAACGCGACCACGGTGGTGGCGACGGCCGCCGCGAGGCCGTAGGCCAAGGTCTGCAGGAGGGCCGGCATGAATTCCTCGGCGGCCCAGATTTCCGGCCCGCCGGCGACGATCCAGCGCAGCACAAACGTTAGCGGCAGCCCGAACGCCAGCCCGGTGAGGGCGATCAGGGACAGCTGGGCGGGGAGCTGGTAGGCGTGCAGGGGCAGCCGCAAGGCGCGCGCCTGGGCCCCGGAGCCGATCCTGGCGTACCGGGCGCTGCCGCGGCTGCGGACCTCCACGAGCAGCAGGATCAGGCAGAGGAACACCAGGACGCTGGCCAGCATGTTCCCGGCGGTGCCGTTGAACGTGGACTGGTACTGGACCATGATCGCGGTGGTGAAGGTGTCGAAGCGGATCATCGCGAAGGCCCCGTATTCGGCCAGCAGGTGGAGCGCGACCAGCAGCCCGCCGCCGGTCATGGCGATGCGCAGCTGCGGGAGCACCACGCGGAAGAAGGCGCGCCAGGCGCCGAGGCCGAGGGAGGCGGCGGACTGTTCGATCGCCGGGTCCAGGCGGCTGAGCGTCGCGGCGGCCGGGATGTACACGAGCGGGAAATAGGACAGGGTGGCGATCAGGACCCCGGACCACAGCCCGCCAAGGGACGGCACCGCGGAAACCCACGCGTAGCTGTTGACGAAGGCGGGGATGGCCAGCGGGGCGGCGAGCAGAACGGCCCACCACTTGCGGCCCACAAGGCTGGTGCGTTCGACGAGCCACGCGCCGCCGACGCCCAGGACGAGGCACAGCGGCACCGTCACCACGGTCAGCAGCACCGTGTTAAGCAGGAGTTCGCCCACGCGCGGGCGGAAGATCAGGGCCATTGCGGTGTCCCAGCCGGTGGAGGCTGTCATGAAGACCACGTAGGCCAGGGGCACCAGGGAAAACAGGGCGATCAGGACCGCGATGATGGACACGACAGAGACGCCGAAAGGCGGGCGGGGGCGTTTACCCCTGCCCGCCGTCGTCGTGTCAGTCGTCAAATCCACAGAGGGACCGGGGACCGCCAGCTTGTTAGTCACTGCGGCTACAGCAGTCCTGCCTGGGTCATCAGCTCGGTGACCTTGGCGGAATTGAGTTTGGCGGGATCCACGGTGGGGGCCTGCAACTCCTTGAGCGGAACCAGCTTGTCGTTGGACGGGACGTCCGAGCCGACAGCGTATTCGAAGGAGGTGCCCTTCTGGAGCACTTCCTGGCCCTTCTTGCCGGTGATGAACTTCAGGAAGGACTGGGCCGCTGCGGCGTTCTTGGAAGACTTCAGCACGCCGCCGCCGGAGATGGAGACGAAGGCGCCCGGGTCCTGGTTCTTGAAGTAGAACGGCGTGACGTTGTTGGAGTTCTCGCCGGTCTTGGCCTGGTCGCCGTAGTAGTAGTAGTGGTAGATCAGGGCGGCGTCGACTTCACCGGCGTTGACGGCCTTCATGGCCGTGCTGTTGCCCTTGTACGGCTTGGAGTTTTCCTTCATGCCCTTGAGCCAGGCCTCAGTGGCGGCTTCGCCCTTGAGTTCCAGCAGGGCCGAGACGATCGCCTGGAAGTCGGCGCCCGACGGCGAGGCAGCCCACTTGCCCTTCCACTCGGGGTTGGCCAGGTCCAGCATGGACTTGGGCAGCTTGTCGGCGCTGATCTTGTTCTTGTCGTAGACCAGCACGGTGGAGCGGGCCGCGATGCCGGTCCACTTGTTGGTGGAGGGGCGGAATTCGGCGGGGACCTGGTCCACGGTGGCCTTGTCCACATCCGCGAAGAGGCCGGCGTTTTCCACCTGGGCCATGGCGGGGGAGTTCTCGGTGAGGAAGACGTCCGCCGGTGAGGCCTGGCCTTCCTGCACGATCTGGTTGGACATCTCGGTGTCGTCGCCCTGGCGCACGGTCACCTTGATGCCGGTCTCGGCGGTGAAGGCGTCGATCCACTCTTTGGTCAGGGATTCGTGCTGGGCGTTATAGACCGTGATCTCGCCRGCGGCGGAGCCGTTGGCGGCTGCGCTGCTGCCGGCCGTGGCGGAGGAACCGGAGCCGCAGGCGGCCAGGCCCAGGGCGGCAGTGGCGGCCAGGGCGATGCCCGCCAGCGCGTTGGTGCGGATCTTCATGGGGCTACTTTCTACAAGGAAGTCGTCGTAGTGCCCTGCCCCCCGTGAGCGGGGAAGTTAGGGCATGCTCACTAAGAAAGACTGTAGGTTAGCCAAACCTAAGCGACCAACCTGAGGCTGGTTTAAGTGATGAGGATCACATCAATTACGATACTATTGCGTGACGTAATTGTCGCCGGGTTATCGGGCGGGCGCCTGCGCGATCGAGGCGGCCGCCTCCAGCACCATCCAGGCCTGCAGCTGCGTGGAGAGCTCGACGGCGGCGCCTTCCGGGTAGCTGCGGCGTGCCGGCGCGTCGGTGCGGTCGGAGAAGACCAGATGGCTGCCGCGGCGCGCGAGGCGGTCGTTCGGACGGAGGATCCGGCGGCCCTCCCAGAGGGCCTCCGCCGTATCGTTCACGAGCGCCGCCGCCGTGGCCCGGGTTTCGGCTGGGAGGCGTTCGTCGACGGCGGCGAGGGCCAGGTAGCGGACGAGGATCCCCGTGAAGAGCCCGCCGTCGCCCGTTCCCTCGCAGCGCAGCACCGCGGCGGTGCGGCCCAGCAGCGGGGCCGGCTGCGTGAGGTTGGCCGCCACGGCGTCCACCAGTGCGGCCGCACGCCCGAGGTTGGGCTCGCCCCCGAGTTCCAGCAGGGCGCCGAGGACGGGCCCCTGGTTGTAGGTGTAGATGGTCTCTTCCAGCACCGCCTCGCCCGTTCCCGAAATCCGGAGGCCGTCGCGGTACAGGCCCTGTCCGGGCTCGTAGAGTCTGGCGTCCAGCCAGTCCAGCAGGGACTGCGCCTTGGTCCGGTTGCCGGTCCGCGCGTAGTAGAGGGCCACGGGTGCGGTGGCGGGGGTGTTCTTGAAGTCGCGCTTCGTGCTCCAGAATGTACCGCCGCCGAGGTCGTCCGTGGAAGCGGAGTCGAACTGCAGGGTCAGGCTTTGCAGGACCTTGGCGTTGCGCTCCCGGCCGGTGTGTTTGCGGGTGTCCTCGGCGAGCTTGTCCAGCCGGAGCGTGGCAAGGGCCAGCCAGGCCATGTCGTCGTAGTAGTTGTTGACCACCGTGAGGAAATTGCGCAGCCGGATGCCTGTGACGAGCCGGGAGGCGAGCCGGCCGGCGCTGGGCCGGTTCTCGCCGTCGAACTTGGCTCCCGGATGCCCGGGGGGCCCCAGTTCCCGGCGGCCGGCGTCCACGAGGCAGTCCAGGTAGTGTGCCTGCCACCAGTAGTGCCAGGGCCGGGACAGGTTCTTCAGCCGGCCCGAGGGCCGGAGGATCGCGGCGATGTGGGTCCCGGGGAGGAAAAAGAGCCGCTGCCCGAAGAGCCTGGTCACTGAGCGGGCGGCCTCGTCCGCACGGAAGGACCAGTTGGGGGCGGAGGCGTCGGMTCGGGTCATGGCTCAAGCGTAATCGCGGGAGCCCGTCCGGCCCGCGACTGTGACTGCGCGCTCGGCGTGTGCGGCCCAAAGGTGCGCATTGGCCGCATTCCAGTTAACATTCACTAACTAATGTTCCCCGCGGGCCGCCTCTGCAGGCGCCGCCCGCGTCGAGGCTTCGCCGCCGGGGTTCGGTTCCACATCAAGGAGGATGGATGGACATCAAGGGTACTGTCGCGCTGATCACGGGCGGGGCCTCCGGTCTCGGAGCGGCCACGGCCAGGCGCCTGTTCGACGCCGGCGCGTCGGTGGTCCTCGTGGACCTGCCGGGTTCCGCCGGGGACGCCTTTGCCGCCGAACTGACYGCATCCGCCGCTGCCGGCGCCGGAGAAGCTGCTGCCGGAGGCGGCCGCAGGGCCGTCTTTGTCCCGGCCGACGTCACGGACGAGGCGCAGGTGCAGGCCGCCGTCGACGCCGCCTCAGCATTGGGCCCGCTGCGCATCGTGGTCAACTGCGCGGGGATCGCCACCCCCGGCAAGGTCCTGGGCCGCGGCGGCGTCCTCCCGCTGGAGGCCTTCAACCGCGTCATCCAGATCAACCTCGTGGGCACCTTCAACGTGATCCGCCTCGCCGCGGCCGCCATGGCAGCCACCGAGCCCGCCGCCACGGAACTCGGCGGCCCCGAACGTGGCGTCATCATCAACACCGCCTCCGTTGCCGCGTTCGACGGGCAGATCGGCCAGCCCGCCTACGCYGCCTCCAAGGGCGCCGTCGCCGCTATGACGCTGCCGATTGCCCGCGAACTCGCGCGCTCGCTGATCCGGGTGGTCACCATCGCGCCGGGCATCTTCGAGACTCCCATGATGGCCGGCCTGCCCCAGGAGGCGCAGGACTCCCTGGGCCAGCAGGTGCCGCACCCCTCACGGCTGGGCCGCCCGGCCGAATACGCGAACCTCGCCGCGCACATTGTGGAGAACGCCATGCTCAACGGCGAGACAATCCGCCTCGACGGTGCCATCCGCATGGGCCCGAAATGACCGGGTCTGAGATGGCCGCTGCCGAAGTGACCGCGACAGGGCCGGCCGCCACGGCGGCCCCGGCCGCACCGACAGTGGCCGCACCCTCTGTGGCGGGGCTGCCCACGGCGGACTTCTTCGACTACGAAGCCCTGCTCAGCACGGCGGAGCGGGCCAAGCTGGCGCAGCTGCGCGAGTTCCTGGCCGTCGAGGTTGCCCCGTTCGCCACGGACTGGTGGAACAAGGCCGAATTCCCGGCCCACATCCTGCCCAAGCTGGCCGCCTTGGAGCTCAGCGCCCCGGCCCAGCGCGGCTACAGCAACCTGTTCGCCGGGATCGTCATCGCCGAGATGACCCGGGTGGACACCTCGCTCGCCACCTTCTTCCTGGTCCACCATGACCTCTTCGTGGAGTCTCTCTACGGCTTCGGCTCCGAGGGGCAGAAGGCGCGCCTGCTCGAGGACGCGGCAAGCCTGCGCACCACCGGTGCCTTTGCCCTCACCGAACCGGACCACGGCTCGGACGTTGCCGGCGGCATGGAAACCCGGGCCCGCCGGGTCCCCGGCGGCGCGGCCGGCGGCGGCGACATCTGGGTCCTCAACGGCGCCAAGCGCTGGATCGGCAACGGCACGTTTTGCGACTACATGCTGGTCTGGGCCCGGGACGAGGCCGACGGCGGCATCCGCGGCTTCATCGTCGACGCCACCTTGCCGGGCGTGAGCCGGAGCCGGATCGAGAACAAGATTGCCCTGCGCACGGTGCAGAACGCGGACATCGTCTTCACCGACGTCCGGGTGGCCGAAACGGACCGCTTCGCCGGAATCAGCAGCTTCGAGGACACCAATGAGCTCCTGCGCGGTTCCCGGATCATGGTGGCCTGGCAGGGTGTGGGGCAGCAGCTCGCGGCGTTCGACGTCGCCCGGCAGTACGCCGTCGAACGCCAGCAGTTCGGCCGCCCGCTGGCAAAGTTCCAGCTGGTCCAGCAGCAGCTGGTCACCATGCTCGGCAACGCCGTGGCCAGCATGGGCATGATGGTCCGGATCGCCCAGCTGCAGGACGCCGGCGCCGCGGACATGCCGCAGGTGGCCCTCGCCAAGTCCTATGTCAGCGCCCGGATGCGCGAAACCGTCGCGATGGGCCGGTCCCTGCTGGGCGGCAACGGGATCGTCACCGACTACCGGATGGCCAAGATCTTCTCCGACGCCGAGGCGATCTACACCTACGAGGGCTCGTTCGAGATCAACACCCTGATCACGGGCCGCGCCGTCACCGGGGTGTCCGCGATCGTCTAGAAGACGGCTTGACCGTTTAGACCCGTTTAGAAGAGGCCGGGTTCCTTCTCGCCGGCCTCAATCTTCACATCAAGGCTGTTGTTCCGCACCGGCATGGGGCAGGTGCCGTACGGGGTGAAGGCGCTGGGGTAGTTGATGGCCCGGTTGAAGTCCAGGATCACGGTATTGTCCGGGCGGGGTTTTGCGGTGGACACCTTCCGCCACTCGTCCGTACTTTCCCCATTGGTCTCGTCGTGGAACGTCACCGTCAGGGCACCGAGCTTCTCCTCCTCGGCCTGCAGGTGGATCTCGTGGTCCGCGCCGGGAAGCCGGAAGACCAGCTCGCCGACCGAGCGGTGGACCCCGTCCACGAGCGGGTTGGCCGTGCCGATCGGGACATCCACAGGCTCGGGGTAGGGCACGAACCGGGCCTCGATGACCAGGTCCGGGCGGAAGCCGAAGGTGGGCACGCCATCGAACTCCGTGAACACCGGCGACTGGGAGTCGCGGGTGCGGATGGCGTACTTGTCCGCCCGCATGGCGAGCTCCACCACCACCTGGCGGCCGTCGTCGCCGCCGTACCGGACCCACATCAGTGATTCCTCGTCGGCGAGCACGGCGCTGATGGTCCCGTCCACGGGTTCGCCGGTTTCGACGAGGGTCAGACCGTCGGACGCGACGGCCGTGAGGAACGCCGCGGTGCCGTCCGTGGACCAGAGGCCGGGGGCGAGCTCGACGGCGGCCGGCTCGCCTTCCAGCCACTGGAAGGAGGTCAGCGTGAGCCAGCCGTGCTCGCTGGCGAGGGCCGTGTTGCGGCTGTTCCGGAAGCGTTGCCAGCGGGCCAGCTGCGGGTTCTGCACTGCATCAGGCGTGGGCTTCGAGCCAGTCCCGGGTTCAGGGGCGGTCATGGGCACCTCCAAGGGGTTTCAGCTGGTGGCGGGTGGGGTGTTGAGGCTGGCCGCAACGAGCTGGGCGGCAGTAGTTCCGGCTGCGGCGGCCGCGGCCGGGTCGCCGTCGAGCACCCCGCTTGCCAGGCCGCCGTCGAGTACCAGGGTCAGGCTGCGGGCGAGCTGGTCCGGGTCCCGGGCGCCCGCGCGCGCGGCGAGGTCCCGGATCCAGGCGCGGATCTGCCGCTTGTGGGCCACGGTCCGGTCGTGGACCCGGGTACCGGCGGCCGACTCGGCGGCCGCGTTGATGAAAGCGCAGCCGCGGTAGCCGTCGCGCCGGCAGGCGGCTGTCAGGGCATCGAACAGGCCCACGAGCTGCGCGGCCGGGTCCTCGCCGGCGGCCTCGGCGGCGGCGTGCAGCTGCCCGGTCCAGGCGCTGTCCACCTTCTCCAGGTAGGCCAGCATGAGGTCGTCCTTGGCCGGAAAGTACTTATAGAACGTGGCTTTCGCGACGCCGGACTCGGCGATGATGGTGTCGATGCCGGCGGCCCGGAAACCCTGCGCGTAGAAGAGCCGGAAGGCAGTCGCCAGGATCTTCTCCCTGGCATGCCCGGCGGGGGTGCGGGCAGCCGGGGCGGCAGTGGCTGCTGGCGAGGTCATGGCTCAATCGTACACAGACAAGTCTGTCTACGCCGCAATGTCATTCGCGTTGTACCTCGTCAATGACGTCCCGCCGGCCCGCCCCCGCCTGATCCGGCGGCTACGGGCGGGCGGCCAGACCCCGCACGAGCAGCCGCCAGACCTCGCGCAGCTCGGCCCCGATGGCGGGGTCCGACCATTCCGAAGCGTGCAGCGGGTGGTGGAACCGCGCCGTGGCGTGCAGGACGGCGCGGCCGGCCGGCACCGGATCCGGGACGGCGAATTCGCCGCTGCTGACGCCGTCGGCAATGATCTCGGTGAGCGCTGCGGCCAGGTGGTCAACGTGGGCCGCCACCACTTCCCGCGCCTCGGCGGTCAGCTGGCCGAACGTGGCAAACAGCTCCGGATCGTTCAGCGCCATACCCTGCTTGATGGCCGCGAGGCGTTCGAGCCAGCGGAGCAGGCGTTCCGCGGCAGGGCCGTCCGTATCGCGGGCGGGATCCAGCGGCTCCGCGAGGCGGTCCAGCCAGCGCCGGGCCACCGCGTCCCGCAGCGCCACCTTTGTGGGGAAGTGCCGGTACACGCTGCCGTGGCTGACGCCCAGGGCCTTCGCGACGTCAACCACCGTGGCCTTGGCCGGCCCAAAGCGCCGCAGCACGTCTTCCGCGGCGTCGAGGATGCGCTCTTCCGTCAGGACGACGGCGGCAGGGGTCACCGGCGTTCGCTGTCGAGCATGGCCATCTGGCCTGCGTCGTAGCGCGTGCCCGCGGCGGCGTCGGCCGGGACGGCGGCCTCGATCTCCGCGAGGTCCGCGCCGGAGAGGACCAGTTCGGCTGCTCCCAGCGATTCGGTGAGCCGCTCGCGGCGGCGCGCGCCGACGAGGGGCACGATGTCCTCGCCGCGGGAGAGGACCCAGGCGATGGCGAGCTGGGCGACGGTCGCGCCCTTGCGGTCCGCGATGCCGCGGAGCCGTTCGACGAGCTCGAGGTTCCGCTGCAGGTTCTCGCCGGAGAACCGGGGCAGGTGGGCCCGGAAGTCGCGCCGGTTCCCAGTTCCGGCGGCCGGCCAGTGGCCGGAAACCAGGCCGCGGGACAGCACGCCGTATGCCGTGATGCCGATGGCCAGCTCCCGGGCCACCGGCAGGATGTCCTGCTCGATGCCACGGGAGAGGAGGGAGTACTCGATCTGGAGGTCGGAGACCGGGTGGACGGCGTTGGCGCGGCGCAGGGTGTCGGCGCCGACCTCCGAGAGGCCGATGTGGCGGATCAGGCCCTGTTGCACGAGCTCGGCCAGTGCTCCCACGGTTTCTTCCACCGGAACGGACGGATCCAGGCGGGCCGGCCGGTAGATGTCCACGTAGTCGGTGCCGAGGCGCCGGAGGGTGTAGGCCAGGAAGTTCTTGATGGCCACCGGACGGGTGTCCACGCCGTTCCATCCGCCCCGGGCATCGCGCAGGACGCCGAACTTCACGCTGATCTGGGCGTTCTCGCGCCGGCGGCCGCGGATCGCCTCGCGCAGCAGCATTTCGTTGTGGCCCATGCCGTAGAAGTCGCCGGTGTCCAGCAGGGTCACGCCGGCGTCGAGGGCGGCCTGGATCGTGGCGACGCTCTCGGCGTCGTCGGCGGGGCCGTAAAGATCGGACATGCCCATCAGGCCGAGGCCGATGGCGGCGGTGCTGGGGCCGGTGGAGCCCAGGGTGCGGGGGGTGCCGAGAGTGGAAGTTGTCATGCGATGACCATACAACAATCAGCTGACAGATTTCAATCTTTGTCAGCTGAGATGGGGTGGACGGGGCGTCGGCATGCTCTTATTGCCGTAGACAGGTCTGTCTGATAGCGTCATGCCCACACGTAGACGAACCTGTCTACTACACGACTTCAGAATGAGGACGCCATGAAGATTGCAGTACTGGGAACCGGCATGGTGGGGCGCACGATTGCCGGCGCACTGGCAGGGCTGGGGCACGACGTCGTGATCGGCACCCGCGACCCGCAGGCGACGCTCGCCCGGACCGAGCCGGACATGATGGGCACCGCGCCGTTCGCCGAGTGGCACGCCGCAAACGCCGGAGTCGACGTCGCCGCCTTTGCTGACGCGGCATCCGGCGCCGAGCTGATCGTCAATGCCACCAACGGCGCCGGCTCGCTGGCCGCGCTGGCCGCAGCGGGGACCCCGAACCTCGCCGGCAAGATCATCATGGACATCGCCAACCCGCTGGACTTCTCGCAGGGCATGCCGCCGTCGCTGAACCCGGTGAACACGGACAGCCTCGGCGAAGAGATCCAGCGGTCCTTCCCGGAGGCCAAGGTGGTGAAGACGCTGAACACCATGACCGCGTCCGTGATGGTCGATCCGGCCCGGGTGGCCGGCGGTGACCACACGGTGTTCGTCTCCGGGGACGACGCCGGCGCCAAGGCGGCCGTGACGGAACTCCTCAAGGGCTTCGGCCACCGCGACGTGATCGATCTCGGCGACATCGCGAGTGCCCGCGGGGCGGAAATGATCCTGCCGATCTGGCTGCGGATCTGGGGCGCGCTGGGAACCGGAGAGTTCAACTTCAAGATCGCGCGCTAACCCCCTCACCCGCCAAGCCCGCAGCAGGGGCCGTTCTGGGCGCTCAGAACGGCTCCTGCTGCGAACTGGTTGGGGTCCCGGGGGAGGGACGTCGGGGCGGCGCGGCGGGGCCTGACACTATCTGAGACGGAATTCCAGCAGGGAGTGCCTGCGGGTAACATCCCATGGGAAGAAGTAATCGGGCTCACAGTATCCAGCGCAGTGTACGAGCCAAGTCGACCCCTCGAAAGATAGTTTCCATGGCTGACACTGCAATGCATTCCGACACCGATCTTGCCGCCGAACTCCGGGCTGATGTCCGCCGGGTCTCCACCCTCCTCGGCGAATCCCTGGTCCGCCAGCACGGCCCCGAGCTCCTGGACCTGGTGGAGCAGGTGCGCCTGCTGACCAAGGAATCCAAGGAAGCCGCCCGCGGCGGCGCCGACGCTACAGGGCCGTGGAGCTCGTACGACGTCGTCGCCCAGGTCCGTGAACTGCTCGGTTCCCTGCCGCTGGAGCAGGCCACCGACCTGGTCCGCGCCTTCGCGTTCTACTTCCACCTGGCGAACGCCGCCGAGCAGGTCCACCGGGTCCGCGGGCTGCGCACCCGGCAGGAGAAGGACGGCTGGCTCGCCAAGGCCGTGGAGGAGATCGCGGACCAGGCCGGCAACTCCGTGCTGCAGGAAGTCGTCAATGAACTCGACGTCCGCCCCATCTTCACCGCACACCCCACCGAGGCCTCCCGCCGCTCCGTGCTGGACAAAATCCGCCGGCTCTCGGACATCCTGTCCGAATCCACGGCGGAGGGCACCTCCGCGCGCCGCCGCCAGGACCGCCACCTGTCCGAAGTGATCGACCAGATGTGGCAGACGGACGAGCTCCGCCAGGTCCGGCCCACCCCCGTGGACGAGGCCCGGAACGCCATCTATTACCTCACCGGCATCCTTAGCGACGCCATGCCGGAAATGCTCTCGGACCTCTCCGAGCTGCTTGCCGAGCACGGCGTCACGCTGCCGCCACAGAAGGCCCCGATCCGCTTCGGCTCCTGGATCGGCGGGGACCGCGACGGCAACCCCAACGTCACCGCCGCCGTCACCCGCGAAATCCTCCAGATCCAGAACCAGCACGCCGTTCGGATCAGCATCGGCCTGATCGACGGGCTCATCTCCATCCTGTCCAACTCGACTGCGCTGGCCGGGGCGGACCAGGAGCTCCTGGACTCGATCGACGTCGACCTGGGGAACCTGCCTGGCCTGGACCGCCGCGTCCTCGAGCTGAACGCTCAGGAGCCCTACCGGCTCAAACTCACCTGCATCAAGGCCAAGCTGATCAACACCGGCCGCCGGGTCGCGGCCGGATCCGCGCACGAGCCCGGCCGCGACTACACCGCCACCGCGGAGCTCCTCGCCGAGCTCGGCCTGCTCGAACGGTCGCTGCGGAACCACCACGCGGCCCTCGCCGCCGACGGCGCACYGTCCCGGGTCCGCCGCGCCATCGCCTCCTTCGGCCTGCACCTGGCCACCCTCGACATCCGCGAGCACGCCGACCACCACCACGACGCCGTCGGGCAGCTCATGGACCGCCTTGGCGGGCCCGGTGTCCGGTACGCGGAACTCAGCCGCGCCGAGCGGCTCGAGGTGCTGGGCTCCGAACTTGCGTCCCGGCGCCCGCTCTCCGGCCACCCGATCAAGCTCGACGGCGTCGCCGACGGCACCTACGACGTCTTCCGGGAGATCCGGCGGGCCCTGCGCACCTACGGCCCCGACGTGATCGAGACCTACATCATCTCCATGACCCGCGGCGCGGACGACGTCCTGGCCGCGGCCGTGCTGGCCCGCGAGGCCGGCCTGGTCAGCCTGTTCGGCGAGGCGCCCTACGCCAAGATCGGCTTCGCGCCGCTGCTGGAGACAGTCGACGAACTCCGCGCCTCGGCCGAGATCGTGGACCGGCTGCTCTCCGATGCCTCCTACCGCGAGCTCGTCCGGCTCCGCGGCGACGTGCAGGAAATCATGCTCGGCTACTCGGACTCCAACAAGGAATCCGGCGTCATGACGAGCCAGTGGGAAATCTACAAGACCCAGCGCAAGCTCCGCGACGTGGCCGCCAAGCACGGCGTCCGTGTGCGCCTCTTCCACGGCCGCGGTGGCTCGGTGGGCCGCGGCGGCGGGCCGACCTACGATGCCATCATGGCCCAGCCCAACGGCGTGCTCGAGGGCGAGATCAAGTTCACCGAGCAGGGCGAGGTCATCTCGGACAAGTACTCCCTGCCGGAGCTGGCCCGCGAAAACCTCGAACTCTCCCTGGCCGCGGTACTGCAGGGCTCGGCCCTGCACCGCACCCCGCGCACCTCGGAGGACCAGCGCGTGCGCTACGGCCACGTCATGGAAACCGTCTCCGACGCCGCGTTTGCGCGCTACCGCACGCTGATTGATGACCCGGATCTGCCCGCCTACTTCATGGCTTCCACCCCGGTGGAGCAGCTGGGTTCCCTCAACATCGGATCCCGTCCGTCCAAGCGCCCCGACTCCGGCGCCGGGCTCGAAGGGCTCCGCGCCATCCCGTGGGTGTTCGGCTGGACACAGTCGCGGCAGATCGTGCCGGGCTGGTTCGGCGTGGGCTCCGGCCTCAAAGCCGCGCGCGAGGCCGGTAACTCGGCCCAGCTCAAGGAGATGATCGAGGGCTGGCACTTCTTCCGCTCGGTGCTCTCCAATGTTGAGATGACCCTGGCGAAGACGGACATGGACATTGCCGGCTACTACGTCTCCACCCTGGTGCCGGCGGAACTGCACCACCTGTTCCGTGCCATCCGGGCCGAATATGATCTCACGGTCGAGGAGATCCAGAACCTCACCGGCGAGCACGTGATCCTCGATGCCCAGCCCACCTTGAAGCGCTCCCTCGAGATCCGGGACCAGTACCTCGACCCCATCAGCTACCTGCAGGTGGAACTGCTGCGCCGCGTCCGGGCCGAGGCCGCGGCGGGCATGACGGGGGCCGAGATCGACGAACGGCTCCAGCGGGCCATGCTGATCACGGTCAACGGAGTCGCCGCCGGGCTGCGCAACACCGGGTAGCCTGCACCTCGGCCCAGACGCTCCCTCAGATCCTGCGGTTCTTCCCCGGACGCTCCCTCTCCCGGTGAGGGAGCGTTGGGGTTTTGGGTGCGGAAGGTGAGGGAGCGTTGGGGTTTTGGGTGCGGAAGGTGAGGGAGCGTGGCGGCGCGGCTAGGGTTGTTCCATGCCGTCGTTCCAGACCAGACTGAAGATCACCGGGCTCAAGCCGGGCACCGCTCCCGAAACCGTCATGGCCGCGGCCATCGATGCGCTTGGGACGCGGCACCACGTCGAATCGCACCAGCTTGAGCTCGCCGGCGGCGTACCGCAGCTGAACCTGCGCTTCCTGGTCGAGGCCACCGCCTACAGCGCCGAAAACAGCCAGGCGCTGGAGTCGGCAGCCATGATGCGCGACGCCGTCGAACGCGTTGCGCTCACCGGCGCGCTGACCGTGCTGCGCCGCAGCCGCGGCCGCTGGGCGCCCGTCTAAAAGTCCAGTTCCTCGTCCGGGTCGATCACGGCGGACTCCACGGGGGAGGGGTTGCCCCGGCGCCGCGTCACGATCACGCCCACGACCGCTCCGACCAGCAGCCCGACGCCGACGCCGATCAGGGAGCTCGCCCAGAAGGGCAGCCCGGTGGCGGAGCCCATGAAATAGCCCAGTGCCACGGACCAGGTTGCCCAGAGCAGGCCGCCGAGGGCCGCGCAGAGGCTGAACCCGCGGGTGGAGACGTTGGCGATGCCCGCCGCGGCCGTCGTGGCAAGCCGCCCGCCGGGGATGAAGCGGAGGCCGATGATCGCGCCGTAGGTGGAGGACCGGCCGGCTTTCGCGATCGCCGAATGCACCGCCGCGTGGAACCCCAGGCCCCATTTCCAGCGGTCGAGCACGTGGCTCAGCCGGCGCTTGAACAGCTGGAAGACGAGAAGGTCACCCAGCCATGAGGACGCGGCGGCGAGGAGCACGACGAGGAAGCCGTTGATGCGGCCCTCGGCTGACAGTGCGCCGCCGGTGATGACCAGCATTTCCGAGGGGACGGGCGGGAAAATCGCATCGCCGATCACGAAGGGGAAGATCCAGAAATAGATCGCGGCGCCCCAGCTGTCCGCATTTCCGAAGTCCATGGGCACAAGGTACCGCACTTCCAGCCGCTAGCGTGCCTCGCTGAGTTCCAGTCTGCTGCGGTATTCCACCGGGCTCCCGGAGATGGGGTCCACGAAGCGGATCCCGCGGGCCAGGAGCTGCAGCGGCTTGGCGTAATTGTCCGGAGCCTTGTCCAGCAGTTCCGGGTAGAACGCATCGTTGACGATCCCGAGGCCCAGCGAGGCCATGTGCACGCGGAGCTGGTGGGTCTTCCCGGAGTGCGGCTCCAGCCGGTACAGCGCGCGGCGGTGCGGGCCGCCGTCGACGTCGGGTGCGCTGTCGGGTGCGTCACCGTCGGGTGCGCCGGAAGCGTCAAACGTGCGCAGACGCTCGATCCGGGTTTCCGCGTTGGGTTCGCCGTCGACGACCTCGGCCAGCAGGTAGCTGCGGGACTTGGTCATCCGGTTCCGCACCACCACAGGGAAGTCCACCGGGGGATGGCCCGGAGCGGGCTCCGCGGCGGACACACACTCGTATTCCTTCTGGACCTGGCGCTTTTCGAAGAGCACCTGGTATTTGCCCCGGGTCTCGGGGTTCGTGGAGAGCAGCAGGATGCCGGCGGTCATGCGGTCCAGACGGTGCATGGGAATCAGGTCCGGGAGGCCGAGCTGGTTCCGGAGCCGAACCAAGGCCGATTCCTGGATGTAGGTCCCGCCGGGGGTGGTGGGCAGGAAGTGCGGCTTGTCCACCACCAGCAGGTGATCGTCCTGGTGCAGAATGTTCAGCTCCACCGGGATCCGGGTCTCCGGCGGCAGGGTCCGGTAGTACCAGATGAACGTGTGGTCCTGCATCGGCGTGGTGCGGTCCAGGGCGATCCCTGCCTCGCCGACGATCTCGCCGGCGTCGAACCGGTCCTCGATGCCCTGCGGATCGATGTGCCCCCAGCGGTGCATCATGTAGTCCAGCGCGGTCTCCCAGGGACCCTCGTCCGGCAGGCGCAGACGCGTCGCGTTGACGCCGTCGCGCACGGGAAGGGGGGATTGCATCACCCGACCATTCTACGGGCCCGGCCTCCAGCGCCCCTGCGCAGTGCTGCCGCGACCGCCGCCGCGATCCCGCCCCCGCGACCCGCCCCCGCGACCCGGCCCTGCACCGCCCCGCGCCCCCGCCGCCGCGACCCGCCCCCGCGACCCGCCCCGCGAGTTCCAGTTCGCCGGACCCGTGCCAGGTCGCCGGAAACGTACGGCGACCGCGGACGCTTCCGGCGAACTCGCCATGCGTCGCCGAGCTGTGCCCGTCACGCCCCGCGCGCTGCCGGCGTCCGTGTCCCTCGCCTACCCGCCGTCCCCTCCCGCGGGGGCCCGTGCGCGAGTTCGCCGGACCCGTGCCAGGTCGCCGGACCCGTGCCAGGTCGCCGGAAACATGCGGCGACCTCGGACGCTTCCGGCGAATTCGCGATGCCGCCGCCACCCCTCCCTTGCGCCCGTCCAACCCCAGCCCCGACCCGCGGCGGCCGCCCTGAGCTCCAGTTCGCTGGACCCGTGTCAGGTCGCCGGAAACATACGGCGACCTCGGACGCTTCCGGCGAACTCGCGATGCCACCCCCGCCCTGCGCCCGTTACACCCCCGCCGTGCGGGTCCCTCGCCTTCCCGCAGCCACCGCCCGCAGTCCTCTCCCGCCGCGGGCCCGAGCTCCAGTTCGCCGGACCCGTGCCAAGTCGCCGGAAACATACGGCGACCTCGGAGGCTTCCGGCGACCTCGCGATGCGCCGCCGACCTGTGCCCGTCACGCCCCGCGCGCTGCCGCCGCCCGACTCCCTCGCCTACTCGCCGTCCCCTCCCGCCCGCCGTCCTCTCCCGCCGCGGGCCCGAGCTTCAGTTCGCTGGAGTCGTGCCAGGTCGCCGGAAACATCCGGCGACCTCGGACGCTTCCGGCGACCTCGCCATGCGCCGCCGCCCGCATACGAGCGCCGACGAGAAAAAAGTTCTTGACAAATAAAATTGTCGGCGGTCAGACTGGAAGCATGTTGGACATCGGAGTGATTGAGGATCCGGCCGCGGCGGAGGCCTCGCTGGACCCGATCCGGACGCGGATCCTGCGCGAACTGGCCGAGCCCGGATCTGCGACGCAGCTCGCCGCGAGGGTGGGCCTGCCGCGGCAGAAGGTGAACTACCATCTCAAAGCGCTCGAGCGGCATGGGCTCGTCGAGCTCGTCGAGGAGCGGCGGCGCGGCAACGTGACCGAACGCATTCTGCGGGCGACGGCGGCGTCGTACCTGATTTCGCCGGCGGCGCTGGCCTCGGTGGCGCCGGACCCGCACCGGTTCTCGGACCGCTCTTCTGCCTTCTGGCTGCTGGCACTCGCTGCCCGCATGGTCCAGGAGATGGGGCAGCTGATCGCCGGAGCGGCCGCGGCCCGGCAGAAACTCGCCACCTTTGCCATCGACGGCGAGATCACCTTCCGTTCGGCGGCGGACCGGGCGGCCTTCGCCGAGGAGCTCGGCGTCGCCGTGACCAGGCTCGTGGACAAATTCCACGACGGCGGTGACCTCCCCTCAGGTTCCCCATCAGGTTCCCCGGCAGATCCGCAGGCAGGTTCCCAGGCAGGTCGCCGGCCGGAGGGACGCAAGCACCGCCTGGTCGTCGCGCTGCACCCGGCGCTCAAGGCGCCGCAGCTGAAGGCAGCGCACCCAGACCCACAAACAGCAACCCCACAAACAACCCCACAAGCCAAGGAGCAGGACAATGACTGACCAACGGAAATTCGAAATCGTCTACGACACTGAACTGCCCGGTACCCCGGAACGGGTGTGGGAGGCCGTCACCAAGGACACCCCGGCCTGGATGTTCCCCACGGACCAATGGCCGGCGGTCCGGACCGTGGACGAATACCCCACCCGTCTGGTGTCCCGGATGGACGGTCCGGATGGCTGGTTCAACCAGCTGGAGCACGTCCTGGAAGCGCTCGACGGTGGCCGGGCACGGCTGCACTATGTGCACAGCGGCATCTTTGCGGACAACTGGGATGAGCAGTACGACGGCGCCAGCAAGCACACGGCGTTCTATCTGAACACCCTGGGCCAGTACCTGAAGTACTTCGACGGCAAGCCCGTGGTCTTCGCGGACATCCAGGCACCCGCGGCTTCGCAGACCCCGGACGGCTTCGACCGGCTCAAGCGGGCCCTGGGCGTCGACACTGCCGCTCCGGGGGAGACGGTGGAACTGGAGCTCGACGGCGTCGGGCCGCTGGCCGGCGAAGTGGACTTCGCCAACGAGAACTTCCTCGGCCTGCGGACCGCGGACACGATGTACCGCTTCTTCGGGCGCAACGCCTTCGGCGCGCCGGTGGGCATGACCGTGCACGACTTCAGCGGCAGCGGGGACGCCGGGGCGACGGCGAAGGCCTGGGCCGGGTTCCTGACGAAGGTCTACGCCTGATCCCGCGACGCGCATCCTGCCTGGCGATGCCCTGAACGTTCGAGTTCGCCGGAACGGGCCGAAGTCGCCGGAATGGTCCGGCGACTTCGGACGTTTCCGGCGACCTCGAGGCGCGGGAAAGAAAGGGCGTCGCGGGACGGGCCTGTGCGCGACTCGGTTCAGGCGATGGCCGCGGCCGGCGGGGACGACAGGTTGCGCCGCAGCTGCGGGGAGGCCTCCAGCCGGTCCTGCGCCGAACGCAATGCCAGCACGGCCGTCTCCAGCTGCTCCGGTGGCAGCGTGAACGGCAACCGCAAGTACTGCTCAAACGCGCCGCCGACGCCGAACCGGGGGCCGGCGGCGAGCCGGATCCCGACGTCGGGGGCCAGCACCGCCAGTGCCGTGCTGATCGGCGCCGGGAGTCGGCACCAGACGGACAGGCCGCCGACGGGCCATTCGGGCTCCCAACCGGGCAGGTGCTCCCGAATCAGTTCCACCAGTTTGTGCCGGTTCCCGCGCAGCGCGGCCAGCCTGTCGGGGAGCGGCTCCGTCATGGCATTGACCAGATGCGCCCCGGCGAGCTGCTCCACCACCGGCCCGCCCAGGTCCAGGGTGGTGCGGGCAGCGGCGAAACGCTGAATGAGGGGCTCGCTGGCGCGGATCCAGCCGGTGCGCAGCCCTGCCCAGTGCGACTTGCTGAGGGAACCGAGGGAGACCACCGCCGGGCTGAAAGCGGCCATGGGGGTCGAGGCGGCGCCGTCGAGGTTCAACTCGCGCAGCGTCTCGTCCACCACCAGCACAGTGCCCGACGCCGCGGCCGCCTTCACGAGCCGGCGCCGCTGGGAATCGGGCATGAGCCGGCCGGTGGGGTTGTGGAAGTCCGGCACCACGTATGCCATCGCGGGCCGCTGCTGGAGCAGCGCCGTTTCCATGGCCTCGAGGTCCCAGCCGCCTGCGCCGTTGTGGGCAAGGCCGTTACCGCCTGGGCTGTGGAGACGGCCGCCGTGGACTGCGCCGTTATGGCCTGTGCCGCCGGGTGTTGCGGCAGGCATGGCCACCGGGACCGGTCGGCAGCCCGCAGCCCGGATCGCGTCGAGGGCGTTCGGGTAGCTCGGATGCTCCACCAGCACCTTGGTCCCGGACCGCCCGGCCAATGTGCGGAGCACAATGTTCAGCGCGTGCTGGGCGCCGGAGGTGACCAGGACCTGCGCGGCCGTTGTCGGGACCCCGGCGGCGGTGTACCGGGCCGCAATGGCTTCCCGGAGCGGGCCCACGCCCAGGGCGTCGTAGCCGAAGCCAGGCAGCAGGGCCGGCAATTCGGTCAGGGCCGCGGCAAACGCCCGGTGCACCACTTCGCCGCTCGCGGGCAGGGAGGCGTAAGCCAGGTCCAGGATCCCGTCCGGCACCGCCAGGCCGGGCGCGCCACTTAGCCGCAGGGCTCCGTCGTGGCCGCCGGCATGCAAGGGCCCCTGGCTTGGGATGCAGCTCCGGCTCCGACTGCCCTGGCCGCTGCTGAGGAAACCCTGCTCTCGCAGCAGGGCGTAGGCCGCCGTCACCGTGGTGCGGCTGATGCCAAGGGCCGCTGCCAGCGAGCGCTCGCTCGGCAGGGCGACGTCCAGGGCTACGCGGCCGTCGAGGATGAGCAGGCGGACGACGTCGGCCAGCTCGCGGTAAGCGGGGGCGGCACCGACGTTCCACTCGCCCAGCAGGCGGGCCAGCGACCCCGGAGTCAAAGAGACGGACATAGAGCCAGTATTTCAAACTGGCTATGGATTGCAAGGCCAGTTTTCGTGGAGGATGGAGACCATGTTGACCCGCAGACTCCTCCAGCTCCTGATCGGCCTCGCTCTTTACGGCATTTCCCTCGCCATGGTCATCCGCGCCAGCCTCGGCACGGCGCCGTGGGACGTGCTCCACCAGGGGCTGGCGGCCAGGACCGGGCTCAGCCTCGGCACGGTGGTGGTTGTTGTCAGCTTCCTGGTGCTGCTGCTGTGGATCCCGCTCCGGCAATGGCCCGGCGTCGGAACCCTGTGCAACGCGGTGCTGGTGGGGGTCTTCGCGGACATCGGGCTGGCCCTGATTCCACAGTTTTCGCATCTGGGCGGCCAGATCTGCCTGCTCGTCGGGGCCGTGCTGCTCAACGGCGTCGCCTCCGCCTGCTACATCGGCGCCCGCCTGGGCCCGGGCGCACGGGACGGGCTCATGACGGGCCTCGCCCGGCGAACGGGCTGGCCGGTCCGGGTATGCCGCACCGGCATTGAAGTGGTGGTCCTTGGCGCGGGCTGGCTGCTGGGCGGCTCGATCGGTGTGGGCACGGTGCTGTACGCGTTGGCCATTGGCCCCCTGGTGCAGTTGCTGCTGCCGCGGTTCACCGTTCCGGAAGCGCGTCCGGTACCTGAGGCCGGAACTGAAGCCGCAGGAACTGAAACGTCCGGTTCTGAAACGGAAGCCGCCGCTGCCGTGGCGGCGGTACCGGTGGCGGCGGGCAGCGGCCCGGCCGATTGATTTCCGCGGGTTAATTCCCGCGGGCGCCGTCAGCCGGCGCCTTCTGTCCCGGGGCCCGGCAGGGGCTGGCAGGTGGGGCAGTAGTAGATGTCCCGTTCCTCGGTGAAAGTGCCGGCGCCGTTCTCCTTGCCCAGGACGCCGCGGCGGATCGGAGTACCGCATTTGAGGCACGGCTGGTGCTCGCGCCGGTAAACCCAGTAACCGGGACGCCCGGCGGTGCGGCCCACCGGCACGCCCCGCGCGTTCAGCACGGTGGTCCGCCGGCCCGGCCCGAGGTTGGCGGAGAGCAGGACCTGGGCGTCGGTAATGATGGCGGCCAGATCCGGCACTGCCGAGACGGGCAACGCCGGATGGACTCCCGCGAGGAAGCAGGCCTCGCACCGGTAGATGTTTCCGATCCCCGCGAGCTTGCTCTGGTCCAGCAGGGCGACGCCTATCGGAACGTCCGGAGCCGCGAGCAGCCGGTGTTCGGCCTCGGCCGCGTCCCAGTCAGGGCCCAGCAGGTCCGGGCCGAGGTGCCCCACGATGGTGTCCTCCTGGTCGGTCCGTACCACCTCAAGGATGCCCAGGGAGAACCCGACGGCGTCGGCCGTGGCAGTCCGCAGCACGCAGCGGGCCGTGAAGCCGGGCTTCCGCCAGCGGCCCCCGGGCGGGTAGACCTGCCAGCTGCCATCCATCTTCAGGTGCGAATGGATGGTGAGCCGGTCGCTGGGCGTCGGGCCCTGGACGCGCATCAGCAGGTGCTTGCCGCGGGGCACCACCTCGGCCACGGTCCAGCCGCCGAGTTTCAGGGTGGCGAAGCGCGGGACCCTGAAGTCGGAGGAGACCAGTTCCTTCCCGGCCAGGGCTGCGTGCAGCTGTGCGGCGGCGCGGAAGACCGAATCGCCCTCAGGCACGGATCCTCAGTCCCTTGGGGGTGGAATAGGCCCCGGCCTGGGCGAGGGCGGCCGCCACCGGGGTGTCCAGGATGCCGTGGCCGTTGACCTTTTCCATGATCAGCTTGTCCACCGCGCCGCGGGTCACCACACCCACCAGGGCCGTGCCGGCCGCGGCCAGGACGTCGGGGTCGTCGATGAACGCGAGCAGGGTCTTGCCGCCGCGCTCGACATAAAGCGCCAGGGCGCCGTCGACCAGGACCACGAGGGCGCCGGCCTTCCGGCCCGGGCGGTGGCCGGTGCCGGCGTCGACGTTGAGCGCAGGCCACGGCAGTGCGGCGCCGTACGGGTTGGCGGGGTCTGTCGCGGCGAGGGCCAGGGCCACCGGTTCTGCCTTGTGCAACTCGGCGTCCTCGACGTAGGACCGCAGCCGGTCCACCGTGGCCGGGACGGCGAACTGCGCCGCGCCGAGGTGTTCGATGAAGTAGCCGCGGCGGCAGCGTCCGGCTTCCTCGAGCCGGGCCAGGACCTTGTACATCAGGCCGAAGCCGCCGAGGATGTTTTCTGCCATGACCGAGCCGCGGGTGACCACGCCATAGCGGTCCAGGAGCAGCTCCGCAGTGGCCCGGGCATGGATGGTGGGATCGAGCTCCGGGGAGGGCAGCGCGGACCAGCGTCCCGCGGCGAGCGGGGGAGCGGGCGCGGTGCCGGTCACGGATCCGTACCGGCCGCCGGTGAGTCCCGGTGATCCGAGCAGGCCGGTGCCGTGCGCCCGTCCGAGCCGGCTGAGCCGCGGCGCGCGGGCCCGCGGGGCGCGCCCCACCTGCCGGTGCGCGGTGTGCCCGCCGGCGATCAGGGCCCTGACGGGGGCGAACGTGTCGCCGGTAATCCGGCCCGCCCAGGCGAGATCCCAGAGTGCTGCCACCACGTCCTGGTCGCTGAGCACCGAATCCATGCCGCCGGCAACCTCGGTCAGCTGCCGGAAGAAGTAGCCGCCGCCGTTGTTCTGCAGGTGCTCGAGGAGCCGTCGCTGCGCGTCGCCGGGTTCGAAGTCGATGGACGGGTTCAGCGTCAGTTCGGCCGAATCGGCGAGGTGCAGGCTCACCCAGCCGTCGTTGCCCGGCAGCGAGCCGGCACCGGACCAAAGGACCTCGCCCGCGGCCATGAGCTCGTCCAGCATGGCCGGCTGGTAGTTGGAGACGCGGCTGGCCAGGACAAGCGGCTCCCATGCCGAGGCCGGAATGGGCACGCCGGAGAGCTGGTCGATGGCCGTGACAATGCCGTCCAGGCCGCGGAGCGCGGACTGCCCGCGGCCGCCCGGGGTCCGCACGTTCTGCCAGGCGGGAAGGAATCGGCCGTAGGCGGCGGCGTCCACCGGTTCGACTTCGGCGCGGAGCGCGGCGAGGGAACGGCGGCGCAGTCTGCGGAGGACTTCGGCGTCGCACCATTCGCTCACGCTGGCCGGAGGCAAAACAGTGGGCAAAACGGCGGGCTGGAACGCCTCCTCGCCGGATCCCTCCACCCCGGATTCTTCACCGCCGGCTGCCGTGCTGGCTGACGTGCCCGCCGGTGGCGCAGCGTGCGGGCGGAACTCTCCTTCCACCACGCGCCCGTCCGCGGCCAGCCGCTTCAGTGCCGTGCCGACGACGGCGACGCCCAGTCCCAGCCGCGCCGCGGCCTCGGCGGCGGTGAAGGGCCCGTGCGTGCGGGCGTAGCGCGAGACGAGGTCGCCGAGGGGGTCCGCGACCGGTTCGATGAAGGCCAGCGGCACACCCATGGGCAGCGGCACGCCGAGGGCATCCCGGAGCCGGGCGGCATCCTCGACGGCCGCGAAGCGTTCGATGCCGCCGATGTTGACCTTGATCGCCCGGTTGGCCCGCTGCAGTGCGGTGAGGTGGGTGGCGGCGTCGGCCTCCGTTGCCGGGGTCTCGACAGGCAGGCCCCCCTGGCCGGTCTGGTCAGTCCCGGCGGTCCCGGCAGCCTCGCTTCCCTGGGCTGGGGCCGCCACCGGCTCCAGTCGGGCGGCGACCTCGTCCGGCGAGAGCGGACCGAGGAGGCGCAGGAGGTCCGCGACGCCCTCCAGCCCGCGCACCTGTCGGTCGCGGGCCAGCCGCTGCAGTTCGCGCTCGGTGGCCTCGATGACCTTCGCATCCAGCAGTTCGCGCAGCTCAACGCGGCCCATGAGCTCGTTGAGCAGGGTGGAATCGAGGGCCAGGGCGGCGGCCCGGCGCTCCGCCAGCGGGGAGTCGCCTTCGTAGAGGAACTGGGCCACGTAGCCAAAGAGCAAGGACTTCGCGAACGGGGAGGGCTGCTGGGTGGTGGTCTGGACGATCCTGAGCTCGCGGCGCTCGACGGACGCGGCGATGTCCTTCAGCGCCGGAAGGTCGTAGACATCCTGCAGGCACTCGCGGACCGTCTCGAGGACAATCGGGAACGTCGGGTACTTCCGGGCAACATCCAGCAGCTGCGCAGAACGCTGCCGCTGCTGCCACAAGGGTTGCCGCTTGCCGGGATTCTGCCGGGGCAGGAGCAACGCGCGGGCCGCGCACTCGCGGAACCGGGAGGCGAACAGGGCGCTCCCGCCGACCTCCGCCGTCACGATCTGCTCGATTTCCTCCGGGTCGAACAGAAACAACTCGGCGCCCGGCGGCTCATCCTCCATCATGGGCACGCGCAGCACGATGCCGTCGTCGGCGGCCATGGCCGAGCCGTCCATCCCGTAGCGCTGCTGCAGGCGCTGGCCCACGGCCAGGGCCCACGGTGCGTGCACGGGCATGCCGAAGGGGCTGTGCAGCACCACGCGCCAGTCGCCAAGCTCGTCATGGAAGCGTTCCACCACGAGGGTCGTGTCGCTCGGGACCACCTCGGTGGCGAGCCGTTGTTCGGCGAGGTACTGGATCAGGTTGTTCGCGGCGTAATCGTCCAGTCCGCTGGCCTTGCACCGCTCGGTGGCCGGCCCGACGTCGGACGCCGCCAGTTCGCGCATAAACGCGCCGAGGGCGCGGCCCAGGTCCACCGGCCGGCCCAGGGAGTCGCCCTTCCAGAAGGGGAGCTTGCCGGGCTGGCCGAACGCCGGCGAGACCAGGACACGGTCGTGCGTGATGTCCTCGATCTTCCAGCTGGTGGCGCCGAGCGCGAAGATGTCGCCAACCCGGGATTCATAGACCATTTCCTCATCGAGTTCGCCCACCCGGCGCCCGCCCTTGGCCGCGGCGGCGGCCGGGCTGGCTGCCCTGCCGTCCGCACTGGCGCCGCCGGAGGAGCCGCTACCGCCGGTGCCCTCGACTTCGGTGCCGATGATGTAGACGCCGAACAGCCCGCGGTCCGGGATGGTGCCGCCGGAAGTGACGGCGAGCCGCTGCGCGCCGGGCCTGCCCTCGATGGTCCCGGCGTTCCGGTCCCAGATGACCCGGGGGCGCAGTTCGGCGAATTCGTCCGAGGGGTAGCGCCCGGCAAGGAGGTCCAGGGTGGCTTCGAACGCGGAGCGGGGGAGCGAGGCGAACGGCGCCGACCGCCGGACCGTGTTGAACCAGTCCTCCACGTCGATGGCACCGAGGGCAGTGGCGGCGACCGTCTGCTGGGCCAGGATGTCCAGCGGGTTGGCCGGTACGCTCAGCCGCTCGATCTTGCCCGCGAGCATCCGCTCCACGGTGATGGCCGTGTGGACCAGGTCTGCCCGGTGCTTCGGGAACAGGACGCCCTGGGAGACTTCGCCGACCTGGTGGCCGGCGCGGCCCACCCGCTGCAGGCCGCTGGCCACGGAGGGCGGCGACTCGACCTGCACCACCAGGTCCACGGCACCCATGTCGATGCCGAGCTCGAGTGAGGACGTGGCCACGACGCAGCGCAGCCGCCCGGATTTCAGGTCATCTTCGATCAGGGCGCGCTGGTCCTTGGACACGGAGCCGTGGTGGGCGCGGGCCAGCACGGGATCGGCGCCGGCGGTGCTCCCGGCCTGGGCCATCATGTGGGCCGGTGTGGCGGTGGATGTGGGCTGCGCGGCGGCGCGGCCGGACGGCATGCCCCCGCGGCCGGACGGCACCGGACTCGGCACGTCATTCGGTCCGGCGTCGAAGTCCGGGGCGCCGGCGCCAAAGTCCGTCCAGCCGCCGCCGGCTGCCAGGAGCTGGCGTTCGGCGTAGATCTCGTTGAGCCGGGCGGTGAGCCGTTCGGCGAGGCGGCGGGAGTTCGCAAACACGATGGTGGACTGGTTGGCGAGCACCAGGTCCACGATCTTTTCCTCCACATGCGGCCAGATGGAGGCCTGGGGCTGCAGCCCGGAGGCCGGACCGGAGTCGAAGGCCCCGGCGGCGCCCTGGAGATCGGACATGTCCTCCACCGGGACGGAGACAGTCAGGTCCCAGTTCTTCCGTGACGGAGGGGCGACAATTTCCACCGGCGCCGAGCCGGCGAGGAACTGCGCCACCAGCTCCTTGGGTTCCACGGTGGCCGACAGCCCGATCCGCTGGGCGGGCTTGGGCAGCAGCGCGTCCAGCCGTTCCAGCGATACTGCCAGATGCGCCCCGCGCTTGGTGCCGGCGACGGCGTGGACCTCGTCGACGATGATCGTGTCCACTTCGCTGAGGGTTTCGCGGGCCTTCGACGTCAGCATCAGGAAGAGCGATTCCGGGGTGGTGATGAGGATATCGGGCGGGTGGCTGAGCAGCGAGCGGCGGTCCGACGCCGTCGTGTCCCCGGACCGGACGCCCACGGTAATGAGCGGGGCCGGCAGGTCCAGGCGTTTGGCGGTCTGCGTGATGCCGATCAGCGGCGCGCGGAGGTTGCGTTCGACGTCGACGCCGAGAGCCTTGAGCGGGGATATGTACAGCACACGGGTCTTGCGCTGGGGTGCCTTGCCTCGAGCAGGCTTCCGGCGCCCGCCCTTGGCCGCCGGGTCCAGGCCGGGCAGGGCGTCGGGCTCTGCGGGCGCGGAGACAAGCAACCGGTCCAGCGCCCAGAGGAACGCGGCGAGCGTCTTGCCGGAGCCGGTGGGTGCGACGACGAGGGCGTGCGCACCGGAGGAGATGGCATTCCAGGCGCCGTTCTGGGCCGGTGTGGGCGCGGAAAAAGCGCCCAGGAACCAGTCCCGGGTCGGCCGGCTGAACCGGTCCATGGCGTCGGCCGCGAGTGTGCCGCCGGCGAGCTCCTGCCCCTTCATTCCTCCATCATGCCCTACCCCGCCGACACTATTGGCCGGGCCACATCATGGGGCGGCGGGTCCCGCGGGGGCCAGGTGCCCCGGGACGGGTGGGAGCGCAGACGCGCTGGATCAGAGACGCGGGGGACGGGTGTTACTTGGGCTGGAAGGCACCGATGGTCAGCAGGTTGATCTCCGTGTTGGTGCAGGCGTCCAGTTGCTGCGGAATGAACAGCGACGCGGTGTCGTTGGGCGGGTAGACCCGGAATCCTGCCGCCGGTGTCTTGGTGCAGTCCGGGTAGTTGGCGGCCTGGGTGTAGCGCAGGGTGGCTGTGCCGGCCTTGCCCGGGGCAAGCGTGACGTCGGTGACCGGGCCCGAGTCGTCGCGGGTGGCGGCGGCGCCGATCGGCTCACCGTCGGCCCCTGCCGTGAGGGAGACGCCCGCGAAGCCCTTCAGCAGGCACGGTTCGGTGCCGGAGTTGGTCAGGATCAGCTGCATGTAGATGCTGCCGGCCGCGCCGCCGCCCGTGGCGTCGGTGGTGCCGGTCAGGCTTGCGGCCTTGCACAGCTGGGGGCCGCCCTTGGCGGTGGACGGTGCGGCGGCCGCGGAGGATTCCGGCGCGGCAGCGGACGTCGCGGGCGGCTGGCTGGTTTCCGTGGCAGACGGGCTGGGCGGGGACGTGGCCGACTGGGCCTGCGTCGAGCTGCCCCCGCAGCCGCTGAATAGGAGGGCCGCCGCGGCAGCCGTTGTCACAACCAGTGCGTGCTTCATTCGCTGAGACCTCATGGCTCAACCATTATCCCCGCCGTTGCCTTAGTCAACGATGCCACTGCGACGGAGCCCGATTGATGTCCGGATTGTGATTTCCCGGCATAGGCCGAGGTCAACTGCGCCGCGTGCTCTATTCCGCAGCCGGCGAGCAGCTGCCCTAGTTGTACTGCCCAGGGACGTTGGTTCGGTGAATGTGATGACTCGCTGGAGTCGTTGACCTAAAGGTGAGGACCTCCGGTTGCACAGTGGAGTTGCTTAGACAACCGCTGCAGCGACCAGGAGGTCCTCAATGTCTCACGCTAATGCCGCTT
>NZ_JBFTNJ010000003.1:0-154036 GCF_056397425.1 Arthrobacter sp. 05N33_2
CCCCCACGCCCACCCCGGAACCACCCGCCGTCGCCCTCAACATCCTGCTGATCGGGAGCGACAGCCGGGTGAATGAGCGGGCGGCGGCGGCCCGCGGCACCACCTCCGACCAGCGCGGCGACGCTCTTGTGCTGATCCACCTCCCGGCGGACCGGAAGAGCGTCTACGGCATCTCGATCATGCGCGATCTTTGGGTGGACATCCCCGGCCACGGAACCTCGAAGGTGAAYGCCGCGCTGGAACTGGGCGGACTGCCGCTGATGACGCGGACGGTGGAGGCGCTGCTGGGTGCGCACATCGACCACACGGTGATGCTGGATTTTCAAGGGTTCGCGGCCATGACGGACGCGCTCGGCGGTGTCGACGTCAACATCAAACAGTCATTCACCGCCACCGCAGATGACAAGGTCCACTTCCCGGCGGGCGTGAACCACCTCAACGGGCTGCAGGCCCTGGCCTTCGTCCGCGAGCGCCATGCCTTCGCCGATGGCGATTACCAGCGGGTCCGGAACCAGCAGACGTTCTTGAAAGCCATGATGGCCAAGTTGGCTTCCGAAGGCGGCCTGGCGGACCGCGGCACCGTCCGCAAACTCATCAAGACGGTGCTGCCGCACGTGACCCTGGACGCAAGCTTCACCCTGGAGTCGCTGGAAAACCTCGCCTTCGGCCTGCGGAGCACGCCGCCGGGACGTGGCGTGTTCTTCACCCTGCCGACCGCCGGCACCGGGACCAGCCGGGACGGCCAGTCGATTGTCCTGAAGGACCCTGCCGCGACCGCAGCGCTCTCCGCCGCACTGCGCTCGGGAACGCTTGCCGGCTACGTGGCGGCCAACAATCTGCAGAACGGCAATTGAGGCGCCGCTCTTCGGTAGATTGGGTCCATGACCCAGACTCCCGCCCAGCCGTCCCCGCAGCCTCCCGTCGCCCGGAAAGTTCCCTCGGTGCGCACCCATCACGGCGACGCGTTCGAGGACAACTACGAGTGGCTCCGCGACAAGGAGTCCGCAGAGGTCGTGGACCTGCTCAAGGCTGAAAACTCCTACCAGGAGTCCGTGACCGCGCACCAGGAGCCGCTGCGCGAGGCAATCTTCCAGGAAATCAAGGGCCGCACCCAGGAAACTGACCTTTCCGTCCCGAACCGCAAGGACGGCTGGTGGTATTTCACCCGCTCGGTCGAGGGCAAGGAGTACGGCATCCACTGCCGCGTGCGCGGCCAGGACACCGGGGACCGCGTCGCGGACTGGACTCCCCCGGCCGTGGAGGCCGGCGTCGTCATCCCCGGCGAGGAGGTCCTGCTCGATGGCAACCTCGAGGCCGAGGGCAAGCCGTTCTTCGCCGTGGGCGGGGCCGCCACGACCATCGACGGCACCCTCTACGCCTACGCCGTGGACAACGCCGGCGACGAGCGCTTCACCCTGCGCATCAAGGACCTCCGCACCGGCGACTTGCTGCCGGATGTGATCGAGAACGTCTTCTACGGCATCTCCTTCTCCCCCGACGGCAGCCGGATCTTCTATACCGTGGTGGACGATTCGTGGCGGCCGTACCAGGTCAAGTCCCACGTGCTCGGCACACCCGTCGGCGAGGACACGGTCATCTACCAGGAGGACGACGTCGCCATGTGGCTCGGCTTCGAGCTCTCTGCCGACCGGCGGCACCTGGTGCTCAGCATCGGCTGCTCCGAGTTCAGCGAGACCCGCCTGCTGCGCTTTGATGACCCCGACGCCGGCCTGCGCACCGTGATCTCCCGCGACGAGCGCATCCTCTACGAGGCCGAGCCGTTCCTGCTGGCGGAAGCCACGGGACGGGGCCGGGAGCGGATTCTGCTCACGCACAACAAGGACGCCATCAATTCCATGGTCTCGCTGGTGGAGCCGGCCGAGCTCGCAAAGCCGCTCGCCGAGCAGCACTGGGATACCGTCGTCGCCCATTCCGACCAGGTCCGGGTCAACGGCGCTGGCGTCACGTCGACCCACGCGGTGGTCTCCGTGCGCAAGGACACCATTGAACGGGTCCAGGTCCTGCCCCTGGCAGGACTGGGCACCCCGGAGCAGGGCGCCGCCGTGGAACCTGCGTTCGCCGAAGAGCTGTATACCGCCGGCGTCGCGGGCTCCGACTACGAGGCGCCCGTCATCCGGATGGGCTACACCTCCTACTTCACCCCGTCGCGGGTCTACGACTTTGTGCTGCCCACCCCGGAGCTCCCGGCCGGTGAACTCCTGCTGCGCAAGGAGAGCCCGGTGCTGGGCGGCTACACGCCGTCGGACTACGTCGCCACCCGGGAATGGGCGGTGGCGTCCGACGGGACCCGGATTCCGCTCTCGGTCCTCCGCCATGCCTCCGTCCGGCAGGATTCGACGGCGGCCGGCCTGGTGTACGGCTACGGCTCCTACGAAATGAGCATGGATCCGGGCTTCGGGATCCCCCGGTTGTCCCTGCTGGACCGGGGCATCGTGTTTGTGATCGCCCACATCCGGGGCGGCGGCGAGCTGGGCCGGCACTGGTACGACGACGGCAAGAAGCTGCACAAGAAAAACACGTTCACCGACTTCATTGCGGCCACGGACTGGCTCGCCGGTTCCGGCTGGGTCGACCCGGCACGGATCGCGGCGATGGGCGGCTCCGCCGGCGGCCTGCTCATGGGCGCGGTCGCCAACCTGGCGCCGGAAAAGTACGCGGCGATCGTTGCCGCCGTCCCGTTCGTGGACGCATTGACCACCATCCTGGACCCCGACCTGCCGCTCTCGGCGCTGGAGTGGGAGGAATGGGGCAACCCGATCACCGACCCGGCCGTGTACGCGTACATGAAGTCGTACACGCCCTACGAGAACGTCCGTGCCGTGGCGTACCCGAAGATCGCCGCGGTCACCAGCTTCAACGACACCCGCGTGCTCTACGTGGAGCCGGCCAAGTGGGTGCAGCGGCTGCGCGAGGTGAACACCGGCAGCGAACCCGTCGTCCTGAAAATCGAGATGGAAGGCGGCCACGGCGGCGCGTCGGGTCGGTACGTGCAGTGGCGCGAACGGGCCTGGGACTACGCGTTCGTCGCCGATTCCCTCGGCGCCACCGAACTGCTGCCCGAATCCGGACTGAAGTAAGAACCCCATCGGTTGCTCCGTGGGCGCCCTTTGGGACCTCCATGAGGGCACTTACGGAGCAATCGATGCGTTTTCCGGCCGGTCAGCAGACTTTCCGGCAATAATCCGGGAGCCCGCTACCGATATTTGGTCATCATGCTTACTATTTACTGGCATGATGGGCACTTCGACGTGGAACCCGTCCGCTGGGGGCGGGGCGTCGTAGGGCTTTGACCGGGCACAGGGTGCCGGAGATGGAGTTTGTTATGAGCGTTGAGCAGGGAATGACCCCGTTGACTGATGATGAGCTGATGGCGCAGGGCGGCACGGCTCTCCCGGACAAGGAAGTCGCCTCCGTCCTGGACCTGAACGCCGACCTGAACCTGGGGATCAGCGCCGCGGCGCCGATCGACCTCGGCATCGCGGCCAACGCCAACGTTGCCGCGCCGATTGATGCGGCTGCCTCGGCAAACGTGCTCTCTTTCGGGTCTGAGTCCCAGGCCCTCGCCGACCAGGGCACCATTATCAACCAGGGCGTCACAGGCGATGCCACGGCAGACTCCACCCAGGACAGTGTCATCGACCAGGGCACCGGTACGGATGCCGGGACCACAGCAGATTCTGCCGCAGCGCCTGCCCCCACCGATGCGGCCACGCCTGCCGCCACGGCCGATCTCGGCGACGCTGTACCCGCCGGCACGGTACCCGCCGATGCCACCGGCGTCTTGCCGGATGGCACGGCCCCGGACCTGGGCGGTGCGCTGCCGACTGACGTGGGAGCCGCTGCCGGCGCCGCGGGTGCCCTCAACGGCAACCTGCTCAACGTCGATGTGAACCTGGACGCCAACGCTGGCATCGCAGCACCGATCAACGGTGCGGTGGCCGCCAACGCCAACGTGGCCGCGCCGATCGACGCTGCCGTCGGCGCCAACATCGGCTCTATCGACAGCAACGCGTTCGCCGTCGCCCAGCAGGATGCCATCATCAACCAGGACATCCATGGTGACGCTACGGCGTCGGCTGACCAGCAGTCCGACCTGAAGCAGTAGCACCTAGATGAGCACTGTGCACGGAGGGCCGTCCGGGCAGGACGGCCCTCCGGCCCTGTCTGCCACCGGCGGCGCCACATCCGCCGCCACATCGCCCGGCACCGACTCCGGAGCCGGTGCACGCGGCGACGCTGCCGGCCCGGCGGCGTCCGCGGCGGTCGGCCTGCACCCGGTTCCGGTGCGGGCCGCCGGCGTCCAGCTGATCGGCGAGGCGAAGGGGTCCGGTTACAAGGAAGCCCCGTCCCTCGTGCGCCGTTCCGACGGCCAGACCATCCAGCTCACCCGACTGCTGTACCTGGTGCTCGAGGCGATCGACGGCGAGCGGGGCCTGGAAGAAATCGCCGGGCACGCCAGCGACAGTTTCGGACGGCTCGTCAGTGCCGAGAACGTCCGCACCCTGATCACTTCCCAGCTGCTCCCCCTCGGCCTTCTGCAGCTGGCGGACGGCTCCGAGCCCGCGGTAAAGAAATCGAACCCGCTGCTGGGTATGCGCTTCCGGTACTCGGTGACCGATCCGGACCGCACCCGGAAGATCACCGCGCCGTTCGCCACGCTGTTCAACCCCTTGATCGTGGTGGCTGTGACCGCGGCCTTCCTGGCCACGTGCTGGTGGGTGTTGATGGTCAAGGGTCTGGCATCGGCAACGCATGAGGCCTTCGCCAACCCMGGCCTGGTGCTTCTGATCCTGGTGGTCACGGTGCTCTCGGCCGGTTTCCATGAGTTCGGCCACGCCGCCGCCGCCCGCCGCGGCGGAGCCACCCCCGGCGCCATGGGGACCGGCCTGTATCTGATGTGGCCGGCCTTCTATACCGACGTTACGGATTCCTACCGGCTGGGGCGCGGCGGCCGGCTGCGCACGGACCTCGGCGGACTGTACTTCAATGCCATCGTGGCCGTCGCGATCATGGGTATCTGGTGGGCCACCGGCTTCGATGCGCTGCTGCTGGTGGTGGTCACCCAGATCCTGCAGATGGTCCGGCAGCTGATGCCGCTGGTCCGCTTCGACGGCTACCATATCCTGGCCGACGCTACCGGTGTCCCGGACCTGTTCCAGCGCATCAAGCCCACGCTGCTGGCCCTGGTGCCGTGGCGGAAGACAGATCCCGAAGCCGGGCTCCTGAAGCCCTGGGCGCGGGCCGTGGTCACCATCTGGGTGCTGGTCACGGTCCCCCTGCTGCTCTTCAGCATGGCCACCATGGTGCTCACCCTGCCGCGCGTCCTGGGCACCGCCTGGGACAACGGCCTGAAACAGCAGGCCATGCTGTCCCACAGCGTCGCCACCGGGGACGTCGCCGACGCCGCCGTGCGGGTGATCGCGATCGCCTGCCTGGCGCTGCCGGTGCTGGGCATCTTCTACATCCTGCTGCGCCTGGTCCGCCAGCTGGCCACCGGCCTGTGGCGCAAGACCCGCGGCAAGGCCCTCCAGCGTGCCACCGCCATCCTTGCGATCGCGGCGGTGGCGGCGGGCCTCGCCTGGGCCTGGTGGCCGGGAGCTGACACCTACCGCCCGGTCCAGCCCTACGAGCGCGGCACCCTGGCCGACGCCACCACCGCCGTCTTTCCGGCCTCCGCCGCGTCCCGGATGGCCGAGGGCCAGTCGGGAACGACCGTTGCCCTGTGGCCGGAGGGCGCCCGGCGGCCCACACGCGAGGACCCGCAGCTGAGCATGGTCCTGGTGCCCCGGCAGTCCGGCACGGCCAGCACCGCAAACCAGACCGGCCCCGCGGCGGCGCCGGCTGCCCCTTCCTGGGTCTTCCCCTTCGACAAGCCGGCCGCTCCGGAGGACGACGGCAACCAGTCGCTCGCGGTCAACACCACTGACGGTTCCGTGGTCTACGACGTCGCCTTCGCCCTGGTCTGGGCCGAGGACGGTGACACCGTGGACACCAGGAATGAGGCGTACGCCTTTGCCAGCTGCGCGGACTGCGCCGCCGTGGCGGTGGGCTTCCAGGTGGTCCTGATCGTGGGACAGACCGATGTGATCGTTCCGGAAAATCTCTCGGCGTCGGCGAACTACAACTGCGTCCGGTGCCTGACCTACGCCTTGGCCAGCCAACTTGTCCTGACCCTGGATGGGCCCCTGAGCAGCGACGGCATGACCAGGCTCAACGAGCTGTGGCAGGAGATCGCCGCCTACGGCAAGGACCTGCGGAACCAGCCGCTCTCGGAGATCCAGGGCCGGCTCAGCGCGTACAAGGAACAGATCATGGCGGTCATCAAGGCCGATCCGAGCGCCACCCCGGCCGGGTCCGCCGGCACAGCGCCAACTCCGGGCGCCACGCCCGGCGCAACCTCCGGCGCCACGCCTGGTGCCGGTACCGCTGCCACGCCCGGTACGACGTCGGGAGCCACTGCCGAAACCACCCCCGGCAGCACGCAGGCCCCGGCCCCGGGAACCACGGGAGCCACGGGAGTCGCGGCGCCGAGTGACGGTACGACGTCGTCCGGTCCCGCCCCGGGCTCCGGTGCCACGGAGCCGGCAGGGCAGCAACTGACGCAACCCGCGGCTCCCGCACCGGGCACGGTCTCACCGGCGCCGGTATCCACCGCGCCGCCGGCACCCTAAGGCGGGAACTCGAATCGGGTTCGGCTTGGGCCCGAATTGGTTCCGAATGGACGCAGATGGCCGGAATGAGGACTTCATTCCGGCCATCTGCGTCAGATCGGCGTCCCGACAGACCGCCACCTCGTCAGAGCGCTATCCAGGTCGGTACTTCCCTACGATTTGCGCGTCCMTTAGATTGGGGCTTCGCTGCGCCTTCGGCCGCCGGATACCTGCTGCCGGGCCTTCCATTCATCCGCGGGGATGGTGTACACCATTTCCGTGGCCCGTTCGTCCTTGTTGTGCCACTTGCCACCTGCCGTGATTCCAGGCCCAGCCCGGGCCGGTGAACCCGGCACCCAGGCCCCAGCACCCAGGCCCCAGCACCCAGCACCCGGCACCCAGCACCCAGCACCCAGCACGGAGAGGCAACACGATGAGACTAACGCTGACTGAGTTCCTCACATTGGACGGCGTGGCGCAGGGTCCTGGATCGCCCGATGAGGATACCAGCGACGGCTTCTCACAAGGAGGTTGGTTCGTCCCCTATCTTGACGAGGAATTCATCCAGCAGGCGGCGGACTGGCTGGGTGAGGCGGATGCGTTGCTGTTCGGCCGCCGCACCTACGTCAACTTTGCGAGGGACTGGCCGAGAATCACGGACCCTGATGATCCGTTCTCTGAGAAGATGAACGGTTTGCCGAAGTACGTGGCCTCGCAGAGCCTGGCGCAGGCTGGTTGGGCGCCCACGACCATCCTGTCCGGGGACGTCCCCGCACAGGTCGCTGAGTTGAAGAGGCAGCCCGGCCGGGAGTTGCAGATCCACGGGAGTGCCCGGCTGGCCCAGTCGCTGCTGGCGAAGGGGCTGATCGACGAACTGAGGCTGGTGATCGCCCCTGTGGTGGTCGGTAACGGCAGGCAACTGTTTCCGGCCGGAGGCGCCCCGGCGGGCCTGCGTCTGGTCCGCAGTGAGGCGACGCCGGGCGGACTCGCGATTCTTGTCTATGAGTCGGCAGGGCTTCCGACGTACGGGACCTATGAGCCTGGTTCGTCCGGCACCTGAGGCCCGTGGGTGAGCTTGCGGCCGGTGGTTGAGTCGGCCGCTACGCTGCACCCTCCTTCGTCACCGCGGCCCTCGTCTCCACGGCATCCCTGCCGGCCGGGCGGGGAAGACAGCCCTCAAGGTACTCAGGCGGAGTTGACCGGGTTCAAGCGCCGGGCCCGGTCAGCGGTCCTTCCACTCGTCCGCGAGCATGGCGTACACCACTTCCGTGGCCCAGTCGCCCTTGTAGTGCCATTTGTCCACCTGCCGTGATTCCAGGCGCATGCCGAGCCGTTCACAAAGCGCCGCCGAGGCTGTGTTCAGGGCATCGAGCTTGGCGTCGATGCGGTGGAAGCCCAGGTCTTCAAACCCGAGCTTCAGCAGTGCCCGGGCGGCCTCGCTCGCGATGCCCCGTCCCCGCGCCTCCGGGGCCAGGCTCCAGCCGATCTCGGCCTGCCCGCACCCCTCCAGCCACTTCAGCACCACCTCGCCGAGGAGGCCGGGCGAATCCTGGGCCTCAATGGCCAGGGCCACCCAGTCGCCCTCCTTCTCGAACTCGAAGTTGGCGTACCGTCCCACCGTTTCCATCGACTGGGTGTAGCTCTTGGCCTCGCGGGGCAGGAACCGGGCGGTTTCCGGGAGCGAGTGGTAGGCATGGAAGGCATCGAGGTCGGCGGCTGCAAAACGCCGCAGCACCAGCCGCTCGGTGCGGATGGGCAGCGGCGGCAGTGGCTTGGGTTCATTCATGTCCCCAACGCTACCCATCCGTTGCTCCGGAAGCGCCGTTTTGCGCGCCCAAAGGGGCGGCTACGGAGCAACGGATGCCTGCGCGACGGCGGCGGCCGTTGCCTCCGCGATCGCCCGTTCCTCGTCAGTGGGGACCACAAGGACCGGCAGGGCCGACGTCGGGGTGGAAATGACGCGGGGTTCCCTGGACCGTTCCCGGTTCAGCCCGGCGTCGAGTTCGACGCCGAGGGCACCGAGCCGCTGCGCCACCAGGTTCCGGAACTGGTGCGAGTTCTCGCCGATTCCGGCCGTGAAGACAAGAGCCTTCGCGCCGCCCACGGCCACGTGGTAGCCGCCGATGTACTTCGCGAGCCGGTAGGACGCGACCGCCAGGGCCATGGCCGCCTTGGCATTGCCGGCTTCCGCGGCCTCCACCACGGAGCGCATGTCGTTGTTGCCGGCCAGGCCTTTGAGCCCGGACTGCCGGTTCAGCATCGAATCCAGGTCCTCGGGTGACCATCCGTTCCGGCCGAGGAAGACCAGGATGGACGGATCGAGGTCGCCGGAGCGGGTGCCCATGACGAGACCCTCGAGGGGCGTGAATCCCATGGACGTGTCGATTGACTGGCCGCCGCGGATCGCGGTGACCGAGGCGCCGTTCCCCAGATGGGCGATCACGGCGTCGAACTCCTCGACCGGAACATCCAGCAGCGCCGCCGCCCGGTGCGCAACGTATTCGTGCGAGGTGCCGTGGAAGCCGTAGCGGCGGATCCCGTGGTTCGTGTAGAGCTCGTCCGGCACCGCATAGCGCCAGGCGTGCTCGGGCAGGGTGCGGTGGAAGGCGGTGTCGAACACGGCCACCTGCGGCAGTTCGGGCCACTTGTTCGAGATCGCGCGGATGCCGAGGACGTTGGCGGGGTTGTGCAGCGGGGCGAGCGGGTTCAGCCGCTCAATGGCCCGGGTGATCTCGTTGTTGACCAGCACCGGCTCGGCGAAGCGCTCCCCGCCGTGCACCACGCGGTGGCCGACGGCATCCAGCACGCGGTCCCCCAAGGCGTCGTGGATGGCGGCGTCCACCTGCTCCAGCGCCTGGGCGTGGTCGCGCGGGCCCTCGATCTGGCCGTCGCCCTCACCGCCGGCACCCATGCCGATCTTCTCGACCAGGCCTTCGGTGAGCACGCTGCCGGCCTCGACGTCGCGCACCTGATACTTGAGCGAAGACGAGCCAGAGTTGATGACGAGCACGAGCATGGGGCCTCCTAAGCCTTGGCTTCGACGCTACCCGAGGGTGCGCCGGGACTGGCATCACGCCGGAGCCTGGCCGAGCGCTCCGTGGGATCCACTATAAATTGCCGGACCAAATTGCCGGAACGCCAGTGGCGCCCATCCGTTGCGAAAGCCGGGCCGGGCGCCTAGAGTCGGCGGACCAACTGGACAACTCACGAAGGGGATTTCCATGACTGACGACGCGACCCAGCCGGAGGGCACCGAACCAGCGGGCACCGAACCCGCCAGCGGTTCCGGTAAACCGGATCCCACCGGGGTCGTCGGCGCGAACCCGGCCCTGGACGACACAGGAAACCCCAAGGCCGCCGAGGTCGGCGAAGCGCCCGAGGCCCCCGAGAATCTGGAGGACCTGGATCTCACGCCGGCGGGCCTGGCCGATGAGCCTGCCAAGGAGGAAGACCCCGAAAGTCCGGCACAGCCGGAAAACAGCTGACGGAAAACAGCTGACGGAAAACAGCTGACCCGGAACAGCTGACTATGCGCGGGCAGCCGCAGGTTCCGGCTCGGTAGCGGGCTCCACGGACTGCGCCTGCACGGCGGTGATGGCCACCGTGTTCACGATGTCCTCGACGGTGCACCCGCGGGAGAGGTCGTTAACCGGCTTCCGGAGACCCTGCAGGACCGGCCCGACGGCGACCGCACCCGAGGACTGCTGCACCGCCTTGTAGGTGTTGTTGCCGGTGTTCAGGTCCGGGAAGATGAACACGGTCGCCTGCCCTGCCACGGACGAGCCCGGCATCTTGGACGCGGCGATCGCGGCGTCGACGGCGGCGTCGTACTGGATGGGGCCTTCAACGGCCAGATCCGGGCGGCGGTCCTTCACGACTTCGGTGGCCTGCCGGACTTTGTCCACTGCTTCCCCGGTCCCGGATCCGCCGGTGGAGTAGGACAGCATGGCCACCCGCGGCTCCACGCCGAACTGGGCTGCCGTCTCGGCCGAGGCCAGCGCGATATCCGCCAGCTGCTCCGCGTTCGGGTCAGGGTTGACCGCGCAGTCGCCGTAGACCAGCACCCGGTCCGGCATCAGCATCAGGAACACCGAGGAGACGATCTTGACGCCGTCCCGCGTCTTGACGAACTCCAGCGCGGGCCGGATGGTGTGGGCCGTGGTGTGCGCGGCGCCGGACACCATGCCGTCCACCACGCCGAGCTGCACCATCATGGTGCCGAAGTAGCTGCCGTCGAGCATGACCTCCAGCGCCCGGGCCAGGTCCACGCCCTTGTGCGCCCGCAGCTCCGCGTACTTCTGGGCAAACTGCTGGCGCAGCTCCGACGTCGCGGGGTCCACGATGCTCATGCCGGAGAGGTCAATGCCCTGGGTGGACGCCAGCTCCCGGACCGCCGACTCATTGCCCAGGATCGTGAGGTCGCAGACGTCCCGCCGGTGCAGAATTTCGGCGGCCCGCAGGATCCGCACGTCGTTCCCCTCGGGCAGGACAATGTGCCGGCGCTGCAGCCGGGCCCGCTCAATGAGGTCGTGCAGGAACCGCAGCGGCGTCATCCGCTCCAGCCGCGGCAGGTGCAGCCGCTCCACCAGCTCGGCCTCGTCCACGCGCTTAGCCCACAGCCCCACGGCCGAGGCCACCTTGCGGCGGTGCCCCGACCAGATCTCGCTGCGGACCTCGGACACCCGTTTGGCGGTGGTGTAGGTATCGTCCGGGGCCGCGAACACGGGGAATGGCGCCTGCGCCAGCAGCGAGTAGATGTTGGGGTCCGGGGCCAGGCCGCCGGTGAGGATGAGCGCCGACGGCACCGGAAACTCCGGCGAGAACGACGACGCGAGGCACGCGACCATCACGTCCGCACGGTCGCCCGGGACGATCACGAGGGCGCCGTCGTCGAGCACGTGCAGGAAGTTGGCCACATTCATCGCCGCCACCTTGATGGAATGGACGTCGCGTTCCATGTCCTGCCGGCCGGCCACCTGGCGGATCCCAAGGGCCGAGGCCACCTCCCCGGTGGTGGGCCGTGCGATGTCCTCCAGTTCGGGGAAGACGTAGACGGGGCGGCCGGACGCGCCGGGCTTCACGGCGGCGACGATCCCGTCCACGTCCTCCGGGTTGGCCCGGTTCACCATGATGGCCAGGAGGCTGCAGTGTTCCGCCGCCAGTTCCTTGCGGGCAACCTCGACGGCGTCGGCAGCCTCCGCGACGGTCCGCCCCTTCGCGCCCACCACGGCGACGATCGAGGCGGCCAGGTTGTTCGCGAGGCGAGCGTTGAGGTCGAATTCGACGGCGGCATCCTGGCCGGTGAGGTCCGTCCCCTCCACAATCACCACGTCGCAGTGGCGGGACATTTCGGCGAAGATCTCCACGCAGCGGGCGTCGATCTCGGCCCTGTTGCCCTCGGCCAGCAGCCCGCGGACCTCGGCAAACGTCAGGCCGCCGCGGCAGCGCTGGTCATCAAGATCGAACCGGGCCTTCATCAGCGCCACCATCGGGTCCGCCGCGGCGTCGTTGCCGTGAACCACAGGCTTGAAGAATCCGATCCGGTCCGCGTGCCGGTGGAGGGTGTCCGCCAACCCCAGCGCTATGAGGGACTTGCCGGAGCCCGGGGTGGTCGCGCTGACGTAAATTCCTTTGGCCATGTGTCCCAGCATACTTACACCCCTTGACAGCGGGCACCCACATGGGATTACCTAATGAACATTCGGTAAATAAAGCTGGAGGCAACGACGCATGGCTGAACTGACGGTTTCCGGGGCCACCCACCCCATCCTGAAAGACGACTACGCCTCGGAATGGATGGGCATCGAAGTCCTGGCGCTGGACGACGGGCATGCCACGATCCGAATGACGCTCCGGCAGGAAATGCTCAACGGCTTCGGCATGGCCCACGGCGGAATGATCTTCGCCTTCGGCGACACCGCCTTCGCCCTCGCCTGCAACCCGGCCAGCCCGAAACCCGGCGAAGCCGGGATCGACAGCGGCAACATCACGGTTGCTGCCGGCGTCGACATCAACTTCCTGAAGCCCGCCTTCCGCGGACAGGTGCTGACCGCCGTCGCGAACCGCCGCGCCAGCACCGGACGCAGCGGGCTGTACGACATCCAGATCTACGCCGCCGACCCTGGCGCGGGTATCCCGGCGGCACCGGCCGGCGCGGCCCCCGCAGCAACCCTTCCGGGCCAGCTCCCCACCGATACCGCTACCGACGCCCCTACGTGGGAACTCATCGCCGAGTTCCGCGGCCGCAGCCGCACCATCTCCAAGAAATAGAAACAGGGAACCACTGATGACCCAAGAAACTGCCGCCGCCACTACCGACGCTGTCCTGGACCGCGAGGAAACCATCTCCCGCGACGAGCTCGAGGCCCTTCAGCTCAGCCGCCTGCAGCACACGGTGGCCTACGCCTATGACCGCGTCCCCCTGTACAAGCGCAAGTTCGATGAGGCGGGCGTCCACCCGGCGGATCTGCGTGAGCTCTCCGACCTCGGCAAGTTCCCCTTCACCACCAAGGAGGACCTGCGCCTCGAGTACCCCTTCGGCATGTTCGCCGTGCCGCAGAACGAGGTAGCGCGGATCCATGCCAGCTCCGGCACCACGGGCCGCGCCACCGTGGTGGGCTACACGAAGAAGGACCTCGCCGACTGGGCCAAGCTTGTGGCCCGCTCGCTGCGCGCCTCCGGCGTCCGGCCCGGTATGAAGGTGCACAACGCTTATGGCTATGGCCTGTTCACCGGCGGCATGGGCGCCCACGCCGGCGCCGAGGCCCTCGGCTGCACCGTCATCCCGATCTCCGGCGGCCAGACCGAGCGCCAGATCACCCTCATCCAGGACTTCAAGCCCGATGCCATCCTGGCCACCCCCACCTACCTGCTGACCATCGCCGACGCCATGATCAAGCAGGGCATCGACCCGGCCTCCACGTCGCTGAAGTACGCGGTCCTGGGCGCCGAGCCGTGGACCGAGGAAATGCGGCACGAGCTCGAGACCACCATGAACCTCAAGGCCTGCGACATCTACGGCCTCTCCGAGGTCATGGGCCCGGGCGTCGCCGGCGAAGCCGTGGAAACGCAGGACGGCAGCCACATCTGGGAGGACCACTTCCGGCCCGAAATCATCGACGCCTTCGACCCCACCGTAGTGCTGGSCGACGGCGARCCGGGCGARCTSGTSTTCACCTCGCTCACCAAGGARGCGCTGCCGATCATCCGGTACCGCACCAAGGACCTCACGCGGCTCCTGCCCGGCACCGCACGGCCGGCACACCGCCGCATGGGCCGCATCACCGGCCGCAGCGACGACATGATCATCCTGCGCGGGGTGAACCTGTTCCCGTCCCAGATCGAGGAGATCGCCCTGCGCATCCCCGAGCTCAGCCCGCACTTCCAGCTGGAGCTGACCCGGCCCGAGGGCCTGCGCATGGACCAGCTGACCGTCAAGATCGAGCGCCGCGACACCGTCACCGTCGAGGGCGCCACGGCCGCCGCCAAGGTCCTGCAGCAGCAGATCAAGATCCACGTCGGCTCCTCCTGCACCGTCGACGTCGTCGACCCCGGCTCGCTGGAGCGGTCCAACGGCAAGCTGCGCCGGATCTACGACATGCGCCCCAWGGGCTGAGCGAGCACCAGATCGTGAGAAACTAGCCACTATGCCCAGCACAGCAACCACCACCAAGCGCGGCCGCCCCGGCTATGACCAGCAGTCGGTGCTGGTCATCGCCGTCGACGTCTTCAACCGCCACGGCTACGATGCCACCTCGATGGGTATCCTTGCTGAGAACCTGGGCATCTCCAAGTCCGCGATCTACCACCACGTCCCGTCCAAGGGCGACCTGCTGAAGCTCGCCCTGGACCACGCCCTGGGCGGGCTCGAGGCGATCCTGGACCAGCCCGGGGCAACCTCCGGTTCGGCCGATGCCCGGCTGGAGTTCGTGGTCCGCCAGACCATCTCGGTGCTGGTGGAGCGGCTGCCCTTCGTGACGCTGCTGCTGCGCCTGCGCGGGAACACGGAGATCGAGCGGGATGCGTTGGAACGGCGCCGCACCTTCGACCACAAGGTCGCCGCATTGATTTCCGAGGCTCGGGATGRGGGCTCGCTCCGCCAGGACATTGACCCCCGCACCGTCACCCGGCTGCTGTTCGGCACCATCAACTCGATCGTCGAGTGGTACAAGCCGGGCGGCTCGCTGTCCCCGGAGAAGCTGTCCGACGACGTCATCACCATGGCGTTCCACGGCCTTCACGTCCCCCGCTGACCGCCTGCCGGCCGGCGGGTGGCCGGGTCAGTCGTTGACGGCGGGATAACGGACGCCCACCCTGTAGTCATGGCCACGAAGATATCTGACGTCCTCTTCAGCACGTTCCCCGATTTGCGTTACCAGCCCACCGCGAAAAGGGTCCGTGCCATGGTGGGCGGGCGTGCCGTCGTCGACACTCTGGGTGCGCTCTTGGTGTGGGAGCCCAAACGCATCACCCCCGTCTACGCCGTTTTCGAAGGCGACCTCCGTGCCGAACTGGCGCCGCCGGGGCAGCAGGCGGGCGACGTCCCGGAACACGGCTTCCGAGTGAGCCGGGAGGGGCCGCGGGCGCTGGATCCRCGCACGGCGTTCGGCAGGCACACGGCGGCCGGTGAGGAGCTCGACGTCGTCGCTCCCCATGCGAGGCTGCCCCGCGCTGCCTTCCGGCCGGCGGACCCCGACCTCGCCGGCTACGTGGTGCTGGATTTCAACGCTTTCGGCTGGCTCGAGGACGACGAGGAGATCATCGGCCACCCACGTGATCCGTTCCACCGTGTGGACATCCGGGCGTCCTCGCTCACCGTTGAGGTAGGGCTCGACGGCGTAACGCTCGCCACGACGAACGGCGCGCAGCTGCTCTACGAAACCATGCTGCCGGTGCGCTACTACATTCCGCCGTCGGATGTGCGGCTGGATCTGATGCAAGAGAGCCCCAAACGGACCATTTGCCCGTACAAGGGCCAGGCGAGCTACTGGAGCTACCCTGGCTCCGAGCAGGGCAGGAACGTCGCGTGGAGCTATGACCGGCGGCTCCGCGACGCCGCGCAGATCCACGGACTTGTCAGTTTCTTCAATGAGCGAGTGGACATCACGGTGGACGGCGTCCGGCAGGAGCGCCCGGTCACGCCGTGGTCACGCCCGGACGGAGCGGGGGCACCCGGGGTGTGACCGCAACGCTTTGGTTCTCTTTCACCCGCATTGGGTGACGACTGCCCCCTTGGAAGGGTTTAGCTTGGAGAACATCTGAAGGACCACCTCTATCGCTTGTGAGACCTCGCTAAAGGCTCCCGCCGTCTGGCGGAAGGAGGAGGGATGATGTTCTGCTCGTTGATCATCGGTGACCCGCGGTGTTGCCGGCCGGGCACGCCGCCCCGACCTGGAAGAAGGACATTCGGGGTCACCCGGATCGTCACAGTCGCGCCGGGTTGCCGGGAATGAGCGAGCCTGCCGCATCGCCGCCCAGTTTCGATCCGGCCGTCGTCATTCGTTCCAGGGCGTACATCTCTGCGCTCGTGCTGGCTGCGGTCTTGGGCGTTCCCATCTCGGTCATTGCGTACGGCTTTCTCGCTTTGGTCGCGGTTGTCCAGCAGTACGTCTTCGTCGGCCTGCCTGAACAAGTCCTCGGGGGTCCCGCTCCTGCCTGGTGGCCGGTTCCGTGGTTGCTGCTGTGTGGGCTGTTGACGGCGTCGACCATCCGGTATCTGCCGGGAACCGGGGGCCACTCACCGGCTTTCGGCTTCAAGACGGGCGGCGGTCCGCCCAGCGGCCGGGAGCTCGTGGGCATTGTTCTCGCGGCGCTGACCACGCTCAGCCTGGGTGCGGTGCTCGGGCCGGAGGGTCCGTTGATCGCGATCGGTGGCGGCCTCGGGGCGTTGGCGGTGCACCTGGCGAAGAAGGACGCTCCGCCGATGGCCCTGACGATCATGGCGTCGGCTGGCAGCTTCGCAGCGATCAGTACCCTGCTCGGGTCCCCCGTGCTCGGTGCATTCCTGATCATGGAGGCCGCCGGGATCGGGGGAATGACGCTGAGCCTGATGGCCCTGCCCGGACTGCTCGCGTCCGGCGTCGGGGCGCTGGTGTTCGTCGGCCTGGACGGCTGGACCGGGCTGGGCAGCTTCTCGCTGGCGCTGCCCGTCGTGCCGCCTGCTGTGCCGCCGACCCTGGCGACGCTGGGCTGGGCGGTGATCATGGGCGTCGTCGGTGCGCTGTTGGGATGGTTGATCCGCTGGGTCGGGCTCTCGCTTCGTCCGCTCGTGCACCTGAACCGGATGTTGGTGACCTCCGGGCTCGGCCTGCTGATCGGTCTTGCCGCAATGGCCTACCAGTTGATCTCTGGGAACAGCTTCACGCAGGTCTTGTTTTCGGGGCAGGACGCCCTTCCGGATCTGGTCGAACACGCCACGGACTACTCGCTTGCGGCGCTCCTCCTGCTGATCGTTTGTAAGGCCTTGGCCTACGGGCTCTCCCTGAGCGCTTTTCGTGGTGGGCCCGTGTTCCCTTCGATGTTCATCGGTGCGGCGCTCGGTATTGTCGCGAGCGGGTTGCCCGGAATGAATCTCGCGGCAGGACTCGGCATGGGCATGGGAGCCATGTGCGCAGCCATGCTGCGGCTGCCGTTGACGTCGACCCTGCTGGCCACGCTGCTGCTGGGAGTGGACGGTGTGGCGGTAACACCGCAGGTGGTGGTGGCGGTGGCGGTGGCCTTCGTGATCTCCAACGTGCTCCCGGTCCCGGGCCCGAAAGGGCCCGTGGCGTCTGACGCTGGCGGCAAGGTCCACCATCGGGCTGCCTCGAGGGCCGACAATGACTGAGATCTCGAGCGCGGGCCGTTTGACCGTACGGGACCGGTGGACCGCCTGGTTGTTCATCATTGGCTCGAGTCTGTTCGCCCTGGGAGCGGTGCCGCTATACGCCGAGGCCGTGGGATTGCGCTGGTGTGCAGCCACGTTCTTCGTCGGTTCGCTGTTCTTCACCTGTGCGGCGTTCCTGCAGTACCGCGAAGCCGTTGACGCGCTCCCGGCCGTGGGTGCCACGCGGCGCCATTCGTTTTGGGTATGGGCGCCACGGAATCTCGGCTGGCTTGCTGGCGCGGTTCAACTTGCCGGCACGCTGTGGTTCAACTGGAGTACGGCAAACGCAATGCGGGTCAATCTCAGTGCGGCGCTGACCGAGCAGCAAGTGTGGCGACCCGACGCTTTGGGGTCAGTCGCCTTCCTCGTTTCAAGCGGGGTGGCGTTGCGGGATGCCGGTCGCGGCGCCATTGCCGGCCGGCCCAGGACTCGAACGTGGAAGATCGGCGTGATCAACGTGGCCGGCTCCGTTGCGTTCGGCATCTCGGCTGTCGCGGCGTTTGTCATACCGTCGAGCGGCGATGTCTGGAACGCCGAGCTGTCCAATCTCGGCACATTTGTGGGAGGCCTGTGCTTTCTCACCGGCGCGATTCTGATGCTGAGTCCAGAATCCACCGACGCCTCGACTCCTGCAAGCCGTGGAGCTCATCCGTAACCCCCTTTCAACAGTCTCTTTAGGAGAAGTGATGTCAATAAATTCCCAGCCGGCGGACGCCGACGTGGCACTGTTCGGCAACCGATTTGTCACCCAGGAGGTTCCGAGCCGGGAGTTCCCGGAGACCGGCATTCCTGCTGAGGACGCTTTGCGGCTGGTGTCGGAGGACCTGGCGCTGGAGGGTGATCCGGCCCGGAACCTGGCGACCTTCGTAACGACATGGATGGAGCCGCAGGCCCAGCAGATCATCGCAGCGAACCTACACCGCAATTTCATCGACCACGCCGAATATCCCCGCACGGCCGAAATCGAGCAGCGCTGCATTCGGATGCTCGCAGATCTTTTCCACGCTCCCGGCGAGACGACGGGCGCCCGGACCCAGGGATCGTCCGAGGCGATCATGCTCGGCGGCCTGTCCCTGAAGTGGAACTGGCGCAAGCGCCGCRAGGCCGCCGGCGCATCGACGTCGAGCCCTAACCTGGTGTTCGGCGGCGACGTGCATGTTGTGTGGGAGAAGTTCTGCCGCTACTTCGACGTCGAGCCGCGGATCGTGCCCCTGCAGCCGGGGAAGTACACGATCGGCCCGGAGGACGTGCAGGCCCATATCGATGAGAACACCATCGGCGTCGCAGCCGTGCTGGGCACGACGTTCACCGGGCACAAAGACGACATCGTCGGCATCAACGACCTGCTGGTCCGGATCAAGGGTGAGCGGGGCCTTGATGTGCCGCTGCACGTGGACGGGGCCAGTGGGGGGTTTGTCTGGCCCTTCCTGTACCCGGACTCCGAGTGGGACTTCCGGCTCGAGCAGGTCCGCTCGATCAATGTCTCCGGGCACAAGTTCGGACTGGTCTATCCCGGCATCGGCTGGCTGATCTTCCGGGAGAAGGCCGACCTGGCCAAGGACCTTGTTTTTGAGGAGAACTACCTCGGCAAGACCGACTCGACGTTCACCCTGAACTTCTCCACCGGCTCGTCGATGGTTCTCGCCCAGTACTACAACTTCGTGCGCTATGGCCGCGCCGGCTACACCTACATCATGCAGAACATGCAGACCAACGCCCGCGCCCTCGCCGAGAAGTTGGAGGCCATGGGCCGGTTCGAGATCATCGGCCCCGACGAGGAGCAGCTTCCCCTGGTTGCGTTCCGGCTCGCCGGCGACCCCGGTTACGACGAGTTCGACATTGCCTGGCAGCTCTCGGCCGAACGCGGCTGGATGGTGCCGGCCTACACCCTGCCGCCGAACGCCCAGGACGTGACGATCATGCGTGCGCTGGTCAAGGAAACGATGAGCCGCGAGCACGTCGACACGCTCGCCCGGGATATCGAGGAGGCGTGCTCAACACTGGCAAAGAAGGGCGGCGCGCACGAATCCGAACGAAAGAAGATCGTGACCGGACCCGGGCATTGACCGGGTGGCGCCAACAATGAGCACGGTGGAGGAACGGTCGGTCATTTCTTCTCCCTGACTGCGGCCGCTGCCGTTTCGCGCTGGGTGGCGGCCCAGCTGGCGAGGACTTTCAGGGCGTCCTCGGAGGGTGTCCCGGGATCTGCCGTGTAGACGTTGATGCGCAGCCCTGGGTCCGCGGGCAGTTCCAGTGCCTCGAAGCTCAGGTCCAGGTCCCCCACGATCGGGTGGTGGAGCCGTTTGCGGCCGGTGCGGTGGTACTTCACGTCGTGCCTCGCCCACCGGGTGCGGAACTCCTCGCTGCGGGTCGAAAGCTCTCCGATCAGGTCCGTGAGGTCCCTGTCGTAGGGGTTTTTCCCGGCGGTGGACCTCAGGACCGCGACGATGTCGTCCGCGCTGCGTTCCCAATCGGCGAAGAACTCCCGCGCTTTCGGGTTCAGGAAGGTGAACCGTGCACTGTTCGGCGGAGTCACCTGCTCAGCCATCATGTCCAGGTAGAGCGCACGGCCGAGTTCGTTGGCGGCAAGGACATCCCCGCGGTCGTTGCGGACCCAGGCCGGCGCCGTCGTGATCGCATCAATGACGCGTTGCACGCTCGGCCGCACTGTCTGCGGGCTGCGCTTTCGCCGCACCCGGGGAGCGGCCGTGGCCGCGCGGGCCAGGTCAAAAAGGTGGGCCGTCTCGGCGTCGTCAAGCTTCAGTGCACGGCAGAGGGCTTCAAGGACGCTGTCCGAGGCGCCGGAGAGGTTTCCGCGCTCAAGGCGTATGTAGTAATCGATGCTCATCCCGGCGAGCATCGCGACTTCCTCGCGGCGCAGCCCGGTAACGCGGCGGTTTCCGCCGTAGACCGGGAGGCCGGCCTCCTCCGGCGTGATCCTGGCACGGCGGGAGGTCAGGAACTTCCGCACGTCGTCGCTGTGTGTCATGGCCTCCACGCTACCCGCGGCCAATGCGACGAGGGAGGCACTGGCATTACCCGGAACGACCGTGACTCCCCTCCATTGGGAAATCACAGTTCCATGGAAAACATGAATCCTGCACCCGCAACTACTGCCCACCCGGCGGCGATCCTGGCGATCATCCTCGCCAGCTACCTGACACCGCTCGGGGCCGCACCCGCACCCCTGGCCGAGGCCGCCCGCTGACCTGGCTACATCCGAAAAGGGGGTACTCACGTGCCCTCCCATAATCCCGCACACCTGAATACCGTGAAAGGCATGCACATGGAACTTACTCTCAATAACGGCGTCACGATGCCCGCCCTCGGACTGGGCGTCTTCCAAAGCGCGCCGGAGCAAACGACGGCGGCCGTCGAAGCGGCGCTGGCGGCCGGCTACCGGCACATCGACACTGCCGCGGCGTACGGCAACGAGCGGGAGGTCGGTGAGGGCATCCGCAACTCGGGCCTGGACCGTTCCGACGTGTTCATCGAGACCAAAGTCTGGGTCAGTGACTACGGCTACGACCAGACGTTGCACGCCTGGGAAAAGGCTGTTGGCAAGCTCGGCGTCGACTACCTGGACCTGTTCATCCTGCATCAGCCCGCCCCCGACCGCTTCGAAAGAACCGTCGGCGCGTACAAGGCCCTGGAGACCCTGCTTGCTGACGGGCGCGTCCGGGCGATCGGTGTCAGCAACTTCATGCCGCATCACCTGGAGCAGCTGCTGGCGGCCACAGACGTCGTCCCGGCGGTGAACCAGATTGAGCTGCACCCGTACTTCGCCCAGCCGGCCGTCCAGGCAACGGACACCGAACACGGCATCCTTACCCAGGCGTGGTCACCGATCGGCGGCATCACTTTTTACCCCGGATGGGGCGAGAAGCGCAGGAACGTGATGGAAGACCCGACGATCGCCGGCATCGGACAAACACACGGAAAGAGCCCCGCCCAGGTCATGATCCGCTGGCACCTGCAGCAGGGCCGCTCAGCCATCCCGAAGTCGACCAACCCCGCACGCATCGCCGAGAACTTCGACGTCTTCGACTTCGAACTCGGCGCCGACGAACTCGCCGCCATCGACGCCCTCGACACCGGTGTGCGCAACGGACCGGACCCCGACGAGGCCCGCGAAGAGCGTTTCGCCATGGTCATCCCCGAAGCCTGAGACCGAGAGAAGCCACCACCATGGAATACCGTCCCCTTGGCCGCACAGGCGTGCAGGTCAGTCCCCTATGCCTCGGCGCGATGATGTTCGGCCCCTGGGGCAACAACGACACCGCGGACTCCATTCGAATCATCCACCGCGCCCTCGACGCGGGCATTAACTTCATCGACACCGCCGATGTCTACTCCGGCGGGGCATCCGAGGAAATCGTCGGGCAGGCACTGGAGGGCCGGCGTGAGGCCGTGTTCCTCGCCACGAAGTTCTTCATGCCCATGAGCGAAGACGATCCCAACCAGCGGGGTGGATCCCGCCGCTGGATCATGCGGGCGGTGGAAGACTCCCTACGCCGCTTGAACACCGACTACATCGACCTCTACCAGGTGCACCGGCCCAGCCCGGATACCGACGTCGAGGAGACTCTCGGCGCCCTCACTGATCTGGTCCGCCAGGGGAAGGTGCGGTACATCGGCTCCTCGTCGTATTCCGGGTCGCAGATCGTGGAAGCCCAGTGGGCATCCCGGGAACGCAACCTGGAGCGGTTTGTCACCGAGCAGCCGCCGTACTCGATCCTGGTCCGCGGCATCGAGGAGGACATCCTTCCCACGGTGCAGCGCCACGGCATGGGAACCCTCACCTACAGCCCGCTCAGCGGCGGCTGGCTCTCCGGGCGCTGGCGYAAAAACGCAGCCTCCGYGCCCACCTCAACCGCGCGTCCGAACGCCCGGTTCGACATGACGAGCCCGGCCAACCAGCGCAAGCTCGACATCGTCGAAGAACTCGCCCAGCTGGCCGAACAAGCCGGATTGACGCTCATCGAACTGGCCATCGCCTTCGCGATCAACCACCCCGGCGTCACAGCCGCCATCGTCGGACCCCGCACCATGGAACAGCTCGAGTCCTACCTGCCCGCCGCGGACATCACCTTGGCCAGCGACGTGCTGAACCGCATCGACCAGCTCGTCGCACCCGGCGTTACCGTCAACCCCGACGACAACAGCTACGGCACCAACGAACTCACGCCCCTGGCGCGGCGACGGAAGCAACTGTGACCGCCGAGGCGCCTGAAGCCCTGCATGAAGCTCTGTGCAGCAGTTCGAGCTTCCACTGAAAGAAGGAACATCATGACTGACCAACCCCAACAGATCGGCGGCGGCCGGAACATGTTCGGAGACTTCGCCCCGAAGCTCGCCGAGCTCACCGACGACGTCCTGTTCGCGGACGTCTGGAACCGCCCGGAGCTTCCGGCCCGTGACCGCAGCCTTATCACCGTCGCCGTTCTCACCGCCGGCGGCAACACCGAACAGCTCGGCTTCCACCTTGGTCGCGCCATTGAGAACGGCGTCACCCGGGAAGAACTCATCGAAGCCATCACCCATGTCACGCTCTACGCAGGCTGGCCCAAGGGCATGGCCGCCATGGGCGTCGCCAAGCGGCTCTTCACCGAGAGCAAGTAAGGATCACCATGAACATCGAACCCACTGTCCCCACTGCGAAGAACCCGCCGGCCCGGTTCGCCGGCGACGTCTGGCTCGATCCGATCGCGCTCCCGCACGAGCCGGATCAGACGATGGTGGTCGCGACCGTCCGTTTCGCGCCCGGAGCCCGCACCGCCTGGCACTCCCACGAACACGGCCAGTACCTCCGCGTCACCCAGGGAGTTGGCCGGTTCGGAACCTGGGACGGCAAGATCGTCGAAGTCCACCCCGGCCAGACGCTCTACACGCCGCCCGGCGAGGAGCACTGGCACGCGGCCGCCCCTGGCTGCTTCATGGAACATATCGCGATGCTCCAGAACGGCGAGGACGCAGCGACGACCACCACGTGGGGCGAGCACATCACCGACGACGAGTACAACGGAAGCTGACCAGCCCGCGAACCAATTGCAGGGACGCAGCTGAGGACAATCCCTCTCGTGAACCTGGGCCTGGGCGCCACCGGAAGGCGGCGAGGCGCCCTGGATGGCCGCGGGCAACAGAAAAGGGCGCCCCGCTGAGCCGGAGCGCCCGAAAATCCGCCGTTGCCCGCCGTTTAGAGCTGGTAATCAGCTGCCGTGGTGATGTTCTCGTGCACGCACAAAATATTGTGCTCGGAGTCCATGAACCAGGCGCACTTCTCTGAATCCGTTGTACAAATATGGTTCTCGGTCTTGAGGTCCGGGCGATCGTAGTCCTGGAACATGACGCCCTTGGCTTCCATTTCCTGGACCGTGCGCTCGATCTCGCTGACTTCGAAGCTCAGGGTGGTGTGCTCTGAATGCATTCCATCCTTGACTGGCATCAGCTGCAGCATTGGGCCGCCTTCTGAGCCGAACAATTCGCTTCCGTCATCTGCCACGCCACGGTGCGGGAGCCCCAAAGTGTCCGCGTAGAAATGCCGGGCACGCGCTGCATCATCAACTGGCAGGACTGTTGTGGCTTTATTGAGTACTAGGGTCATTTCGCCACCTCCTACGAGCAAGATTTTACGCCGGAGCGGGATGGAAAGAGCCCGCCAATTGCTCCCTGCACGGCGAAGCCCGCCCCTGTCCCTCCCCGGTTGCCCTATCACTTGTGGCGGTCATTTCGACCTTTTGGCAGCCACAAGTGATAGCGCAACGGGAGGTAAGGCGGGAGTGAGCGGGACGGGCTACTTCTCTACGAGGGTCAGGACGTCGTAGGTCGCGACGATTTCGTCGTTCTGGTTGGTCAGGACGGCGTCCCAGGCCACCTCGCCGTACTCGTCGGTCTCGCGCGGGGTGATCTTCTTGGCCGTCAGGGTCACGCGGATGGAATCGCCCGCGGCCACGGGGGTGATGAACCGCAGGTTCTCCAGGCCGTAGTTGGCCAGGACCGGTCCCGGTGCGGGCTCCACGAACAGGCCGGCTGCCCAGCTGAGCAGGAGGTAGCCGTGCGCCACGATGCCCGGGAAGAAGGGGTTGGCCGCGGCGGCTTCCTGGTTGGTGTGGGCGTAGAAGGTGTCGCCGGTGGAGTTCGCGAACTTGGTGATTTCCTCCAGCGAGACCTCGCGCAGCTCCGAGCGGATGGAGTCGCCGATGTGCAGGGTGGCGAGGGATTTCCGGAACGGGTGCTGGCCCTCGGTCTCGAGCGTGAAGTTGCGGTCCGCTCCGGTGTGCCAGAGCCCTGTGACGGCGGTGAGCATGTTCGGCGAGCCCTGGATGGCGGTGCGCTGCATGTGGTGCATCACCGAGCGGATGCCGCCGAGCTCTTCGCCGCCGCCGGCGCGGCCGGGACCGCCGTGGACCAGGTGCGGGACCGGGGAGCCGTGGCCGGTGGAGCTGCGGGCGTCCTCGCGGTTGAGCATGAGCACGCGGCCGTGGTGGGCCGCGATGCCGGTGACCAGCTGCTGGGCCACGGCGGGATCGTTCGTGCAGACCGTGGCGACCAGCGAGCCGCCGCCGCGGGCGGCGAGGCGGACGGCGTCGGCCAGGTCGGTGTAGCCGATCACCGAGGACACCGGGCCGAAGGCCTCCAGCGAGTGGACCTCCTCGGCTTCCGGGTTGGCCCAGCTCAGCAGGACCGGGGACATGAAGGCGCCGCCGTCGACGACGCCGATGCTGCCGTCCGCGCTGGTGACCTTGGGCGCGTCGAGCGTGCCGTAGGCGAGCTCCCCGCCGGCGTCGAGCATGGACTGGACGGCGGCGCGCACGTCTGCGAGCTGCTCAAGGGAGGCCAGGGCGCCCATGGTGACTCCCTCGGCGCGGGGATCACCGAGCACGACGCGTTCGCGGATGCGGTCCCCCACGGCGGCGGTGACGTCGGCGACGACTTCCTGCGGCACGATCGCGCGGCGGATCGAGGTGCATTTCTGGCCGGCCTTGGCGGTCATCTCGGTGACGAGGGACTTGATGAAGGCGTCGAATTCCGGTGTGCCCTTGACCGCATCCGGGCCCAGGATCGCGGCATTCAGGGAGTCGGTCTCGGACGTGAAGCGGACCCCGCCCTTGACCACATTGGGGTGCGACTTGAGCGTGTTGGCGGTCGACGCGGAGCCGGTGAAGGCCACGAGGTCGCGGTAGTCCAGGTGGTCCAGCAGCGTACGGACCGAGCCGGAAATCAGCTGCAGCGAGCCGGTGGGCAGGATGCCGGATTCGTCGATCGCCTTGACCACGGCGGCGGCCACGTACCCGGTGGGGGTGGCGGGTTTGACGATGGTGGGGACGCCGGCGAGGAAGGCCGGGGCAAGCTTCTCCAGCATGCCCCAGACAGGGAAGTTGAAGGCGTTAATCTGCACGGCGACGCCGGGGATGCGGGTGTAGATGTGCTCACCGGCGAACGAGCCGTCGCGGGACAGCACCTCCATGGGGCCATCCACCACCACCTGGGAGTTGGGCAGCTCCCGGCGGCCCTTGGACCCGAAGGTGAACAGGACGCCGATGCCGCCGTCGATGTCGATCATGGAGTCGATCTTGGTGGCGCCGGTCTGCGCCGAGAGCGCGTAGAACTCCTCGCGGCGGCCATTGAGGTACTGCGCCAGTTCCTTGAGCTTGAGCGCGCGCTGGTGGAAGGTCAGTGTGCCAAGTTCCGCCTGGCCGGTGGTGCGGCCGTAATCCACGACGGCGGCGAGGTCGAGCCCCTCGGTGCTCACCTTCGCCAGGAGCTCGCCGGTGCTGGCGTCCAGTACCGGCGCCGCGCCGGCGGCGGCGGCGTCGTCGGGAGTCCACCAGGAACCCCGGATGAAACTGGGAACGATCTCGACAGTGTCTACTGTGGGTGCGGCTGTGGTGGTCATCGTTGACGGGTCCTTCCAACGGGGGAGCAAGATCAACACGGCCGGAACATTACTGACCGTCCGTTCGGTAATATGATCTACAGTACATGAATGAGGCCTGCCGCACACTAGCCGCGGCGGCACCGACCGTCCGGGACCCGGCCGGCCGGCAACAAAGGAGACGCTATGACGCCCGAGACCGGCCGCACCGAGTTGTGGAAAATCACCCTGGGGGAACTCGACGAGAAGATGGGCGTGAAGATCGTCGAGGAGTCCGTGGACCGCGTGGTGGCGACCATGCCGGTGGAGGGCAACCGGCAGTCGTTCGGGCTCCTGCACGGCGGCGCCTCACTGGCCGTGGGCGAGGCCGTGGGGTCCTGGGCCGCCGTCATCCACGCCAGCACCCTGGGCAAGACGGCGGTGGGCGTCGACGTCTCGGCCACGCACCACAAGTCGGCCCGCGAGGGACTGATCACGATCACGGCCACCCCCATCCATCTGGGCGGCACCCTGACCACCCACGAGGTGCTGATCACGAACGAGACCGGCCAGCGAATCTGCACGCTGCGGATCACCAACCTGCTGCTGGACCGCAAGGCCTGACTTCTGCCCCGAACCCTCGGGGTCGCCGGAGACCTGCGGGGTCGCTGTAACGTTCCGGCGACCCGGGAGCTTTCCGGCTAACTCGGGCCCAGGGCGGGAGGCCGTCTACACCGGACCCCACTCCCGATGTAGGGCCGATCGGCCCGGAAGGCGCGGTGCCGCGGCTGTTAGCTTGGAAGTGCTGAGTCGCCCGGCACCGCCGGGTATCACCGGTCTCACCGGAAGGGATCCACCATGCTCTCAGACACCTCACTTCCCGTCATTCAGGCAACGCTGCCCGTAGTCGGCGAGCACATCGAGGAGATCGCCAAGCGCTTCTACAAACATATGTTCGAGGCGCAGCCGGATCTTCTGGACGGGCTCTTCAACCGGGGAAACCAGGCGGACGGCCGCCAGCAGCAGGCGCTCGCCGGATCCATCGCGGCCTTCGCCGGCATGCTCGTGGAGAAACCGGACCAGGTGCCGGACCATCTGCTCTCCCGGGTGGCCCACAAACACGTCTCGCTGGGACTAAACCCGGACCAGTACCAGATTGTCCACGACCACCTCATGTGGGCGATCGTGGATGTTCTGGGCGATGCCGTCACTCCCGAGGTCGCCGCCGCCTGGGACGAGGTCTACTGGCTGATGGCGAACCTGCTCATCAACAAGGAGCGCGGGCTGTACAACGCAGTGCACCTCTCCCCCGAGACCATTTGGCGGACGTGGCGGGTGGTGCAGCGGATCCAGGAGACCGCCGACGTCGTCTCGTTCGTCGTCGAGCGGACCGACGAGCGGGACGTCAAGCCGTCCCTGCCCGGGCAGTACGTGACCCTCAAGATGACCATGCCCGACGGCGTACAGCAGCCCCGGCAGTACAGCCTGACCAAGGCCGACGACGGGCAGCACCGGCAGTTCGCCGTCAAGAGGGTCCACGGACTTACGACTCCCGACGGCGAGATGTCCAGTCTGCTCCACAATGACGTCCAGGTAGGCGACGAGGTGGTGCTCTCAGCTCCGTTCGGCGACGTTGTGCTGGAGTACACGGACCGGCCCCTGGTCATGGCCAGCGCGGGAATCGGCATCACGCCCATGGCCGGAATGCTCTCCCACTTGGTACAGTCCGGTTCACGCCGCCAGGTGGTGCTGCTGCATGCCGATGACAGCGAGGCATCCTTCCCGCTCCGCGCTCAGGTCAGGGAGAATCTGGCGAAACTCGCGGACGGGACCCTGACGACGTGGTTCCTGACTCCCGCGGGGACAGCGGAGACCGGCGGGACGGGCGAGGGAGCCGGGGCGCGCGAAACCGGCGAGGCGGGCGGTACCGGCGGGGCGTCCGGGGTGGCCGAAACCGGCGAGAGGGCCGGGGCGGGCAGTTCCGTGTTCTCCGGTTTCATGGACGTCAGCGACGTCGAACTCCCGGACGACGCCGAGTACTACCTCTGCGGTCCCCTGCCGTTCCTGAAGTCGGTTCGGAGCGCCTTGATTGCCGGTGGCGTCCCCGCCAAGGACATTCAGTACGAGGTTTTCGGCCCGGATCTCTGGCTGGCTGACTTCCAGTAACCCGCGGCTCGCTGTCCCGAACGCGCGGATTCGCCCAAAGCTTGCGGGGTCGCCGTAGCCGTACGGCGACCCCGCGGCTTTCCGGCGAGCCCGGGCTTGGAGGCCCCGGCTAACGCACCGCCCGGCGCCGGCCGAACGCCACGAAGGCCGCGCCGAGCAGCAGGGCTCCCGCGCCGAGACCGGCCACGGGCAGGAGCCCGCCGGCGCCCGTGCTCGCCAGCTGGCCTGAGGTGCCCGGCGTGTTGCCTGGCGCCGTGTTGCCTGGCGCCGTGTTGCCTGGTGCCGTGTTGTCCGGTGTTGTGCTGCCCGGTGCCGCGCCGCCCGCGACGACGGAGGTGTCCGACGGCGGGGCGGGAGCTTGCGCCGGTGTGACCGGTCCGGCGGGAGCCCCGGCAGGGTTGGCGGGCGGCACGGATCCCGGTGTCCCGGCGGGCTGCACGGATCCCGGTGTCCCGGCGGGCGGCCCGGCCGGAGTGCCCCCGGAAACGGGCGCGGCCTCGACGCTGAACGCCACGGCTGCCGGCGGCGATGCGACGCCGTCAATGGTTTGCGTCACGGTCAAGGTGTGCGCTCCGGCGTCCAGTTCCGCGGGGAACGTGACACTCCACCGGGCACTGCCGGCCAAGGTCTGCGCGGTCCCGGGCTCGAGCGCGGCATGGCCCGCTCCGGAACCGGAACCGGCCTGCACTGAGTCCACGGCCACCCCGTCCACAGCCACGGCCACGCCGGCACCTCGAAGGGCTGTGCCGGAGATGGTGGCTGGCAGGGCGTCCTGGCGCAGGTGTTGGCCGTCCCTGAGGTTCGACACCGCCGGAGCCGGCGGAATGACGGTATAGGTGCCGGTCGCCGCGGGACTGTCCATTTCTCCGGGGGCCGTGAGCACTGCCGTGACCGAAATTTTTCCGAAGACCGGCTGATCGGCCACGTTGATGCGCCAGCGGCCGTCTGCGTCGACGAGCCCGGTCCCGGTGAAGTCGCCGGAGAGCCGCACCGTGCCTCCGGCTTCTCCGGTGCCCTCGATGGCGTCGATGGCTGTGAGTCCCGGGCCGTCCGGCTGGCCGTCCACAGGTGAGGTGATGGCCGGAGCCGCGAGCCGGGAGACGCCGACGGACAGGGCGACTGCGCCGGAGCCGCTGAAGCCGTTCACGGTTTCAGCCGAGAACTTGAAGGGCCCGGCCAACGACGGTGCGGGGAACTGCCAGTTTCCCGACGCGTCGACCGGTACTTCCAGGGGCTGGCCGTCCTTCTGGCCGGAGGTCTGGCCTGGTTTCTGGTTCAGGACGGTGATGCGGACCTTGGAATTCGGAGCCACCACGGAGGCCGGGCCGGCATCGATGTGCCCGGTAATCGGCTCACCGGCTGTGACGGTTCCGTTGGATGCCGCCGCGAGCGCCGGCTTGGCCAGGAACAGTTGCAGCTGAACACCGCCGGGGACTTGGCCCATGGCGTCCTCGAGGCTGGTCGCGATGGCCCGAGTCTGGACGCCCTCGTCGGTACTTTCCGCCCCCGTGTGCAGCCCGACGGCGAAGTTCCCGCTGATCCACGGGCCGCCGGAGTCCCCGCCGCCGGAGGTGACGGACGTTGAGTCGAAGCCCCGGACCGCCCGGAGATCGTTGTCATAATCGGGCGGTAGTGAATTTGGCCCAACCATGGCCCAGATGCCGACCGAGTCCACCGTGCCGCACGTCCACCCTGTGGTCCGGCCGGACCGGCACACGGGCTGGCCCTGGAAAGGAGCCACTGTTCCCACGATCTTCACGGACGTCGGCCCCGGGTCGGCGGGCTTGTCCCATCGGGTGACGGCGGGCTGGAGGTCCAGGCCGCTCCTGATGCCGTGGAGGACGGCGATGTCCGTGCCGACGCTGGCGCCGTCCGTCGTTATCCTGGAATTTCCGGGGCCGCCGAATTGGCTGAACCCGAATGTGCCCAGGATCCCGGCGGCCGCGCCCGAACCTGCACCCCCGGCCGCTGGCGCGCCCGCCGGATTTTCGATCGCGGCCTGCTTCGCGGAGCCGTCACCGGCGCAGTGCCCGGCGGTCAGGACCAGAGGCTCGCCCGCGGGGCTGAAGGCCCCGAACCCGGCCGAGCACAGGGCTTGGCCGTCAACGATGTAGCCCTGGCCGCCAAAATAGTCTTCCTCGGTGGTGATCCGGGATCCTTGTTCCAGCGTCACGTTAGCGTAGCGGGCCACGAATTCGGCCGCGGACATCTTCGGCACCGTGCCCGGGGCTTTCGCCGGCTGCACACCGGCGCCAGCGGCGGGAACAGCGGCGGCGGGAAGGGCGTCGGCAGCCGGAACGGACTGCGCCGTGTTGGTGCCGCCGGTGCGGATGACAAAGTGGCCGTCTGTGTAGGTGACGGCCTGCAGCCCGGCGGCCCCGACCTCGCGGACGTAGGCCTCGAACAGTTGCTGGGTGCTGGAGGCAACCACCTCCGCGGCTGACGGGACAGCGACGGCGGCCGCGGGGGCGGCAAGCAGGAAGTCAGCCGGGCCGGACTGGTTCAGTTCGGCCACACGGGCCCGGAGCTCGGCGCCGCTGCCTTCAACCGCGATCTTGCCGCCGGCGAGGCTGATCCCCACATAACCCGGGAGGGCCCGAAGGGAGGGTGCGGCGTCGGCGGCCCGCCGGGCAAGTGCACCGGCGGCGTCGAATTCCGCGAGGGTCATGCCAAGGTCCCGCCGCACGGCCTCGGCGAGGCCGGCATCGCTGATCGGCGTCGCGGACGGCACCGGAGAAGAACCAGCCAAAGGCGCGTCAGCCGACGACGGCACCGGGACCGGGACCGCCGTCGAGATCGCAGACGCAGCCGGCGCTGGAACCGCCGTCGAGACCGGCACCGGCATCGGGACCGCCGTCGAGACCGGCGTCGCCATCGCCGATGCAGCGGGCGCCGGGTCGTCGGGGACTGGGGCGTTGGCTTCGGCCATCGCCGGGACCGCGGTCAGCGCAAAGGCAGGCACGGTACCGGCAAGCGCAATCGCGAGGGCCGCGGCGGCCCGCACCATCGGCTGGAACTTCGGAGTCTTCACTGGCCTACCCTAACTGCGCCCACCCTATCGGCCGAGCTTTCCGAGGATGGCCGCGAGTTCCGGGGTCGTCACGCCGTGGCGGAAGAGGTAGTCCGCAGTGTTGAGGGACCGGACAAATTGCAGCAGGCTCTGGCCCCGGGATTCCAGCAGGGGCGCCAGCACATTCTCGGGCAGGAAACGCTCGTGGGGATGCGGGACTGCGGCGCGCCGGAGGTGCTCGTTGATGCCCCGCATGGAGCGCTGGTAGCCGCTCACAATGGCCTCGTCGCACCGGCGAGGTCCTGGAGCATGGCGGCGATCATGCCGCTCCGGTCCCGCCCCGCGGAGCAATGGATGACCACACCGCCTTCCGCGGCGGCCACCGCCTTGAAGACCCGGGCCAGCAGGTGCGGGAACAACCTGGCGTTGTCCGCATAACAGGCGGGGTCGTTCAGGTAAGGCACGCAGAGCTCGCGGAATTCGCGGTTGTCCGGGTCTTCGGTGGGGGCCAGCACGACGTCGAAACCGGCCAGGGCCCCAGCCCGCACCGGCGGATCGGTCTCCCGGCGCCGGATTTCGGCTTCGTTGCGGAGGTCGATGACGGTCCGGATGCCCCGGCGGTGCACCTGCCGCCAGCCGGCCTCGGTGAGCCACTCCCGCCGTCCCATGCGGAACACGTCCCCGGCCACGTGCCACGCGTTGACGGCCCCATCCCACTCCACGGTTCCGGGCACCGCCTGCCCCTTGGCTTGGCCCAGGGGCGCTGCAGGAATCATCATCCAGAAAGCTAAGCACACGCACCGGCGCGATCCGCGGCAGGATTCACAAACGTTATACACAATGGGACCATTGGCATGGTGCGGGGTTTACGCTTCGCAACACGTTTTTCACGGCACGGGCGCTGAACCCAGGGTGCCACTGAGGAGAACACCATGGGACGTCTGAAACTTCGACGCCGGCGGACGGCTCTGGCGGCCGGTCTCGCCGCCCTGGCCATGGCGGCCGGTGTGGCGGCGGTACCGGCGGAGGCGGCAGACAGGACCCGGTACGTCGCGCTCGGAGACTCCTATGCCGCCGGGCTGGGGGCGGGGCCGTACCTGGATGATTGCTACCGCAGCGAGAACAGCTATTCCGAACTCGCTGCCCACACGAAGACCATCAAACTCGTCGCCAACGCGGCCTGCAGCGGCAAGACGACCCAGGACGTCGTCAACACCCAGCTCAGGCGGCTGACCAGGACCACCGGGCTCGTCACCATCACTGCCGGCGGCAACAACCTCCGGTTTGCGGAAATCCTCGCCTCCTGCGGCGCCGCCATGGTCAATCCCGCTGCGGGTCCGCTGTGCGATGCCGCCAGTGCCTACGCCGAGGGCCAGATCTCCAGCCATCGACTGTCCGGCGACGTGACAGCGATGATCCAGCGCGTGAAGGCTGCCGCCCCCAACGCCAAGGTTGTCGTGACGGGCTACCCCTACCTCTACGATCCTGTCGCGCCCGGCCAGGCTGATTCGATGTCCCGGTTCATCTACAAGGCCACGGTCCTGGCGGACGGCTTGAACGGCTCCATCGCCGCCGCCGCCCGGGCCACCGGAGCGGAGTACGTCGATGTCCGGGCCGCTTTTGCCGGTCACGGCGTGAACTCTGCGGCTCCGTGGATCAATTTCAGCCGTACGGCCCTGGCCAGTCCCGAAAACTTCCACCCGAACGCGCTGGGCTACGAGGCGTACTTCGCATCGCTTAACGGGGCCAAGGCCTACTCGGCACGCTAGCGCCGCTTGGCCAGCCGGGATTCGAGGGCGTTCCGGACCATCGGCCATTCATGTTCCAAGATGGAATACACGACGGTGTCCCGCAGCGCCCCGTCGGCGCTGCGCGTGTGGCTGCGGAGCACGCCGTCCTGTTTGGCCCCCAGCCGCGTGATCGCCTCGCGGGACTGGTGGTTGAGCCAGTGCGTCCGGAACTCGACGGCGGGGCAGCCCAGCGTCTCGAAGGCGTGCCGCAGCAGCAGCAACTTGGAGTCCGGATTGCTGCCGGTGCCATGCGCGGACGCCGCGTTCCAGGTGGAGCCGATCTCCACCCGGGGCGTGGCGGCGTCGATGTTCATGTAGGTGGTCATGCCGATCACCTGGCCCGGTCCGCCGGCAGCGGGGTCGATCAGCCGCGTGGTGAAGGGCAGCATGGCGCCGCTGTCCTGCAGGGCCAGGCGACGCTCAATCTCGGCGGCCATGTGCTGCGGTGCGGGCACGCTGGTGTACCAGAGGTGCCACAGCTCGCCGTCGCGTGCCGCCTCGACAAGGCCGTCATGGTGGTCCTGGCTCAGCGGCTCAAGGACGACGTACTTGCCGGTCAGGGTGATGGGCGCGATCGCGGGGCGGTCCAGGGAGGTCACCGCACCATCCTAGAGGCAGAGAAGAATGCCGGTCACTTGGTCCAGTCGAAGAAGCCCTTGCCGGACTTGCGGCCCAGTTCGCCGCGGGCGACCTTGTCGCGGAGGATCTGCGGCGGAGCGAAACGGTCACCCAGCGTGGACTGCAGGTACTCCGCGATGCCGAGGCGCACGTCCAGGCCCACGATGTCGGTGGTCCGCAGCGGTCCCGTGGGGTGCTTGTAGCCCAGCACCATGGCGTTGTCGATGTCCGCCGCGGTGGCCACGCCCTCTTCCACCATGCGCATCGCTTCGAGGGCGATCGCGACTCCCAGCCTGGAGGAGGCGAAGCCGGGCGCGTCGTTGACCACGACGGCGGTCTTGCCGAGCGCCTCCACCCATCCGCGGGCGGCCTGGGCCAGGGCGTCGGAAGTCTGCTCGCCGAGGACCACCTCGATGAGCGTCGACGCCGGCACCGGGTTGAAGAAGTGCAGGCCCAGGAAGTTCTGCGGCCGCTTCAGTTCGCGGGCCAGACCGTTGACGGAGAGCGAGGACGTGTTGGAGGCGAGGTAGGCGCCGTCGGCGAGCCGTTCCTCGATGCCGCGCAGCGCGGTGATCTTCAGGTCCCAGTCCTCCGGAACGGCCTCGACCACCAGCTGCCGGCCGGCGAAGTCGTCGTAGTCCACGGTGACCGCGAGCCGGGAAACGATCTCGTCCAGGTTGCCGTCCACGGCGCCGCGCTCAATGCTCTTGGCGGCGGCGGACTCGACCCGCTCCCGGGCGGCCTCGGCCGAGGCCTCGTCGCGCTCGACGACCACCACGTTGGCTCCGTTGATCAGGAAGGCGTGGGCGATGCCTGCGCCCATGCGGCCGCCGCCGAGGACTCCCACGGAGTGGGGAAGGGTGGCGGGGAGTACGGAGTTGCCCATGTCTATTTCTGCTTCCCTGGTTCTTTAGCGGACGTGTTCTCTGGCTTCGTCACTGATTTCTTATCTGATTTCTTATCTGATTTCTTATCCAGGAATGTCTGCATACGGTCGAACTTGGCCTGGGATTCGAAGAGGATCCCCTGTGCCAGCTGGTCAATGAGGGGATGCGCCTCGGCCGGGGCATGGAACACGGATTTGGTGATCCGGACGGCGAGCGGATCCTGCGTGGCAATCCGGTCGGCGACGCTGTGGGCCGCGGCCATCAGATCGGACGATTCATGGATTTCGGTGATGAGATTGACCGCGAGGGCACGTTCTGCGCGCAGCACGGAACCGGCGAGCAGCATTTCCTTGGCGACGGGCTCCCCCACGAGTTCCTTGAGGCGCCAGCTGGCGCCGGCGGCGGCCAGGATGCCGAGTCCGGTTTCGGGATTGCCGATCCGGACGGACGGGGTGCCGATCCGGAAGTCGGCGGCGTACGCCAGTTCGGCGCCGCCGCCCAGGCAGAAGCCGTCCAGTGCCGCGATGACGGGCATCGGCAGCTTGGCAATCCGGACGAAAATGGTGGAATTGATGCCCTGCAGGGCATCGTCGCGGCGGCGTTCGCGCAACTGGCCGATGTCGGCGCCGGAGGCGAACACCCCGTCAGTGCCGGCGATGATGAGGACTTTGGGGTGCCGCTCGAGATGGGCGCAGACGGTGTGGAGTTCATCGACCATCTGCTGGTCGATCGCGTTGCGGACCTCGGGGCGGTTGAGCACCACCACCACGCGGTCCTCGCGCTCTTCGACCAGGAGCGTGCCGAAGCCAGCCGGGTCGAGGGCCGGGGCCGCCACTAGACGCGCTCCAGCAGCATGGCCGTGCCCTGTCCGACGCCGATGCACATGGTGGCGAGGCCGATCTTGGCGTTTTCGCGTTCCATCCGGCCCAGCAGTGTGATGGCGATCCGGGAACCGGAGGACCCCAGCGGGTGGCCCAGGGAGATCGCGCCGCCGTCGCGGTTCACGATCTCCGGGTCGAGGCCGAGCCGGCGCATGCTGGCCAGGGACTGGGTCGCGAACGCCTCGTTGAGCTCGACGGCGCCGAGGTCATCGACGCTGACCCCGGAACGGGCGAGCACCTTCTGGGTGGCCGGGACCGGGCCGATGCCCATGATCTCGGGCTCGCAGCCGGCTGAGGCGCCGTCGATAATGCGGGCGCGGGCCGTGAGGCCAAGCTTCTGGATCGCGGCCTCCGAGGCAACGATGATGGCGGATGCGCCGTCGTTGAGGGTGGAGGAGTTGCCGGCGGTGACGATCGAGCCGCCCTTGACTACCGGCCGGAGCCCGGCGAGGACGTCCATGGTGGTGCCGGCGCGGGGCCCCTCATCGGTGTCCACCACGGTCTCGCCCTTGCGGGTCTTGACGGTCACGGGGACGATTTCCTCGGCGAAGCGGCCGGCGGCGATGGCGGCCAGGGCGCGTTCGTGGGAGCGGACGGCGAAGGCGTCGGCGTCCTCCCGCGAGATGCCGTCAACCCGCCCCACCTCTTCTGCCGTCTCCGGCATGGAGTAGGTCATTTTGCCGTCCCGGGACAGCTCGCCCTTGGCGAACTGGGGGTTGACGAAACGCCAGCCGATGGAGGTGTCGAAGATTTCGCCCGGTTTGGCGAAGGCGGTCCGGGGTTTTTCCTGGACCCAGGGGGCGCGGCTCATGGATTCGACGCCACCCGCGATCACGATGTCCGCGGCGCCGGACTTGATCATGTGGCTGGCCATAATGATGGCGCTGAGCCCGGAGGCGCAGAGCCGGTTCACGGTGATGCCGGAGATGTGCAGGGGCAGCCCGGCAAGGAGGGTGGCCATGCGGGCCACGTTGCGGTTCTCTTCGCCGGCGCCGTTGGCGTTGCCGAGGATGACCTCGTCGATGGTGTCCGGATCGACGCCGGCGCGGGCCACAGCCTCGCGGACTACCAGTGCGGCCAGGTCATCGGGGCGGACTGCGGAGAGGGCGCCGCCGTAGCGGCCCACGGGAGTGCGGGCGCCGCCAACAAGAAAAGCCTCGACCATGAGAACATCCTTCACCAAGAAAGCGGGGCCGGCAGCAGAGTAATTTACCGACCGTTCGTTCTATAAAGATTACACGGCGGGGCAAGGGGGTCAACCGGATGCCGCCGGATTACGCGACGACGACGCCCAGATGAGCCGCGAGCAATGGAGCGAGCAGGGTGAGCTGGTGATCGTCGACGACGAGGCCGGACAGACTGCCCAGACCGCTGATGGTGCGGAAGTCGGTGCTCCGGAGGTCGAAGTCCTTGAGCCGGGCTCCGGTGAAATCGAGGGTGCCGATCGTGCAGTTCTTCAAAGCGACGCGCGTGGCGGTGCAGGAGCCCAGATCCAGCTCGTTAATGATGCAGTCGCTGATCTGCACGTCCGTGAGCTTGGATCCGCGCAGGTTCACGTAGTCGAGTTTGCCGCCGTCGATCCGAACGGACTGCCAGCCGCTTTCATAGAGCTCCGCCGATCCCCAGCGGGGGTTGCCGATCTCGACATCCCGCAGGCTGGTCCGGGCCGCCATCAGCACCGGGGCGTACGTCTCGGTCAGGATGCAGTCACGGAAAGTCGCGCCCCGCAGCTGCGTCTCATTGAAGGACACCCCGGTGAATTCGCACTCGGCAAAGTCCGTACCGCCCAGGTCCAGACCGTCTGCCGATGCGCGGCTGTAGCGGACGCCGTCGTACCGAACACCCCGCCGGAACTCCGGGGCAGGGTCGTCCTGCAGATCCCCGGGACGGACCGGCGCGAGCCGGGGGGCGGTGACCTTGGGGGTTTTCTCAGCCGCAGTGCGCCGGACCATCACTGGCACTCGGCCTTGGCCGCGATGTCCGCCAGGTCTTTTGCAAGCGCCTTGCGGGTGATGCGCATCCCGAGCGGACCGAACACGGTGAGCATGATCCTGCTGAACCGGGTCGGTTTGATGACTTCGGCGCCAAAGGTCAGCGTAAGGTCGGTTCCCCCGCCGCGCTCCGCGAGCGCGAACCTGGTGGTGTAGTCGGCGCCGCCCTGGAGGGCCTTCACAGTGGTGCTGCCGCCCCGGCCCTTCGACGGCGCCTCGGACTGGGCAACCCACATCTCCACCGTTTTCGCGCGCCCCATCATGGTGCGGATCTCCTTCCAGCGGGTACCCACGGCATAGGGTCCGTCGGTGAGCATCTGGATCGAATCGACGCCGGACAGGGTCGCCGCAGATCCGGGAATGTCCGACACCACCGCCCAGACCGCGTCCGCCGGAGCATTGATGTGCTGCGTGAGAGTGGTCTTGTGGTCCATGACCTCGAGCCTAGCCCGCGGGCCGGGGGGATTTCATCCTTTCGCGAACCGCACCGCCGCTGCCGCGGATGACGCTCCGGAGAATTACCCTGCGAGACCCCTTGAATTAGTAAGCATGCTTTGTGTTAGGCTGATCGGACAGTATTTTCAACCGGAACGAAAGGTGGCCTACACCATGGGTGTCGGAGACAAGATTCAGAACGAAGCGGAGCACCTCGGCGGCAAGGCCAAGGAAACTGCCGGAAACGCCACTGGCAACGACCAGCTGCGCGCCGAGGGCCAGAAGGACCAGGTTGTAGCCGACGCGAAGAAGGTCGGCGAAAACGTCAAGGACGCCTTCAAGAAGGACTAGTCTTTAGGACGTTGGCGGCGCCGGATTTTCCTTTGGGGGATCTCCGGCGCCGCTTTTTTGCGCCCGTGCAAGAATGGCCCCACAGACGACGGAGGGGTCAGAATGGCACGGACACACGCAGGACGCGGCAAGCCCGCCGCCCGGGATCTCAGCAATACCGACCTCGGCCGGTCCGGTGCCGCCGCCGGCGGTTCGCCGGCGCTGCGCGGCTACCTGGCGACGCCGCAGGGCGAAGGGCCGTTCCCCGCGGTCCTGATGGTCCATGAGGCGTTTGGCCTGGACGACATCACCGTCCGCCACGCCGACCGGATGGCGGCGGCCGGCTACCTGACACTGGCCGTTGACCTGTACAGCGACGGCGGGGCGCGCCGCTGCCTCGTCGCCACCATGCGCGCGCTGTCCGCGGGCGAGGGCCGGGCCTTCACCGATCTGGCCGCCGCACGGGACTGGCTGCGCGAAACCGGCCGGACCACCGGCAAGATCGGCGTCATCGGCTTCTGCATGGGCGGCGGCTTCGCCCTGCTGCTGGCCAATGACGGCTTCGACGCCGCCGCCGTCAACTACGGGCGGCGCCCAAAAGACCCCCGGGAGGCCCTCGCCGGTGCCTGCCCGATCGTGGCCAACTTCGGCGGCCGGGACCGCACCCTGCCCGGCGAAGCAGCGAAACTCGCGGCTGTGCTCGACGGGCTGGGCGTGGAGAACGACGTGAAGGAGTTCCCGCACGCCGGGCACGCCTTCCTCAACGACGTGGAGACCGGGCCGAAAGTGCTGCGGCCGCTCATGCGGGTCATGGGCATCGGCCCGGATCCGGAATCGGCCCCGGAAGCCTGGCAGCGGATCGAGGACCACTTCGCCAAGTATCTGAACCCCAGCTGAGTCGCGGCAGGGACCGTTTTTGGTCCTCAAACGGCCCTGTCGCGTCTTACTTGGGTGAGCGGGCGCCTGGCGTGAAACCATACGGAGCATGGCCCAGAAGATTGCGTACCAGGGTGAACCGGGCGCCAACTCCAATATTGCGTGCATGCAGATGTTCCCCGAACTGGAGAGCGTTCCCTGCGCGAGTTTCGAAGACGCCTTTGAACTGGTGGCCGTCGGCACCGCCGACCTGGCCATGATTCCGATCGAAAACTCCATTGCCGGCCGGGTGGCCGATATCCATGTGCTGCTGCCCCAGTCCGGGCTGCAGATCGTCGGCGAGTATTTTCTGCCCATCCACTTCGACCTGCTGGGCATCCCGGGCAGCACCATCGAGGCAGCCACCGAGGTCCACAGCCACCTCCACGCGTTGGGGCAGTGCCGGCGTCTGATCCGCTCCGCCAGCCTGCGCCCCGTGATCGCCGGCGATACTGCCGGGTCCGCCCGGGAAGTGCGCGACTGGAACGATCCCACCAAACTCTCGCTCGCTCCTCCACTCGCGGCTCAACTCTATGGCCTGGAGGTGCTCGCCTCCGCCGTCGAGGATGACCCCTCCAACACCACGCGGTTCGTGGTTCTGGCACGGGAAAAGCCGCTGCCGGCCCGGGACATCCTGTCCGGACCGGCCGTCACCAGCTTTGTATTCCGTGTCCGGAATGTCCCCTCAGCCCTCTACAAGGCGCTGGGAGGATTCGCCACGAACGGGGTAAACATGACGCGGCTGGAAAGCTACATGGTGGGCAATGAATTTGCGGCCACGATGTTCATGGCCGACGTCGAGGGGCACCCCGAGGATTTGCCGCTCAGACTGGCGCTGGAGGAACTGGAGTTCTTCACCACAGAGGTACGCATCCTTGGCGTCTACCCCGCCGCGGAATACAGGTCCAGGCAGGCAGCCGGCCTCTGACCGCCAGCCCGGACAAACCTTGCGAAGAAGGCCAACTCCACGCGGTCACACTGCCGCGGGCCGCCCTGCCCGCAACAGGGGTGCGAAGAACGCGGCAAGCTCCGCCGTGGCCGTCAGCGGCAGGACGTTGCCCACGTACTGGTCCGGGCGCACCACCACGATGACGCCGCCGCGGTCGATGCCGCGCAACTCAAAGATGTCCGCCGCCGGGTCGGTGCCGTAGACCTTTTCGAGGTAGGGGAGCTTGAACGGCCCCACCTCCGGTTTGAACACCGCGGGGACGTTGCCGATGTCGATGCCCGTGTGATCCTGCTGGTAGATCACCTTCACGTCGAACCAGGCGTCACGGTCGGCCCCCGCGGGGGTGGCGGCGAGCGGCGAGTCCGGCGCGCTGGCCAGCCACGCGGCGAGGTCCGCGGCGGGCGACGGGGCCCCCGCCTGTTGTGCTGGCGCCGCCTGGTCCGCGAAGACGTAGATGCGCCAGCGGCCGTCCGCCGTGGCCTGGTGGCCGAGCTGGACCGGGTTGGTGTCGCAGACCCGCACAACCGGCGCGGACTTGAAGCGCTTGCCGACGGGAAAGCCGGTGGCCAGCTGCTGGTGCGTGGCCTCGGCGACGACCATCGACGGCGAGTACTCGGTCATGAAGCCGGCAGGGAACTCGGCGGTGCGCACGTAGAAGTCCTCGAGCTCGGAGGGGTTTTCAAACTCCTCGGGCTTCTTCGCCATGAGCGTCGACCACACCTTGTCGAAGTCGATCAGGTTCTTCGCGACCACCTGCCGCTCGGCCGAGTACGTGGACAGCAGGCTCTCCGGGCTGCGTCCCTCCAGCACGTGGCCGAGCTTCCAGCCGATATTGAAGCCGTCCTGCATGGAGACGTTCATGCCCTGGCCGGCYTTGGCGCTGTGCGTGTGGCAAGCGTCGCCGGTGATGAACACCCGCGGCGTGCGGGTGCCCAGCTCCTCCGGGAGGACGTCGTCGAACCTGTCGGTGAGGCGGTGGCCCACCTCGTACACGCTGTGCCAGGCCACGTTGCGCACGTCGAGCGTGTAGGGGTGGATGATCGCGTTGGCCTTGGCGATGATCTGCTCGATGGTGGTCTTGCGGACCGCACCGCGGTCGTCCGCGGCGACCTCGCCGAGATCGACATACATGCGGAAGAGATGCCCGCCCTCGCGCGGGATCAGCAGGATGCTGCCGCCGTCGTGGGACTGGATGGCGCATTTGAGCCGGATGTCGGGGAAATCCGTGGAGGCGAGCACGTCCATGACGCCCCACGCGTGGTTGGCCTGGTCGCCCGCCATGGTGCAGCCGATCGAGTCGCGCACCTTGCTGCGGGCGCCGTCCGCGCCCACCACGTACTTGGCCCGCACGACGCGCTCCCGGCCCTCGTCAGGACCGGCGGTGTGCGCCAGCGTCACGGCGACCGGGTACTCGCCCTCGCCGGTGACCTCCAGGCCGCGGAACTCCAGCCCGTAGTCCGGGCTCATGCGGCTCGGGGACATGGCCATGAACTCGGCGAAGTAGTCGAGCACGCGGGCCTGGTTGACGATGAGATGCGGGAACTCGCTGATCCCGCCCGGGTCATCGAGGGTGCGCGCGCTGCGGACGATGTTCGAGGGGTCCGCGGGATCCGGCTTCCAGAACGCCATCTCCGTGATGCGGTACGCCTCGGCGATGATCCGCTCGGCGAAACCGAAGGCCTGGAAGGTCTCGACGCTGCGGGCCTGGATGCCGTCGGCCTGGCCGATCGCGAGCCGGCCCGGCCGGCGTTCCACGATCCGGGTGGTGACACCCGGGAACTGGGACAGCTGGGCTGCGGCGAGCATGCCGGCGGGGCCGGAGCCCACGATCAGCACATCTACCTCGTCGGGAAGGTGTGTGGGCCGGTCGATGCCGGCGCCGGCGGCCGGCTGSACCCGCGGGTCWCCGGAKACGTAGCCGTGGTGGTGGAAATGCACGGGCTTTCCTCACTTCGTTGTGTGGCGGCCTGTCAACGGCCTAGCGTGTTCGATATTAGAACGTGACGTTCGATAATAGAATTTCGGTCCCTGATCCAAAACTGTACGTCAGATATGACGCAGGTTACAAGTGTCCCCAAAGGCCCCGGCAAAGGCCCCGGCAAACATCCCCGCGCAAGGGGTTGACGCTCCCCGGCTTCCGGGCCATAGTGTTTCGTATACGATTTCGTACTCGATGAGGAGTAACACTTGGAACAGGTCACCGACCACATCCTGGCCGCGGCCCGCAAGGTCATCGCGGTGCATATCAACTACCCCAGCCGGGCAGCCCAGCGCGGCCGCACACCCGAGCAGCCCTCCTACTTCCTGAAGCCGTCCTCGTCGCTGGCTCTCGGTTCTGCATCAGCGCCTTCAACCGTGGAGCGCCCGGCCGGCTGCGAACTCCTCGGCTACGAGGGCGAGATCGCCCTGATCATCGGCAAGACCGCCCGCCGCGTGGGCCTCGAGGATGCGTGGAGCCATGTCGAATGGGTCACCGCCAGCAACGACCTCGGCGTCTACGACCTCCGCTACGCGGACAAGGGCTCCAACCTCCGCTCCAAGGGCGGCGACGGCTTCACGCCCGTGGGCCCGGGCCTGATCGCGGCAGACGCCGTCGATCCCGCCAAACTGCGGATCCGCACGTGGCACAACGGTGAACTGGTCCAGGACGACACCACCGTGGACCTGCTCTTCCCGTTCGCCCGGCTCGTGGCCGACCTGTCCCAGCTGCTCACCCTCGAAGAGGGCGACATCATCCTCACCGGCACCCCCGCCGGGGCGTCGGTGGCCACGCCGGGCGACGTCGTCGAGGTGGAAGTCAGCGCGACGACGGGAGGCGCCGCCGGCGGCGGGCTCACCACCGGCCGGCTGGTCACCCGGGTGGAGGAAGGCACGACGCCGTTCGCGGACTTCGGCGCCCGGCCCAAGACCGATGATCTCCAGCGGGAGGAAGCCTACGGTTCCCGTGAAGCGGCCGGCCTCGCCGCCGCCCAGCCGGCAGGGACGCCGGGCCTGTCCCCGGAGCTGAAGGCCAAACTGGAGTCCGTCTGCACGGCCACCCTGTCCTCCCAGCTGCGCAAGCGCGGCCTGAACAACGTCACCATCGACGGCCTGTCCTCCACCCGCCCGGAGCGGCGGATCGTGGGCCTGGCCCGGACCCTGCGCTACGTGCCCAACCGCGAGGACCTGTTCACGACCCACGGCGGCGGCTTCAATGCCCAGAAGAAGGCCATCGAYTCCGTCAACGAGGGCGAGATCCTGGTGATGGAAGCCCGCGGCGAAAAGGGCACCGGCACGATCGGCGACATCCTGGCCCTGCGCGCCCAGGTCCGCGGCGCCGCCGCCATCATCACCGACGGCGGCGTGCGCGACTTCACCGCCGTGGCCGCCATGGACATGCCTACGTACTATGCCAACCCGCACCCGGCCGTCCTGGGCCGCCGGCACATCCCCTGGGACACGGACATCACCATCGCCTGTGGCGGCACCACCGTGCAGCCCGGGGACATCATCGTCGCGGACGCCGACGGGATCCTGGTGATCCCGCCGGCCCTCGCCGAAGAGCTCGCGGACGACTCCATCGCGCAGGAACGCGAGGAAACCTTCATCGCCGAGATGGTGCAGCAGGGCCATAGCGTGGACGGCCTCTACCCGCTCAACGCCGCCTGGCGGACCCGGTACCAGGAATGGGAAGCAGGCAAGGCCCATGACTGAGACAGCCAGGGCCGCAGCCACGCCGGCCGCGACCTCCGGCAGCAAATCCGAGCAGGCCTATGCGGCCGTCAAGGCCCGGATCGTGGACGGGACCTACTCCCCCGGCTACCGGCTGGTGCTGGCCAAGATAGCCGAGGACCTGGGGGTCAGCGTGGTGCCGGTCCGCGAAGCGATCCGCCGGCTCGAGGCCGAGGGCCTGGTCAAGTTCGAGCGGAATGTCGGCGCCACTGTGTCCGGAATCGACCCCACCGAATACCTCTACACGATGCAGACCCTCAGCATCGTTGAGGGCGCCGCAACGGCACTCTCGGCCCCGCTGATCGGGGCGGCGGACGTGGCCCGCGCCCGGGCAGTCAACGCCGAGATGCGCGAATGCCTGCAGCACTTCGACCCCGTCCGGTTCACCCGGCTGAACCAGGACTTCCACAGCGTCCTGTTCGAGCACTGCCCCAACCCGCACATCCTGGACCTCGTCCACCGGGGCTGGAACCGGCTGGCGTCACTGCGCTCCTCCACGTTCCGCTTCGTCCCGGGCCGGGCCCACGAATCCGTCGACGAGCACGAGGCGCTGCTGCAGCTCATCGAATCCGGCGCCAGCCCGGATGACATCGAAAAGGCCGCCCGCCGCCACCGCAGCGCCACCCTGGACGCGTACCTCGCCCAAACCAACGCGGGGTCACTTAGCGCCCATTAAGGCGCCCGGCATGGGCCGTAAGTGACCCCGCGTTGCACTATCAGTAAGGAAAAACAATGACGTTTACTGCCGCAGAAACCACCGCCCACTACGTTCCGCAGGGCCTTCCCACCCACATCCAGCACTACATCAACGGCGAATTCGTTGATTCGGTGGGCGGGGCGACCTTCGATGTCCTGGACCCGGTGTCCAACACCAACTACGCCACCGCCGCCGCCGGCCAGAAGGAAGACATCGACCTCGCCGTCGCCGCGGCCCGCGAGGCGTTCACCAACGGCCCGTGGCCGAAGATGAAGCCCCGTGAGAGGGCCCGGGTCCTGAACAGGATCGCCGACGCCGTCGAAGCCCAGGAGGCCCGCCTGGCCGAGCTCGAAACCTTCGACACCGGCCTGCCCATCACTCAGGCCAAGGGCCAGGCGCTGCGCGCGGCTGAGAACTTCCGCTTCTTCGCGGACCTGATCGTGGCCCAGTTCGACGACGCCATGAAGGTCCCCGGCGCCCAGATCAACTACGTCAACCGCAAGCCGATCGGCGTCGCCGGGCTCATCACGCCGTGGAACACTCCGTTCATGCTCGAGTCCTGGAAGCTCGCCCCTGCCCTGGCCACCGGCAACACCGTGGTCCTCAAGCCGGCCGAATTCACCCCGCTCTCGGCCTCGCTCTGGGCGACGATCTTCAAGGACGCCGGGCTCCCCGACGGCGTCTTCAACCTCGTCAACGGCCTCGGCGAGGAAGCCGGCGACGCCCTGGTCAAGCACCCGGACGTCCCGCTAATCTCCTTCACCGGCGAGACCACCACAGGCCAGACCATCTTCCGCAACGCCGCGGCMAACCTCAAGGGCCTCTCCATGGAGCTCGGCGGCAAGTCACCGTGCGTCGTGTTCGCCGACGCCGACCTTGAGGCCGCGATCGACTCCGCCCTGTTCGGCGTCTTCTCGCTCAACGGCGAGCGCTGCACCGCCGGCTCCCGAATCCTGGTGGAGCGCGCCGTGTACGAGGAATTCTGCGACAAGTACGCCGCCCGGGCCAGGAACATCGTGGTCGGTGACCCGCACGACCCCAAGACCGAGGTCGGCGCGCTGGTCCACCCCGAGCACTACGCCAAGGTGGCCTCCTACGTGGAGATCGGCAAGTCCGAGGGCCGGCTGCTGGCCGGCGGCGGCCGCCCTGACCACCTGCCCGAGGGCAACTACATCGCACCCACGGTGTTCGCCGACGTCGCCCCGGACGCGCGGATCTTCCAGGAGGAGATCTTCGGCCCCGTCGTCGCCATCACCCCGTTCGATACCGACGAGGAAGCCCTCGCCCTGGCGAACAACACCAGGTACGGGCTCGCGGCGTACATCTGGACCCAGAACCTGACCCGCGCGCACAACTTCTCCCAAAACGTCGAGGCCGGCATGGTCTGGCTCAACAGCCACAACGTCCGCGACCTCCGCACCCCCTTCGGCGGCGTCAAGGCCTCGGGCCTGGGCCACGAGGGCGGGTACCGCTCGATCGACTTCTACACCGACCAGCAGGCTGTCCACATCACCCTGGGCACCGTCCATACGCCCAAATTCGGCGCCTAAGTTTCCCGCCGGCGCCACCCAGACCCCTTTCAAAGAAGAGAGAGCACCATGACCAACTTCGTCCCCACCCCCACTGTCCCGGCCCCGGACATCGTCCGCTGCGCCTACCTGGAACTCGTGGTCACGGACCTCGCCAAGTCCCGCCAGTTCTATGTGGACCTGCTGGGCCTGCACGTCACTGAGGAAGACGAGAACACCATCTACCTGCGCTCCCTCGAGGAGTTCATCCACCACAACCTGGTGCTCCGCAAGGGTCCCGTGGCCGCTGCGGCCGCCTTCGCCTACCGGGTGAAGTCGCCGGCCGAGGTGGACGCGGCCGAGGCCTACTACAAGGAACTGGGCTGCCGCACCGAGCGCCGCAAGGAAGGCTTCACCAAGGGCATCGGCGACGCCGTCCGCGTCGAGGATCCGCTGGGCTTCCCCTACGAATTCTTCTACGAGACCGAACACGTCGAGCGTCTTACGCAGCGCTACGACCTCTACTCCGCCGGCGAACTGGTCCGGCTGGACCACTTCAACCAGGTCACCCCGGACGTCCCGCGCGGCCGGGCGTACCTCGAGGACCTGGGCTTCCGCGTCTCCGAGGACATCAAGGACTCCGACGGCGTCACGTACGCCGCGTGGATGCACCGCAAGCAGACCGTGCACGACACCGCCCTGACCGGCGGCAACGGCCCGCGGCTGCACCACATTGCCTTCGCCACGCACGAGAAGCACAACATCATCCAGATCTGCGACAAGATGGGCGCCCTGCGCATCTCGGACCGGATCGAACGCGGCCCCGGCAGGCACGGCGTCTCCAACGCCTTCTACCTCTACATCCTGGACCCGGACGGCCACCGCATCGAGATCTACACCCAGGACTACTACACCGGCGACCCGGACAACCCCACCATCACCTGGGACGTTCACGACAACCAGCGCCGCGACTGGTGGGGCAACCCCGTGGTCCCCTCCTGGTACACCGAGGCCTCCCTGGTCCTGGACCTCGACGGCAACCCGCAGCCCGTGATCGTCCGTGAGGAAAAGAGCGAGATGGCCGTGACCGTGGGCGCCGACGGCTTCTCCTACACCCGCAAGGAAGAGGACGGCTCCGCCGGAGAAGCGACGGGCTTCAAGCTCGGGGCGCAGGTTTAGCGTGCTTGATCCCGCGACGATCGAGGCCATCGCAGACGAACTGCTGGAAGCCGGCCGCAGCCGTACTCCGGTCCCCCGCCTGACCACCCGTTACCCGGGGATGACGGTGGAGGACTCCTACGCAGTCCAGCGGCTGTGGCGGCGCCGCAACGAGGACGCCGGACGGACCCTCGTGGGCCGCAAGATCGGCCTCACGTCCAAGGCGATGCAGGCCGCCACCGGCATCACCGAGCCGGACTACGGCGCGATCTTCGATGACATGGTGCTGGAAACCGGCTGCTCCGTGGACTGGGACCGGTACACCCATCCCCGGGTGGAGGTGGAGCTCGCGTTCGTGTTGAAGAAGGACCTCGCCGGTCCCGGCTGCACCATCTTCGACGTCCTGAACGCCACGGACTACGTGGTCCCGGCCCTGGAGATCCTGGACTCTCGGATCGAAATGGAGGGACGGACCATCGTGGACACCATCGCGGACAACGCGGCGATGGGCGCCATGGTGATCGGCGGCAACCCCGTGCGTCCCGACGCCGTGGACCTGCGCTGGGTCTCCGCCATCCTCTACAAGAACCAGACCGTGGAGGAAACCGGCGTGGCCGCCGGCGTCCTGGACCACCCGGCCAACGGCGTGCACTGGCTGGCCAACAAGATCGCCGCCCACGGCGACGGCATAAAGGCGGGCGACATCATCCTCGCCGGCTCCTTCACCCGGCCCCTCTGGGTCTACAAGGGCGACACCGTGCACGCCGACTACGGCCCCCTGGGAGTTGTGACATGCCGTTTCGAGTAGAACCCGACGCCACCTTCAAGCACGCCCTGCGCACCCAAACCGGCACTGCCGGCCGTCCCCTGGCCGGGATGTGGGTCTGCTCCGGCAGCCCGCTCGTGGCCGAAATCTGCGCCGGGTCCGGTCTGGACTGGCTCCTGATCGACGCCGAGCACAGCCCGAACGGCCTCGAATCCATCCTGGCCCAACTGCAGGCCGTGCACGGCTACCCGGTCCATCCGGTGGTCCGGCCGCCGGTGAATGACACGGTGCTCATCAAGCAGTACCTGGACCTGGGCGTCCAGAACCTGCTGATCCCCATGGTGAACTCGGCAGCCGAGGCGGAGGCCGCCGTGGCCGCCACCCGCTACCCGCCCCACGGCGTCCGCGGGGTGGGCTCGGCCCTTGCCCGGGCCGCGCGCTGGAACCGTATCCCGGATTACCTCGCCCGCGCCTCCGGCACCGTCAGCGTCACCGTCCAGATTGAATCCGTTGCCGCAGTGGCCGCCGTCGGGGAGATCCTCGAAGTGGAGGGCGTGGACGCGATCTTCCTCGGGCCCTCCGACCTCGCCGCCTCCATGGGGCTGCTGGGCCAGCAGGAACACCCCCGGGTACGCGCCGCCGTCGAACGCTGCCTCGCCGCCGCCACAGCGGCCGGCAAACCTGCCGGCGTGAACGCCTTCAACCCGGCAACGGCCCGCGCTTACCTGGCCGCCGGCGCCGCGTTCGTGCTGGTCGGGGCCGATGTGTCCATCCTGGCCCGCGGCTCCGAGGCCCTTGCCGCCGACTACATCCCACCGGATGCGGTGGCTGAGCCCGGCGRCACCCCCGCCAGCAGCTACTGAGGGCCCTCCGCTTTAAACGCAGTTAAACGCGACGGCGGCAGCCACCTTTGCCAGGTGGCTGCCGCCGTCGCCGCGCTACGCTACACGTCGAACCGGTGGGTCCTAGCTGTAGAGCTCGCTCTTGGGCGCGTTGTTCTTGACCTTCTGCCAGCCCAGCCACAGCACCAGGGCGAAGAACGGGACGGTCGCCAGGGTCCACAGGCCCAGGTGGAAGACCTCGCCGGTCTTGCTGGTCATGGTGTCGAAGCCGATCAGCACGGTGATGGCCAGCAGCGCGACCAGCCCGGCCCAGCTGGTCCACGGCGAGCCCGGCATGGGCAGGCTGGAGACGCGGCCCTTCTGGTGGCGCAGCGCGATCTGGCTGGCGAAGATGGCGCCCCACGTGAAGATCACGCCGATCGAGGCGGTGTTCAGCGCGAGGTCGAAGGCGTGCGAGCCGCCGAGCCAGATGTTCAGCAGGATGCCCACGAGGTAGAAGGCGGCGATCGCCAGGATGGCCGCGTACGGCACGTGGCGCTTGGACATCCTGGTGAGCCACTGCGGGGCGTGCCCGTTGTTGGCCATAGTGCGGAAGACACGGCCGATCGAGTACAGGCCCGAGTTGCAGGAGGACAGTGCGGCGGTGATGACGATCATGTTCATCACGTCGCCCACCCAGCCGAGGCCCATCTGGCCAAACACGGTGACGAACGGGGACACGCCGGCCTTGTACTGGTCCGAGGGCAGCAGCATGGCCAGCAGCAGCACGGAACCGACGTAGAACACCACAATGCGCAGTACGACGGCGCGGATTGCCTTGGGCACTTCGCGCTTGGCGTTTTCCATCTCACCGGCGGTGATGCCGACGAGTTCGATGCCGTTGTAGGCGAAGATCACGGCGTTGAGCACGAGGACCATCACCAGGGCGCCCTTGGGGAACATCCCGCCGTCGTCGGCGAAGAGGTTGGCGACTGAGGCGTGGCCCGTGCCGACCTTGGCGTTGGTGACCACCATGAAGGTGCCGACGGCCAGGAAGATCAGGATGGCGCCGACCTTGAGGCAGGACGCCCAGAATTCAAATTCGCCGAACGCCTTGACGCTGAGCAGGTTGACGGCCACGAGCAGCGCGAGGGCGGCAATCGCCGAGGCTTCCACAGGCACGTTGGGGAAGAAGAACTGGAAGTACAGGCCGATCGCGATCAGTTCGGCAATTCCGGTCATGCCCCAGTTGATGAAGTACATCCAGCCGGAGAGGAAGGCGCCCTTCTTGCCGAACATTTCGCCGGCGTAGCTGACGAAGGAGCCCGAGGTCTGGCGGTACATGATGAGCTCGCCCAGCGCCCGCATGAGCAGGTAGGCGATCACGCCGGCGATGGCGTAGGAGAAGATCAGCGCCGGGCCCGTGGAGGCCAGGCGTCCGCCGGCGCCCATGAACAGGCCGACGCCGATTGCGCCGCCCATCGAGATCATCGTCACGTGGCGCCCGCTCAGGGTCTTCTTATAGCCCTCGGCGCTGAGGGTCGAGTCGACGGCGGATTCCGCGGGCGCGCTCTGGAGTTCTGTGGGGGTAATTGATGGCACAACGGTTCCTTGTAGGTCGGATTATGGCCGGGACGGGACCGGGATTCGGTTACATTCCATTCGGGTTTCTGCCCGGTGGGACAGCAAGATGTACCGAACCTCACAAGGAGTCAAACCCTCGCGCGGCTCATCCATCGTACTGGAATTCCCGGACCGGCCGTGACGCGGGCAACAGCAGTCAGGCGCTATGCCTAATTAATGACACCAAATCTGCCAAATAGCCGAATAATGTTCTATTTGGTCCGCGCAGGCTCCGGCGAATCGTTCTGCTACGCCAGGGCGCCGTCGCGCATCGAGTACCGGAGCCAGTTACCGGCGCCGTTTCCGTGCCCGGTTTCCTGCCTGGCGCCGTGCCTTGTTTCTCGGCTCGTTCCTCGCCGGGCGCAGGTGCTGAACCACTCACCCAGCGCGCGGTCGTGGCTGACCATGACCAGTGTCCCTGCGAACTCGGACAGGGCCGCTTCAAGCTGTTCCACCAGCACGGGCGCCAGGTGGTTGGTGGGCTCATCCACCAGCATCGTCCCGAAGCCGCCCAGCAGGAGCCGGGCCAGCGCCAGCCTGCGTTGCTGCCCCGCGGATAGGCTGCCCACCGGCACGTGGAATTCGCTGGTCCGGAAGAGCCCCAGGCGCAGCAGCGCCTCGGCGTGCTCATCGATATTGCCGCCCAGGCCCGCGGCAAAGGCGGGCAGGAGCCGCAGTCCCGGGCGCTGCGGGAGTTCCAACTCCTGCTGCAGATAGCCGATCCGGCCGTGCCTCACCACTTTGCCCTGGGCCGGTTCCAACGTGCCGGCGAGGACGGAGAGCAGCGTGGACTTCCCGGCACCGTTGGGGCCCGTAATGAGGATCTTCTGGCCGGCTCCCACCCGGAAATCCGTGGGTTCCAGCCGGCCGGGCACCGCGACCCCCTTCGCCTCGAGCGCCGGGCCTTCGGCCACGTCCGCCCGCAGGTCCGTTGCCAGTTTCAGGGGTACTGGGGGACGGTCAATGGGGTTTGCCTCCAGCCGGCGCAGACGCTCCTGGGCGTTGCGGACCTTGCTGGTGGCCGCCTTCTGCCACGTGCCGGCCTTGAAGTCGAACCCCATCTTGTCGCCGTCGCGCTGGCGGGCGTAGCCCATCTTGCCGGCAACCGTGTCCGCCTGGAGCCGTTCGGCCGCCATCGCGTCCAGCCACCCATGGTACTGCTGTGCCCAGCGCTGGCGCTCGGCAGCCTTCTCCCGCAGGTAGCCTTCGTAACCGTTGCCATACCGGTTGACCGACCGGCGCTCGGCATCGACCTCAATCACGGTTGAGGCCACTTTGCGCAGCAGCACGCGGTCGTGGGAGACCACCACCACCGTGCCGCGGTGCGCGGCCAGCCGCGCCTCCAGCCAGGCCGTACCGCTGGCGTCCAGGTGGTTGGTGGGTTCGTCCAGGAGCAAAATGTCCGCGGGATCGGCGAGAACGCAGGCCAGTGCCACCCGCTCCTGTTCCCCGCCGGAGAGCGAGCCCAGCGTCCGCATCCGGTCCAGCCCGCCCAGGCCGAGCCTGTCCAGCGCCGCTTCCACCCGGGATTCCGCGGCGTAGCCTTCCCGGAGCTGGTACTGCGTCTGCAGGTTTCCGTAGCGCTCCAGTTCGTCAGCTTCCGCGCCGGCCAGCCCGTCCTCCAGACGGTCCAGCTCGGCCTCCAGCGCGCGGAGCGATTCCAGTGCGGCGTCGATCGCGTCGCTGACAGTGAACAGCTCCGGCAGGCCATGGGTCTGGGCAAGGTAGCCCACGCGGCCGTGGCTGACGGACGTGCCCTCGTCCGGGGCCTCGAAACCGGCCAGGATCCGCAGCAGCGTGGATTTGCCCGCGCCGTTTTCGCCGACGATCGCCACATGTTCGCCAGCCGTGATGGCAACGTCGACGCCGGCAAAGAGCTGGCGGTCCCCATAGCCGTGGGATACGCCCGAAAGGCGGAGATGTTCGCTCAAGGAGTCCTCGCAGTAGGTGCCAGCCTGCCCGACGGCGGCTTGCGTCCTCAGTATGGCACCGCCGGCCGTCACTGGGCACTGAGGCACTGGGCACCGAGGCGGGTGCCGCCGTCGGGCGTCAGGTCTGCGATGGCGCCGGGGATCAGCTGGACCGCGTCCTCCTGCCTCGGCACTAGGCTGGGGGCATGGGCACAGCTCTCCGTACACCACCCGCGCCGCAGCCGGAGCTTTACCGGTTCTCCCCGCTGGATTTCATAACTGTTGGACTCTATGTTGCCGTGGCCGGTCTATTCGCCGTGGCGGGCAGCCTGCTGGAGCCGCTGCTGCTGCAGATATCGCCCAATCCTGCGGTGGCGTCCTACGCGGTGAACCTGATCTTCTACGCAACGGTCGGAGTCCTTGCCCTGACCGCCGCGCGGCATGTTGCGGTCCGTGATCTCCGCGTCCTTGCCACAAGGCCCTGGTTCACGGCCCTCATGGTGCCGCTGACCGTCGTGGCGATGCTCATTCTCACCGCGGTTCTCGTGGCCCTCAGCGGACCTGTGCAGACCTCCGCCAACCAGGCGGGCCTTCAGGCACTCATGCAGCAGGTCCCGGTCTGGCTCATGGTCCCCCTGCTGGTGTTGGTCGGCCCGTTCGTCGAGGAGTACATTTTCCGCCATTTGCTGATCGGCAAACTGAGCCGCCGGGTCAACCTCTGGGTCTGCTGCATCATGTCCGTGGTGCTCTTCGCGGCCCTGCACATCGTGGGCCAGGAGCAAATGACCCTGCAGGTGCTGATGCCGTACCTCGCCATGGGCGCCGTCCTGGTGTTCGTGTACGTCTGGACCGGGAAGAACGTGATGTTCTCCTACTTCGTCCACGCCTCCAAGAACCTCCTGGCGGTCATCTTCATCTACGCCATTCCGCCCGAGGTGCTCGAACAGCTGCAGCAAGTGCAGGGGTAACCGAAGCAGCGCGGCGGCGCATGGCACCCGGCTCCCCTCTGGTTGTTCGCCGGCGCATGCGTTATCTTGAGGGCACTTCGCGATGGTTTGGGAGGGCTGGAGCGGCAACCTTGTATTGGGGAGGACTGCCATGAAAGCCCACGCCCACCGAATGTTCGCACTCCCGGCAGCTGCGGCGCTGACGACACTTCTCGCGCTGAGCGGCTGCGTTTCCCTTCCCGGCGCCGCACCGACTGCACCGGCTGCACCGGCCACCCCAACGGCCACGTCTGCAGCGCCGGCGACCCCGCCGCCAACCAGCCAGACGGCCGTCACAGCACCAGCCCCGGTCGCTACCGGAAGCCGACAGCCGGGCGGGTGGGCCGGCACCGTCGCGAGTGTCCGCTCCGGAGTAGCAAAGATCAACGTCACGCTGTGCGACGCAGGCGGCGTCGGTACCGGTTTCCTCATCGAGAATGACCTCATCGTCACCGCCGCACACGTCGTGAAGGACCAAGCCGCCATCAGCATCAGCCTCGGAACAGAGATCTCGAGCGCGCAGGTACTCGGTATTGATGAGGCGGCCGACCTTGCCCTTTTGCGCACCGCCCGCCCGGTCAGCGGCCACATCTTCGACTTCGTCAGCGCTCCCCCGGCACTGGGCGAAGACGTGGCGGCGCTGGGCTTTCCCCTGGACGCCGACCTGACCTTCACCGCGGGACGCGTCAGCGGACTGAACCGGGAGCAGACAATCGGCACAAGGACGGTCAGCAACCTGATCCAGACCGACGCCGCCATCAATCCTGGAAACAGCGGCGGCCCGCTGCTGACCATGGACGGCAAGGTGGCAGGAGTCGTGAGCTCCAAGCGGGCCTGGGTTTTCGGTGCAGGCAGCGAAGGCAACTACAGTGCCGAGGGCACGGCCTTCGCTGTGGATGCCCGCAAGGCTGTCCTCGCCGTCGAGAGCTGGAAGAACCGCACCACTTCGCTGTCCCCGACAAGCTGCGGCCTTCCGGCACCGGCAGACACCAGCGCGATAGACGTTACGGTGAATTCCGATCACCCGCAGGCCGCCAACATCACCCAGAGCCTGGTATTTCATGGCCAGTCCATCAACCGCGGCGCATACGACCTCGCRTTCGCCATACTGACACCCGAGATGCAGGACCGGATGGGCGGACTCGAGACATGGCGGGAGGGGCTCGGCTCGTCTTTCTGGCGCACGCTGGAGGTCGAGGACGTATCCGCTGCCGGACCCGATCTCACGGCGTCCGTCCGGCTGAGGACCGTTCAGGACGCGCAGCACGGTCCCGACGGGCAGTCCTGCTCGGAATGGAAGCTCGACTACCTGATGACCTGGGATGGATCGATCTGGCGGATCGCGGACTCCCTTACGCCGCAAGGGCCTCCGGTGCCTTGCGGCGCCTGAACCCTACCGCCGCGGGCCGCGACGTCGTAGGTTCTTCCCATGACACTGAAAATCCAGATAGTCGTCGACTGCAAAAACCCGCACGAGCTCGCCGATTGGTGGGCCGAAACCCTGGAATGGGCCGTGGAGCCGCAGGATGAGGTTTTCATCCACTCCATGATCGAGCGGGGCTTCGCGACGGAGGCGGAGACCACCACGCACCGGGGCAAGCTCGTGTGGCGCGAGGGTGCCGCGATCCGCCCGCCCGAGGAACTCGACGCCAAGGCGCCCGCCCACCGCGTTTTGTTCCAGATTGTCCCGGAGGAAAAGACGGTCAAGAACCGGGTCCATTGGGACGTGCGGCTCGCGGGAGGGGACAAGGATGCCGTGCGGGCGGCCCTTGAAGCGCGTGGCGCCACGTTCCTCTGGTCCGCCAGTCAGGGACCGCATTCCTGGCACACCATGGCGGACCCGGAAGGCAACGAGTTCTGCATCAGCTGACGCGATTACTAGACTCGGACTGTGAGCAACGAAATCCCCGCCAAGGTATCCGACGTCTTTGACCCCTCCCGGTGGCGCACCGTGTCCGGTTTCGACGACTTCCAGGACATGACCTACCACCGGCAGGTGGAGCGCTCCGCCGACGGGGAGGTGGTCCGGGACCTGCCTACCGTCCGCATCGCCTTCGACCGCCCCGAGGTCCGCAATGCTTTCCGGCCCGGCACCGTGGACGAGCTCTACCGCGCCATGGACCATGCCCGGATGACCCCGGACGTGGCCACAGTCCTGCTCACCGGCAACGGCCCCTCCCCCAAGGACGGCGGCCACTCGTTCTGCTCGGGCGGGGACCAGAGGATCCGCGGCCGCGACGGGTACCGGTACGTAGTACAAAACTCAGCTGACGGCGAGACCAAGGAATCCATCGATCCCGCCCGCGCCGGCCGGCTGCACATCCTGGAAGTCCAGCGGCTCATGCGCACCATGCCCAAGGTGGTCATCGCCGTCGTCAACGGCTGGGCAGCCGGCGGCGGGCACTCCCTCCACGTGGTCTCGGACCTCACCATCGCCTCCCGCGAGCACGGCAAGTTCAAGCAGACCGACGCCACCGTGGGAAGCTTCGACGCCGGCTACGGCTCGGCCCTCCTGGCCCGCCAGATCGGCCAGAAGTCCGCCCGGGAAATCTTCTTCCTGGCCCGTGAATATTCGGCCGAGGACATGGTCCGGATGGGCGCCGTGAACGAGGCCGTGGACCATGGACGCCTCGAGGAGGTCGCCCTGGAGTACGCCGCTGACATTGCCCGGCAGTCCCCGCAGGCCATCCGCATGCTCAAGTTCGCGTTCAACCTCGCCGACGACGGCCTGGCCGGCCAGCAGGTCTTCGCCGGCGAGGCGACCCGTCTGGCGTACATGACGGACGAGGCCGTGGAGGGCAAGGAAGCCTTCCTCGAGAAGCGCGATCCCGACTGGTCCGCTTTCCCGTACTACTTCTAAGGCGCGCTGTGACTTCCGGAGCCATGAACATCGAGCCTGCGCTCAAGGCGCTGGCTGCTGCCCTCCACGGCGAGGGACCCGCCGTCGAACTCTCCGCCGGGCCGGACGGCTCGCCGGTGCTGGGGTTCCCTGACACGGCCGGCATCGAGGACGCGGCCGTCGTGGTCCGGACCTCCGGGTCCACCGGCACGCCGAAGGCGACCGTCCTGACCGTCGAGGCCCTGGCGGCCTCGTCTGTGGCGACCGCCTTTGCGCTCAAGGGCGAGGGCCAGTGGCTGCTAGCCCTTCCCGTCCAGTATGTGGCCGGCGTCCAAGTGCTGGTCCGCTCGCTTTTTGCCGGGACCCGCCCGTGGGCCATGGACCTCTCCGGCGGTTTTACGCCGGAGGCCTTCACCGCCGCGGCGCTGGAGCTCACGGACAAGATCCGTTTCACCTCGCTGGTGCCCACCCAGCTCCAGCGCCTGCTGGACGCGCCCTCCGCCGAGACGCTGGCGGTGCTGCGGCGCTTCAACGCCATCCTGCTCGGCGGCGGACCCGCGTCCGCGCAGCTGCTCGACGCGGCCCGGGACGCCGGCGTGCGGGTGGTGACTACCTACGGCTCGTCCGAGACCTGCGGCGGGTGCGTGTACGACGGCTTCCCGCTCGAGGACGTCCTGGTCAGGGTGGAGGACGACGGCCGCATCCTGCTGGGCGGGGCAACCATTGCCGCCGGCTATCTTCAGGCCCCAGAGCTCTCGGCAGCGGCGTTCATCGAAGCGGACGGCGTCCGCTGGTACCGGACTAATGACCTCGGCGAACTGGACTCCGACGGCCGGCTCACCGTACTCGGCCGGGCCGACGACGTCGTCATCACCGGCGGCGTCAAAGTTTCCGCCGCCCATGTCCAGGCTGAGCTGGAAAAGCTCGACGGCGTGCGGGCGGCTTTTGTCGCCGGTGTGCCGTCCGCGGAGTGGGGCCACGCCCTGGCCGCGTACGTCGCAGTGGCCGACAGTTCCCCGGAAGGGCTGGCGGCGTTCGCCGACCGCCGGAACCAGACCTGGGCACCGTCGCTGGGCGCACTGGCCCCGAAAACCGTGCTGCCCGCCGCGGAACTGCTCATGCTGCCCAACGGGAAACCGGACCGGCTGGGCATGACGGTCCGGCTGGACGCCCTCCATCAGGGAAAATAGACAAGCGCTTCCGGCTTCCGGCCGGCAACTCAAACCACCAACGAGCATTCAACCAACCAACGAGGTACTGACCGTGGCCACAGCCGCACAATGGATCCAAGGCGCCCGACTGCGCACCCTGCCGGCCGCAATCGCACCGGTGCTGATCGGCAGCGCAGCCGCCTACGAGATGGATTCGTTCATCCTGCTGAACGCCGTGCTGGCCGCCCTGGTCGCCCTGCTCCTGCAGATCGGCGTCAACTACGCCAACGACTACTCGGACGGGATCCGGGGCACGGATGAGGACCGGGTGGGTCCGCTCCGGCTGGTGGGCTCGGGGGCGGCCAGCCCGGAGCACGTCAAACGGGCCGCGTTCGCAGCCTTCGGGCTGGCGATGCTGTTCGGCCTGATCCTCGTGATCATCACGCAGGCCTGGTGGCTGATCCTGGTCGGCGTCGGCTGCGTGCTGGCCGCCTGGGGTTATACCGGCGGCAAGAACCCGTACGGCTATCTCGGCCTGGGCGACGTCTTCGTGTTTGTGTTCTTCGGCCTCGTCGCAACGCTGGGCACCACGTACACGCAGGCGGGGCAGTTGAGCCTGGCCGCGATCATCGGGGCGATCGGCACGGGGCTGATCGCGTGCGCCCTGCTGATGGCCAACAACGTCCGCGACATCCCGACCGACAGGAAGGCGGGGAAGAAGACCCTGGCCGTGCGGCTCGGGGACAAGCATGCGCGCGAAAGCTATGTGCTGATGCTGGCCGTCGCGATCCTGCTGGTCATCGTCCTGGCCCCCGCCCGGCCATGGATGCTGATCGTGCTCCTGCTGATCCCCGCCAGCCTCATGCCGTCCTGGCTGATGATTGCCGGGCGGCGCCGCAAGAGCCTGATCCCGGTCCTGAAGCAGACCGGACTAATCAACCTCGGCTTCGCCGCGCTGTTTTCAATCGGACTCGTCCTCAGCCACGGGTTCTAGGCAGGGGCTTCTAAGCCGCGGGCTCCCGGGGCTTCCCGGGGCTTCAGGGGACCAACCCTGGGGCTCAGGCCCCGCGGGCTCCCGGGGCTTCCCGGGGCTTCAGGGGACCAGCCCAGGGGCTCAGGGCCGCGGCTTCCCGGGGCTTCCAGGGGCTTCCAGGGGCTTCCAGGGCTTCAGGGGACCAGCCCGGGGGCTCAGGCCCCCGGTTGCCGGGAATCTTTCGGGCGGTTGTCCGTGCGGACGGCAATGTCGGGGTTCTCGTCCACGAGGCGGTCTTCCGCCTCGGCGTCGGCCACCTCTCCTGCGCTGCGCATCGGCTTGGCCTTGCCCGAGAACCGGTGGTGGAGCGTCGCGGTGGCCGCGTCGCGCTGCTTCTGGAAGAACAGGAAGCTGACGGCGAAGGACATCATTCCGGCGCACAGGGCGGCCAGGAGCACCCCCAGCTGCAGGTAGAGAAAGAGCGCAAACAAGGGCGCAAACAGCGCCAGTCGAATAAGGGTGTATTTGAGGAAAGCCACGCCTCAAGTTTAGCCGCCAGGACGGCGCGCTGCTTCGGCCATCCCGCTCCCCTCGTCCGCGGTGCCGGCAGCCTGCACCCGGGCATAGTGACCGGCGCCGTCGAGGCGCCCGACGGCTAGACTGAAGGTATGCTCCGTGTAGTGGTTCCGATCGTCATACTGGCCGTGTTTGTCTATGGACTGGTGGACCTCATCCGCACTGACGCGCGGCTGACCAGGGGCATCTCCAAGACCGCCTGGATTTTCGTGCAGGTCCTCCTCCCCGTGGTCGGCGCCACGCTGTGGTTTCTCATGGGACGCCCCCGCGCCACGGACACCGCACCGGTCGCCTACAGCCACCCGGTAGCGCCCGATGACGACCCCGAATTCCTGCGCAACCTTGAGATCCGCCACCGCAACCAGGCCGAGGCAGACAGGCTCAAGAAGCTCAAGGAAGAACTCGACGCCAAGGACCGCAAGAACGACGCCGGCAACGCGGAAGCCGGCGGCAGCGAAGGCGCCGGCGGTGCCCACGAACCCGGCGACGCCGGAACGCCGGGCACCGATGAGGTCAAGTAACAATCACGTAGCAGTCCAGTAGCACCGTTCCGTGCATCCATCTGCGGCCGTTCGCCCCAGATGGCCGGAATCCCACGCTCCAAGCGGCCACCTCCGGCAAACGGCCGCCACGCATCCGCGCCCGTGCCTGGCTGCCCACACCGCCCACTTCTCCCCCACACCCTGCCCGCGCTGTGGATAACCTCCAAGCCCCATCGGCGCGGGCGCAGAATGCCCGTATGCGCCCGCCCAGTGAGCTCCCCCCGCATCTTCGAAACCAGCCCTTCACCGTGGCCGAGGCCCGCACTGCCGGGGTGGGGCGACGACGGACCCGGGCCAGGGATCTCGTCAGCCCCTGTTACGGGGTGCGCGCGACCGCCGCCACCCCGGACAGTTTGGTGAAACGTGTGCATGCCCTGACGGCCGTGACGGGCGCAATCGTGAGCCACCTGTCAGCGGCAGTGCTGTGGGGATTTCCCCTGCCGCAGGCCTTGGAGAACCTGGCTGTCATCCATCTGACGAGTCGGCCGGGCCAGCGGGCGGCGCGGCATAAGAATGTGGTGGGCCATCAGCAGGCACTCGAACCGGAGGAGATCGTAGCTGGGGTGAGGGTTAGCTGCACCTCCCCACTGCGGACGTGGTTCGATCTCGCAGGCATACTAGGCCTCGATGACTTGGTGATCGCCGGGGACTTCCTGCTGCGGCGGAGAAATCCATTGACCACGATCCAGGAGCTGGACGCGTTCCTCGCCGGGAAGCAAGGCAGGGCGGGCTACCGGCGGGCTATGCAGGCCCGGTCCCTGATACGCGCCGACACGGACTCCCCCAAGGAGACCGAACTCCGGCTGCTCCTGATTCGGCATGGCCTGCCCGAACCCGCAATCAACGTGCCCATGTTCGATGAGACCGGCGGCTGGATCCAGGACCCGGACCTCTCCTACGAAGAAGAAAAGATCGCGATTCAGTACGACGGCGGGCATCACGCCAGTCCGGCCCAGCGTCGCAGCGACATCTTCCGGGATGAGAACGCGAGAGACGCCGGGTGGCGCGTGGTCGTATTGACCCAATGGCACTTGACCCCGCCCGGCCCTGGGATGGAGCCTGCCGCCGTTACCCGCGTGCGTGCGGCGCTGATGGAGCGCGGCTGGACTCCCGGCCCGGGCCCGAAGCCCGGGCAACGTCACCGTGCCCGCCCCCAGGCGCACCGATCTGACACGAATGGCCGCTAAGCGCATCGGCTTAGCGGCCATCTGTGGCAAATCGAGAGAGCGCGGGCCCACAGCTCCCTCCGGGCCCGCGCCCAGACGCGCCGTCCCAAGCTCGCGGCCGTGGCAGCCGCACCCTGGCACCGTCATGCCATGCCACGCTGCCCAACCCCCGTGCGGCGCACCGATCTGACGCGAATGGCCGCTAAGCGCAGCGGCTTAGCGGCCATCTGTGGCAAATCGAGAGAGCGCGGGCCCGCGCAGCCAGGGAAGGACCCGGAAGCACCCGGCCCGGGYGCGGTTATGGGCCCGGGTGCGGTTACGGCCGGGGTGCGGTTATGGGCCGGGGTGCGGCTTACAGTCCCGAGTAGGAGTGCAGGCCGTTGAAGAACTGGTTCACGATCGTGAAGTTGAAGACCACGCACAGGTAGCCGACGATCGACAGCCAGGCGGCTCGGGTTCCGGTCCAGCCGCGGGTGGCGCGGGCGTGCAGGTATCCGGCGTAGACCACCCAGATCACGAACGTCCAGACTTCCTTCGTGTCCCAGCCCCAGAACCGGCCCCAGGCTTTCTCCGCCCAGATGGCGCCGAACATAAGCGTAAACGTCCAGCCGACGAACGCGATCGCGTTGATGCGGTAGGACAGGTTCTCCAGGCTCAGGGCGTTCGGGACCAGGCGCATGAACCCGAGCTTGTCGGCACCGCCGGCGGCGATGGTCTTCTGCCGGTGCGACTGCACGAGCTGCAGCGCGGACATCGCGAAGGTCAGGGTGAACAGGGCCGAGGACATTACCGCGATGGAAACGTGGATGATCAGCCAGTAGCTCTGCAGCGCCGGCACGAGGTGGCCCACGGGGGTCCAGAACGCGATGGAGGCGGCAACCAGCATGATGATGGCCAGTCCGATCACGAACGTGCCCAGGAAGCGCAGGTCGCGGCGGATCAGCACCAGCAGGAAGACGGCCACGGCCACGAACGCGCCCGTGGTGAGGAATTCGTACATGTTGCCCCACGGCACCCGGCCGGCACCGAGCGCGCGGGTGATCACGCCGGCCGCATGAATCGCGGCGCCGAGGACGGTCAGCGCGACGGCGACGCGGGCGGGGGCACGCCGCTCACCGGCGTAGCGCATGCTGCCGTCGGCGGTCTGGCCCGCGCCTGCGGCGGTGCCCGGGCGGGAGGTGGCCGACGTCGGACGCTCGGCACGGCCTGCCGGGCCGCTGACGTCCGCATCGGAGCGGGCGACGTCGGCTCCGGCGGCCCCCGCGCCGACGCCGACGGGAACGCGGGCGGCATTGGCCTCGGCCGCCGCACCGGAGAGCTCCGCGGCCTTGAGGTCCACCGCGCGCAGCGTCTTGCTGCTCTTGGCCAGGTCCCAGGCGAAGGCGATGAACGCCACCGTGTACGTGCCGGCGGCCAGCAGCATGAACAGCTCGCTGTACTGGCCCATGGTTTCGTTGATCGAGAACGGCATTACTGATCYTTCTTCGACTCGGAAGAGCCGGCTGTTGACTGGATGAAGTCTTCTGCGGGTTGTTCAGGAGCGGCGTGCGTGCCGCCGGCACCCGTGCTGCCTGTTGCCGTGCTGGCCTTATCCGCCCGGTCATTATCCGCTGTTGCGCTGGGAGCGGGCTGGGAGCCGGTCGCGGCCTCATCGCCCAACAGCCAATCGTCGGAAAGGAGTTTGCGGATTGCCGCGGCCTCCCCGGCCAGGCGGTGGTCCTCACCGCGGGCCAGGAGACCGTACTCCACCATGGTGCGGCCGTCCTCGTGTGTGCCGGTGCGGACCCAGACGCGGCGACGGTTCACATAGAGCGAGGTCACGAGCCCGGCCACGGCCAGGAGCGCGAAGATCAGGGCGTACAGCTGTCCGGGGTTGTGGTGGATGTCCACGCCGATGTAGCGCTTGACGCCGTCGAAGCTGATGGAACCCTTGCCGTTCGGCAGCGTGTAGCTGCTCCCGGGCGCCAGGACGATGCCCTTGGTGTCCAGGTTGCGGGCGTTGAGCGGCGTGAGCTTCTTGACGTCGAGCTCGAAGACGTTCTGCGGGGAGCCCGCGTCCAGGCCGAGGTCGCCGAAGTAGGAGTTCAGGGTCAGCTGCGGGTTGATGAGCTCCGGATCACCGCTGAAGGACACGCCCTTGTCGGTGACAAACGCCGTCGGCAGGAAGAACCCGGCGAAGGCGAGCTGTTCGGGTTTGGCGTCCGGAACCTTGATGACGACGGAGGAGTAGTAGTTCTCGCCCTGGAGCTTGGCCACCACGGGTCCCTGCATGGCAACATTGCCCGCGCCGTCGCGAATCGTGACGACGGGAGCGTAGCCGTTGCCGGTGAGGTACACGCTGGTGCCGCCGAGGCTGAGGGGGTCGTTGACCTTAAGCACCTCCTTCTTGGCGGGTGCGTCCGGGTTTTCCTTCGTGGTCACGGCGGCGGTGAAGTCGATGGGCTGACCAAACTTGCCCTTCGATTCACGGTCGAAGGTGATGTCGAACTTGTCCAGCTGGACCGAATAGGGCTGCAGCTGGCTGCTCTGGAAATTGGTGCCGGGGGTGAACTGGTCGTAGCCGACGAGGGTGTTGACGAACGTGTCGCCCTCCACCAGGATGCGCTGCCCGCTGTAGCCGAAGAGGCCGCCGGCTGCCACCGAAACCAGCACTCCGATCAGCGCGGTGTGAAAGACGAGGTTGCCGACTTCCTTCAGGAAGCCGCGCTCGGCACCCAAGGACGGGCGGGCGCCGTCGCGGTCCCGCACGTCGACGCGGTAGCCGCGCTTTTTCAGCAGCTCGGCGGCGTCGGTGATGGCGGCCGACGCCGGGATCCCGGCGTCGGCCGGAATCACCAGGGTGCCGTATTCGGGGAGCCTGGACAGGCGGGCGGGGGTGCGCGGGGGCTGGGAGCGCATCGCTTTGTAGTGCGCGATGGCGCGCGGGATCACGCAGCCAATCAGCGAGACGAACAGCAGGATGTAGATCGCGGAAAACCAGGCAGAGGAGTAGACGTCGTAGAGCTGCACCGAGTCCAGGATCGAGCCGTAGTCCGGGTGGTCCTTGATGTACTGCGTGACAATCGCCGGGTTGGCCGGGCGCTGCGGAAACAGCGAGCCGGGCACGGCGGCGACGGCCAGCAGCAAGAGCAGGAACAGGGCTGTGCGCATGCTGGTCAGCTGCGTCCACGCCCACCGGAGCATGCCCAACGGACCCAGCGTGGGCAGGACGGCCTCGGGCTTCGGGGACTTCTTCTTTTCGTTCACGCGCTCGCTCATCAGATTGGCAAATTCACATCGGTTTGGAACCAGTACTGCAACCCGGAGACCCAGGTGCCCCACACACCGCTCGCCATCAGGATCCCAAGCAGGATCAGGATGCCTCCGCCGGTGCGCTGGATGGCGAGCCGGTGGTTGCGGAAGAAGGACATCACGCCAATGCCGCGGCGCACGGCCAGGGCGATCAGCAGGAACGGGATTCCCAGCCCAAGGCTGTAGACGAACGCCAGGAACGCCCCCTTGGCCGCCGAGGAGCCGCCGGAGAGGCTAAGCAGCTGGACGGCCGAATACGTCGGACCGATGCACGGTGCCCAGCCCAGCCCGAAGGTGATGCCCAGCAAGGGCGCACCCCACAGACCGGCCGGGGGTTTGGCATGGATCTTGGCATCGCGCTGGAGCCAGCCGAAGCCGCCCATGAACACCACGCCCATGACGATCACCAGGACGCCCAGCAGCTGGGTGATCCACWTGTTCTGCGAGCCSGTGATGARGCTGCCCAGCTGCCCGAAGGCGCCGCCGAGCAGCACGAAGATCACGGAGAAACCGAGGACGAACAGCCCGATGCCGGCCAGCATGCGCCCGCGCTTTTGCTTCTGCAGGTCGACGCCGGTCAGACCCGTGACGTAGCCCAGGTATCCGGGCACCAGCGGGAGGACGCAGGGCGAGAGGAAGGAGACAAGTCCGGCCAGCAGCGCGACGGGAATGGCAAGCAGCAGCGATCCGTTCAGGATGGCTTCGGCGAAGGGGCTGTTCACGGTGGGGCCGCGCTACTCGGCCACGGCGGCGGCGATGAGGGACTTCAGGGTGCCCTGCTGGATTTCGCCCAGGACCCGGGAGGCGACGCGGCCCTGCTTGTCCAGCACGAGGGTGGTGGGCACGGCGCCGGGCGGCACGAGGCCGGAGACGGCCAGCAGCACGGCGCCGTCCTTGTCGTTGAAGCTCGGGTACGTCAGGTTGAAGGTCTTGTCGAACGCGTCGGCCGTGGCCTTCTCATCGCGCAGGTTCACGCCGAAGAACTGTACGCCCTTGGTCTTGAATTCCTGGTTCAGCGCCTCGAGGGAGGGCGCCTCGACCCGGCAGGGGGCGCAGGCGGCAAACCAGAAGTTCAGCACGGTGACTTTGCCGGGGAAGTCCGCCGACGTGACGGCCGTGCCGTCGAACAGCGTCCCCTTGAGCGCCACGGGACTCTTGCGGTCCGCGACGGCGAACTCGGTGACGGACCCGTCGCCGGCCACGTAGTTCTTGTTGTCTCCGGCCTTGGCCTGTTTGGCGAGGGCGTCGTCCTGGGCGCAGCCGGACAGCCCGAACACCGCGGCCAGCGCGGCCCCGCCGGCGGTCAGGACGCCGCGGCGGGACAAAGGCATGTTTTCGCGGTGGTTCGCGGACATGGTCAGGCTCCCGGGGTGCTGGCGGCACCGGGAAGCAGGGCGGCAGCGGGCTCGCTGTAGTCGACGCGCACGAGGCCGCCGGCGTCGTCGAACACCAGGGAAGTCAGGGACGTCAGGGTGCATTCGCGCTTGCGCGGGTCGTGCCACAACGGCCGGCCTTCGGCGCTGAGCCGCGTGGCCCAGATGGGCAGCTGGTGGCTGACAAGGATGGCTTCGGCCCCGTTGCCGCCCAGCTCGATGGCCCGGATGCGTGCGTCCTGGACGGCCGCGATGACCCGCGCGGCCTGCTCCTTGTACGGCTCACCCCAGGAGGGCCGCAACGGGTTGTACAGCCGGGCCCAGTGCTTGGGCCGCAGCAGCTCCGCCTTCGAGACGCGGAGGCCCTCAAAGTAGTTGGCGGCCTCGATGATGCGGGATTCGGTGGCAATCTCCAGGCCCAGGGCGTCGGCGATCGGCTGCGCCGTCTCCTGCGCGCGGGTCAGTGGGGACGCGGCGAGGTGGACGATCCTGGCCCCTTGCGCCGACCGCTCCCTGAAGTGTTCCGCCAGGGTGCGGGCCATCTCCCGGCCGAGTTCGGAGAGGTGGAATTCCGGCAGCCTGCCGTACAGGACACCATCGGGATTGTGGACCTCGCCGTGGCGGAGCAAATGAACAGTGGCTTGGGGCATGTCTACCAGTTTCTCAAAGATGCCGGTCGATCTGAAATCTTCTACGGGAGGTAGAACTGATGAGTTTGGAAAAATGTTCCCCGGAGTTGGAATAAAAGATGCAAATGCATGTTTATACTGGGTGAAGCAGTTAGTTGAGATTTCAACCAATGATGCTTCAACTAGCGATCAGACGAACCACCGCAGTACCAACCCGACTCAAGGAGAACCACCATGGCACTTCCCGCAAACGTCACCACCGGCACCTGGACCCTCGACCCGTCGCACAGCGAGATCGGCTTCACCGTCCGCCACGCCGGCATCAGCAAGGTCCGCGGTCAGTTCACCGACGCCGCCGCCACTCTGGATCTCGCCGAGAACGTCACCGATTCCAAGGTCAACGCCTCGATCAAGACCGCAAGCTTCGACTCCGGTGACGCCAACCGCGACGGCCACGTCCGCGGCGAAGATTTCTTCGACGTCGAGACGTTCCCGGAGATCTCCTTTGTCTCCAACACCATCGTCCCCAAGGGCGACGCCTACGAACTCCAGGGCGACCTCACCATCAAGGGCATCACCCGCCCCGTGGCCCTCGAGACCGAATTCAACGGCGTGGCCGTCGATCCCTTCGGCAACACCCGCGCCGGCCTCAGCGCCGAAACCACGATCAGCCGCAAGGACTTCGGGCTGACCTGGAACGCCGTCCTGGAGGCCGGCGGCGTGCTGGTCAGCGACAAGGTTGCCATCAACCTGGAACTGGCCTTCATCGCTCCCGCAGCATAGCCAGCATCAAGCATGGTCGCGGCCCGGTCACTCCCGTCCGCGCCTGACGGCCGACGCCGGTCAGCCGGGTCCAGCGCCCCGCTTCATCTTCGCGATGAAGCGGGGCGCTGTTGTTTTTCGCCGCTGCTGTCTGCCCCTCTCGGGCGCCGCCGTCGGGCACCGCGACGCGGCTCCAGATTCCCTAGATAACAGGGAAACGGCGGTCTACAGTGAGAGCCATGAGCAACCCGAGTGATGTACCTCCGCAGCAGCCGGGCGCCCAGCCTCCGGTGTCGGGCAGCGTCCCGCCCGCCGGCCCACCGCAGCTTCCCGCCAACCCGCCGCCCCCTCACGGATACCAGGCACCCCCTCCCGGGTACCAGGCACCGCCGCCGGGGTATCAGGCACCCCCTCCCGGGTACCAGGCACCGCCGCCGGGGTATCAGGCACCGCCGCCGGAGTACCAGGGCCAGCCGGCGTCGGCCGGCGGATTCCGCTTCGAGATGCCCACCGACCGCCCCAGGAACTTCGGCGATGCACTGCCTGCCGGCGGGCTCTCCGGCATGTTCAAGGTTGCCGTAATGCCCACCGAGCTGAAGGTCTCCTACTGGATCTGGCTGATCGGCGGGCTCCTGGGCCTCCTTGGTGGAGTCATCGGGTTGTTCGGGTCCTTCGTCCTGGTCGCCTTTGCGCCGGCAATCGGGCTCCTGGTGCTGCTGCTCGTGATCGTGGCGCTCGCACTGGCAACCGCTCAGATCATCCTGGCCATGAAAATGAAGGAAGGCCGGGAATGGGCCCGCTTCGCCCTCACCATCCTTGCCGGCATCTCCCTGTTGCTGGCACTCGTCAGTTCCGGCATCGCCGACGGCCGGGCGGGCGGAGGCCTGCCGGGCTTCCTCATCAGCCTCGTTGCGACCGTGCTCATGTGGCTRCCGAACGCACAGRCATGGTTTGCCGCCAACCGGGGCCGAATCTAGGCCTGCCGCCGCACAGGGCAGCCGCGGAATCGTGGCAGCGCCAGGGCTCCCCCGCCGCCACGCGCCGGCCATCGAATGGGGCTTGAGAATACCTCTCCGGAATGATCCACACGATGGCCGGCCCGCGGTACGGTTGAGCTAAACCATGCTGGGGGCAGGGCAGGATCTCTGATCCCGGTGGCCGATTCGATCGACACGCAAAGGACCCCTTCATGAGCAATCCCCCAGTCCAGCCCCCGCCTCCCAACGGCTCCGAGCCGGGCAGGGAATCCACTCCGGCCCCGCAGGCGCCGCAGTACGGCGAGAACGCCCCGCAGACGCCGCAGTACGGCGAGCAGACACCCCCGACCTACGGCCAGAACGCCCCGCAGACGCCGCAGTACGGCCAGCAGGCACCCCCCGCCTACGGCCAGAACGCCCCGCAGACGCCGCAGTACGGCCAGCAGACACCCCCCGCCTACGGCCAGAACAGCCCGCAGACACCGCAGTACGGCCAGAACGCCCCGCAGGCACCGCAGTACGGCCAGCAGACACCCCCCGCCTACGGCCAGAACGCCCCGCAGGCACCGCAGTACGGCCAGTCCCCGTACGGCCAGTCCCCCTACGCCCAGTACCCGTCCGACCAGCCGCAGGCTCAGGGCGCGGTTCCCCAGTTGGTCAATACGTCGTTCTGGCTGATCATCGCAGCCGGAGCCTTGTGGGTCATCTCCATGCTGGTGTCCCTGGGAACCCTGGACACCCCTGCCGTCAGGGACATGTTCGAGCAGCAGATGGCAGCGAGCGGCACGAGCGTCGACTTCGAATCCATCAAGGGTGTCCTGATCGGCACCATCGTGGTGTTTGCCGCCATCAGCGCCGGGCTGTACGCCCTCGTGGCATTCAATGTCCGCAAGGGCAGGAACTGGGCCCGCATCCTGGGCACCGTGTTCGCCGCATTGTCGGTCTTCAACATCATCCCGCTCAGCCTCGCCACCCTGGCGGCACTCGTGGGCATTGCGGCTATCGTGCTGCTTTACCTGCCCGCGGCAGCGCCGTATTTCCAGAAGCGGCAGCCCTTTGCCAACCCCTATGGACAGCCTGGAGCCCCCTTCGGGAAGTAGCGTCGCCAAGAACCACCCAGTGGGATACCGCTCAGCGGGCGCGGGAACCGGAGGGCTGGCCGATCTTAGTCGGCGTCTTCCGGGTCCTGCGCCCTTTGTGCGTGATAGGCCAGAATCTGCAGTTCCGTTGCCATGTCCACCTTGCGGAGGTTGACTCCCGGGGGGACCTGCAGCATCACCGGTGCGAAGCTGAGGATGCTCCGCACGCCGGCGGCTATCACCCGGTCGCAGACGTCCTGGGCCACCGCCGCCGGCAAGGCGAGGACCACCATGTTGGCACCGGTCCGTTGCAGTACCGGCTCAAGGTCGGCGGCGTCGCTGACCCGCAGCCAACCGACTTCACTGCCCACCACCATCTGGTCGGCGTCGAAAATTGCCACAATGTCAAAGCCTCGAGACTCGAATCCGCCGTACCGGGCCAGGGCTTTGCCGAGGTTGCCCGCACCGACGATCGCGACTTTCCAGTCGTGCGTCAACCCGAGGGCGGCGGCGATGTTGCGGTTGAGGTACTGGACCTCATAACCGACACCCCGGGTTCCGTAGGAGCCGACATAGGAGAGGTCCTTGCGCAGGGTCGAGGAGCTGACTCCGGAGGCCTCGGCCAGCGACTCGGACGAGACCCGGTCCACCCCCTCAGCCAGCAGCGTGGTCAGGGCGCGCAGATAGATGGTCAGCCGGGCCACGGCCGCGGGCGGAATCTGTTTGGCCGCAGTCCCGGCTCCCCCGGGGACAGGCCCGGGAGATGAATCCAGCGAAGTCACTATCTGCTCCATTGCGTCGCGTTGTGCTTCCCACTCTAGAGCCCCCGCGCATCACGCAACAAAGCACCCCGCCGTCAGGAAGGCTGGTCGAGGACCCGTTGCAGGGTCCGGGTCAGGCGGGCCTCGTCGATCTTCCAGAAATCGCGCTGGACGCCGTTGACCAGCACCACCGGGATCTCCTCGGCGAAACGTTCCCGCAGTCCGGCGTCGTCCTCCACCGATTTTTCCGACCAATCTATTCCGAGCGCAGCGGTGACCCGGCCGACGGCGGCGCGCGCCTCTGTGCACAGGTGGCAGTCAGCCTTGGTGATCAGAACTACATCGGGTAAATGTGCGGGTTTGGCCATGCATCCACCGTAGCCCGGCGGCCACTTCGGCGTCGACGCGCGGCGCAGTCCGCCCGGGTCCGGGCCCGTCCTGCCGTCGCATCGCGCGTCCCGCGGGCGGCCGGGGGCCCGTCATTGACTAGACTCGTGGCATGCCCGAGGAGAAATACGTCATTGTGGCCAATGAGCCTGCTGCATCGACGCAGCACGGCGAGGCCGCATTTTTCGACGTCGACAACACCCTCATGAAGGGCGCAAGCCTTTTCCATGTCGCCCGCAAGCTTTACCAGCGTGGCGCCTTCACCCTGCCGCAGGCTGCCGGGTTCGCCTGGAAGCAGTTCATGTTCGTGCTGCGCGGCGAAAACATGGATGACGTCCATGCCGTCCGCGATTCCGCCCTGACGCTGGCCGCCGGCATCACGGCGAAAGACATCGAGGCGTTGGGCGAAGAGGTCTACGACGAGATGATTGAGTCGCGGATCTGGCCGGGGGCAAAGGCCCTGGCCGAACAGCATCTCCGGGTCGGGCGCAAAGTATGGCTCGTGACGGCGACGCCGATCGAGGTGGCCACTGTCATTGCCGCCCGGCTGGGCCTGACCGGGGCGCTGGGCACAGTGGGCGAGATCATGGACGGCTCGTACACGGGACGGCTTGTGGGCGAGATCCTCCATGGACCGGCCAAAGCGGTCGCGGTCCAGCACATTGCCGAGGAGCAGGGCCTGGACCTGAGCCGCTGCTGGGCGTACAGCGATTCCCACAACGACATCCCGTTGCTGAGCATGGTGGGGCACCCCGTTGCCATCAATCCCGACTCCAAGCTGCGCCGCTACGCCCGCGAGCACAACTGGCCGGTCTACGACTTCCGTGCAGGCCGGCGCGCCGCCACTCTGGGCTTCAAGGCCGCAACGGTCGGAGGGGCCATCTACGGCCTGTGGCGGGGGTTCTCCCGCTTCCGCGGCCCCAGCCGCTAGGCCGCCCGCGGCTTCCGCTGCGGATTCGGACAGACGCGGCGCGGATCAGGGCCGCCGTCCTCTGATTCCGCAGCCCGCGTCCGAATCCGGTGCGAATTTACGCGCCACCTCCTCGGCGTCGCCCCGGCTGGCCCCAACGCAAATCAACCGCCGAAGGCAAGAAAAATGCCCGTCGCCTGGAAGGCAACGGGCATTTCATGCATTTCGAAGTATTGCTACTTCTTATTGCGACGCTGGTGGCGCGTCTTGCGAAGCAGCTTGCGGTGCTTCTTCTTGGCCATACGCTTGCGACGCTTCTTAATAACTGAACCCACGAAAGTTCCTTACCGGCTAGATGCAGTACCTGCCTGTTGGGAAGGGTCCGCGGGCTAAGCAGCAGACTGAAACAACTGACAGGTTCTTACAATGACGTAAAACGTTCCTTAACAGGGTACCGCCTCTGCGAGGCACCCCACGACCGCGGGCCCCGTGCGGGACCCAAAGCAGTCGATTCACGCTGTGATTGTTGCCGCTGACTGATCAGCCAGTTCCGGCGTGGCCGTCATTCCGGTCGACGACGGCACCCTTGAGGTACTGCTCGACGGCGTTTTCCGGCACGCGGTAGGAGCGGCCGAACCGCACGGCCGGCATCTCCCCCGAATGCACAAGACGGTACACAGTCATTTTCGATACCCGCATAAGTTCCGCGACTTCGGCCACGGTCAAAAAACGGGCCTTGGAGAAGTTGGCCTCCGTAGACATTTCCCTATTCCTTTGCTCAAGCGAACGGCAGCCCCACCTGTTGACATGGCGGTGTGCCGATGCTGAGCCATCAAACAACCATGTGTTAGCAACACTAGTTGCTCATGGTGCCAAAGTGAAAGACTTCCTCAGGAATCCCCACACGATTTCCGCAGGAATCTCGAAAATCCCGCGGCACGCTCCTCCTCCTGCTCCTCCCTCAGGCACGGGTCCGCCGCCTGCGGGCCGAGGCGGCCAGCTGGCCCAGTACCGACGCCGTCACGTCCCAGTCCATGCAGGCATCAGTGACGCTCTGGCCGTAGACCAGCCCCTCCCGTCCGGAGCCGGTAACGGCGTTGACATCAAGGTTCTGGGCCCCGCCCACCAGGAAGCTCTCGAGCATGACGCCGGCGATGGCCCCGGCGGCGGCTCCGGCATTTTCCAGCTGCGCACCGATTTCGAGGGCGACCTCGGCCTGGCGGTGATGGTTTTTGCCGCTGTTGGCGTGGCTGGCGTCGACGATCAGACGGGGGTTGAGCTGCTTCGCGGCGAGTTTCGCTGAGGCCGCTTCAACATCGGCGGCTGAGTAGTTGGGGCCATTGCGCCCGCCGCGGAGGATGACGTGGGTGTCCGGGTTGCCGGCGGTAGCCACAAGCGCCGCCCGGCCGTCGTCGTCGATCCCGAGGAACGCCTGGGCGGCAGCGGCGGAGCTGCACGCGTCCAGCGCCACCTGGAGATCGCCGTCGGTCCCGTTCTTGAAGCCGATCGGCATCGACAGCCCGGAGGCCAGCTGGCGGTGGATCTGGCTCTCCGTGGTGCGGGCGCCGATCGCGCCCCAGGCGACCAGGTCCGCGACGTACTGGGGGCTGATTGGCTCAAGGAACTCGGTGGCGGTGGGCAGGCCGAGGGCGGTGACCTGGCGCAGGAAGGACCGGGCCGCGCGCAGGCCCGCGGCGATGTCGTGGCTGCCGTCCAGCCGGGGGTCGTTGATCAGGCCCTTCCAGCCCACCGTGGTGCGCGGCTTTTCGAAGTAGGTGCGCATGACGATCAGCAGGTCTTCGCGGTGCTTCTCTGCCTGGCTGACCAGCCGGCGGGCGTATTCCAGGCCCGCCTTGGGGTCGTGGATGGAGCAGGGGCCGACGATGACGAGCAGCCTGTCGTCCACACCGTCCATGATGGCCCGGACCTCGTCCCGGCCCCGCCCGACCACCTCGGCCAGGCGGGCCTCCAGGGGCAGTTCCGCCATGAGGTCCTGCGGGGTGGGCAGCGGGGTGAACTCGCTGACGCGCAGGTTCGAGGTGGAGTGTTGGGGGCCGGTGGCTGCTTCGATGCTCATATTCGGGTCCTGTTCCGGGTGCGGAGCGGGCCCTGGTCAGAACCCGCCGAAGATATGGCGAAGGGCAGAGAATAATCTCTGCCCTGTTGGCTCTGAAGGAAAGTTGGATGCGTGTCAGTTAGACGCGGGCCCCTCCAGAGCCAACGAAAAATACGCATACCAACGGTTAGTCATAGCGTTGACCATAGCCCCGGAGCCGCGGCCGGAGCAAACGCCGGACGTAACAATCCGCGGCGGCCAGTTCCGGGCGGCCAGGACCAGGTCCGTGGTCGCCGGGCAGGCACGTCGCGGCGGTGTTCGCCGGCACTGCCGCGAAATGACATCTCGACGCACACCGGCACCACCTAGAGTGTGAGGAAACCCAGCACAGCATCCGATCCGCAAATGGAGGCAGCCATGACGCACACCGTCCCGCCCGGCAACCCCGAGGCTCCGACCACTCCCGCGGCCACGGCCCCTGGCCCTGCGGTCTCCGCATCCGGGCACCACACAGCCGCGGCCGCCGGCGGGCTCCCTGCCGCGTTGAAGCGCCGCGTGCCCAAGTACGCCGACCTTGCTCCCCTGATGCAGTTCAAGAAGCCGGAATTCAGCCGGGCCGCCAGGCTGCGCCGTGCCAGCACCATCTGGGACCTGCGGGACATGGCCAAGCGCCGCACACCCCAGGCGCCCTTCGACTACACGGACGGCGCCGCCGAGGCCGAAATCTCCCTCCGCCGCGCCCGCCAGGCGTTCCTGGACATCGAATTCCGGCCCGGGGTCCTGCGGGACGTCTCCAGCATCGACCTCAGCGCTGACATCCTGGGCGGGCCGTCCCGCCTCCCGGTGGGGATCGCGCCCACCGGCTTCACCCGGATGATGCAGTCCGAGGGCGAATACGCCGGTTCCCAGGCCGCAGCAGCCGCCGGCATTCCGTACACCCTCTCCACCATGGGCACGGCGTCCCTGGAGGACGTGGCCGCCGCCGCACCCGCGGGCCGCAACTGGTTCCAGCTGTACCTGTGGACGGACCGGGAGCGTTCGCTGGAACTGATCCAGCGTGCCGCCGCGGCGGGCAACGACACCCTTATGGTCACGGTGGACACCGCCGTCGCCGGCGCCAGGCTCCGCGACGTCCGCAACGGCATGACCATCCCGCCCGCCCTGACACTCAAGACCGTCCTGGATGCGTCCTACCGGCCCGCGTGGTGGTTCAACTTCCTCACCCACGAGCCGCTGACCTTCGCGTCGCTGTCCCGCTACACGGGCACGGTCGCGGACCTCATCAACGCCATGTTCGATCCCACCCTGACCTTTGCCGACCTCGACTGGCTGCGCGAGACGTGGAAGGGCAAGCTCGTGGTCAAGGGCATCCAGACGGTCGAGGACGCCCGCAAGGTGGTGGACCATGGCGCGGACGGGATTGTGCTCTCCAACCACGGCGGCCGCCAGCTGGACCGGGCACCGATCCCGTTCCACCTGCTCCCCGAGGTCTCCGCGGCACTAAAGGCCGACCACAGCGACGCGGCGATCATCCTGGACACCGGCATCATGAACGGCGCGGACATCATCGCCGCCCTCGCCCTGGGCGCCGACTTCACGCTGATCGGCCGTGCCTACCTGTACGGGCTCATGGCCGGCGGCCGGGCCGGTGTGGACCGTGCCCTCCAAATCCTGGAGAAGGACATGGAACGCACCATGGCCCTGCTGGGCGTCAGCCGGGTCGCGGACCTCACCCCCGAGCACGTGCGGATCCTCCGCACCTAGCACCTCTGACAAGCCCCTGGCGCCCGAAAGATCGGCCAGGTGCCTTTGGGCGGAGCGGATGGCCGCGCGCATACCCAGGGCGGCATACGCGGGGCAGGAAAGCCTACTTCTTGCGGCCGAACTTGGGCAGGTTGGCCAGGAGATCGGCGGCCCTGGTGGCGGCCCGGCCCACGGTCCGCCCGATCTGCTGGGGCATCTTGTCTTCCCCCGCCGTTCCCACCGGGATGACGACGGCGGGGCTCAGCGGGCTGCCGGCAGGGCGGCCCGCCAGTGCTGCGGCGGGTTGCGCGGCGACCGGTTGTGGGACGGCTGGTTGCGGAACAGCGGCGGCGGCCAGACCTTCCGGGACGGCTGCGGGGCCGGCTTCGGGGTGGAGGGCGGCGGCCGCGTCCGCCGTCGCGGCGGGGCCGACGTCGAACGCCTGCAGCCAGGTCGCGATCCCGGTGAGCGGCTTGGGGTTGAGCGTGTAATACCGCTTCTGGCCCTGGGCGCGCATGCTCACCAGGTCCGCTTCCCGCAGGACTTTGAGATGCTTGGAAATGGTGGGCTGGCTTGCTTCAAGCTCCTGGACCAGTTCCCCCACCGCTTTGTCCCCCTTGCGGAGGGCTATCAGAATGTCACGCCTGGTTGCCTCAGCAATGACGGCAAATACGTCGTCTGTCACCATGCCCTCCACACTAGCGACATATACGCCAGATGGCATCCACGAATTGTTGCGTTGGTGCAAGCCCCCAAGCCCGGCCCGGATTCAGTCGAACCAGGGGTCCAGTCCGTGCAGGGGAAACACTTCCTTGCGGGTGGCCATGATGGTGCGGTCCACCTCGTCGTTGGGGTCGAAACCCACTTCCCAGGACCGCCACCAGAGGTCCACGTCGTCGCCCATCGTCTCGGGGGGCTCCACGCCGAACCTGGCGCCATATTTGTCTTTGACGTAGTTGCGCCAATCCTCCGGAACCGGGGTGCGCAGCGGCACCGGGCGGCCGGCGGCGATGGCTATGAGGTGGCTCCAGGACCGCGGCACCACGCTGACCACGTTGTAGCCGCCGCCCCCGGTGGAAATCCACCGGTTCTCGCAGTAGCGTGCGGCGAGGTTTCCTATCGCCGTGGCGGCCTCGCGCTGGCCGTCCACGCTGATGTTCAGGTGGGTGAGCGGGTCAAGCCGGTGCGAGTCGCAGCCGTGCTGGCTGACGATCACTTCCGGTTCGAACGCGCCAATGAGCTGGGGCACGACGGCGTGAAAGGCCCGCAGCCACCCGGCGTCGACGGTGCCGGCCGGGAGGGCGACGTTCACGGCGCTGCCCTGCGCGTTCGGTCCGCCGATCTCGTTGGCAAACCCGGTGCCCGGGAAGAGGGTCAGTCCGGATTCGTGCAGCGAAATGGTCAGGACGCGCGGATCGTCCCAGAAGATGCTTTGCGTGCCGTCGCCGTGGTGCGCATCGACGTCGACGTAGGCCACCCGCCGGACGCCGCCGTCGAGCAGCCGCTGGACCGCGAGGGCGGCGTCGTTGTAGATGCAAAAACCGCTCGCGCGGTCCCGGGAGGCGTGGTGCATCCCGCCGCCGAAGTTCACGGCCCGCACGGCGCTGCCGTCCAGGACAGCTGCGGCCGCCAGCAGGGAGCCGCCGGCCAGCCGGGCACTGGCTTCGTGCATGCCGGCAAAAGCGGGGTCATCCTCGGTTCCTAGACCCCTGGCGTGGTCGGACGTGTCCGGGTTTGCGCTCACGCGCCGCACGGCGGCCACAAACTCCGGGCTGTGGACCGCGCCCAGCTCCGCGTCGCTGGCGACGTCCGGAGCCGCTACCGTGACGTGGTCCAGATCCAGCAGTCCAAGGCTGCCGGCCAGCTTCGCTGTGAGCTCCATGCGCTCCGGCGCCATCGGGTGGGAGTGGCCAAAGTTGTAGGCAGTCATGGCTGGGGCCCACACCACCGTCGTTGGCAGCGCGGTCTGAGCGAGTCCGGGCAGGAATGTCATCAATCACAGGCTACCCGAGCCGTCCCCGGCTTCCCGCGCGCGCACGGGCGTTCCCCCGGCCATTACCCGGTGTTTAGTGGTTTACTACTTGGGGAAGAAGTTTCAACCGAGGAAGAACATGACGCAAAGCCAGTCGAGGTCCACGAGCCCGGCCAGCTGGCAGCCAGGCATGCCGGAGCGGGAAGGCCTGTGGATCTTCACACGCCTGCGCGACTTCATTGACAGCATCGCGAACAGCTCACCCGCCCGCCTGGCGCTCTCGGCGTTCGGCGTCGTGATTCTGGTCTTCACCGCTTTGCTCTCGCTGCCCATGGCTTCCGCGACGGGACAAGTCACACCACTGCATCAGGCGTTCTTCACCGCGGCGTCCGCTGTCTGCGTCACGGGACTGACCGTGGTCTCCACGGCTGTGCACTGGTCCTTCTTCGGCCAGCTCGTGATCCTGGTCGGCATTTTCGTGGGCGGCCTGGGCACCTTGACCCTCGCGTCGCTGCTGGCGCTCATGGTCAGCAAGAGACTCGGTGTCCGCGGCAAGCTGATCGCCCAGGAGGCCATGAATGCCGGCCGGCTTGGCGAAGTCGGTACGCTGCTCCGGATCGTGATCGTGACCTCCGTGGTGATCGAGGCCGCCCTGGCCGTGACCCTGATCCCCCGCTTCCTGGTCCTCGGGGAGAGTTTCCCCCAGGCCCTCTGGCACGGGGTCTTCTATGCCATTTCATCGTTCAACAACGCCGGGTTCACGCCGCATTCGGACGGAATCGTGCCGTACGAAACCGATCTCTGGATCCTTGTCCCGTTGATGCTCGGGGTATTCCTGGGCAGCCTGGGCTTCCCGGTGGTCATGGTGCTGCACCAGAACGGGTTCCGGTGGAAGAAATGGAACCTCCACACCAAGCTGACCATCCAGGTGTCCTTCATTCTCCTGGCCGCCGGCACGGTCCTCTGGGGCTTCCTGGAGTGGGACAACCTGCGCACCATCGGGGACATGGACCTCGGCGACAAGATCACGCATGCGCTCTTTGCCTCAGTCATGTTGCGCTCCGGCGGCTTCAACCTCGTGGACCAGAACCACATGGAGTCCACCACCATGTTGCTCTCCGATGCCCTCATGTTCGCCGGCGGAGGTTCCGCATCCACGGCCGGCGGCATCAAGGTCACCACCATTGCCGTGATGTTCCTGGCGATCACCGCCGAGGCCCGCGGCGACGCGGACGTGAAGATCTACGGCCGCACCATCCCCGAGGGCACCATGCGCGTGGCCATCTCGGTGATCGTCGCCGGCGCCACCCTCGTCTCGGTCTCGGCCCTCCTGCTCCTGCATATCAGCCATGCATCCCTGGACCGGGTCCTGTTTGAAACCATATCCGCCTTCGCCACGGTGGGCCTCAGCACCAACCTCAGTGCAGAGTTGCCGCCGGAGGGGGTCTACGTCCTCGCTTTGCTCATGTTTGCCGGGCGCGTCGGGACGGTCACCCTTGCCGCCGGCCTGGCCCTGCGCCAGCGCAGCCAGCTGTACCACTACCCGGAAGAGAGACCGATCATTGGCTAGTTCCTCAGGCGCCGTCAACCGCCCCGCCCACAACGCCCCCGTGCTGGTGATCGGGCTGGGACGTTTTGGTGCATCCACCGCAGAACAGCTGGTCAAGCAGGGCCGGGAGGTCCTGGCCATTGAACGCGACCGCACCCTCGTCCAGAAGTGGGCGAGCGTCCTGACGCACGTGGTGGAAGCCGACGCCACCAACATCGATGCCCTCCGCCAGCTCGGCGCCCAGGAATTCAGTTCCGCCGTCGTGGGCGTGGGCACCTCGATCGAATCCTCCGTGCTGATCACGGTGAACCTCGTGGACCTGGGAATAGAACACCTCTGGGTCAAGGCGATCACGCCCTCGCACGGCAAGATCCTCACCCGCATCGGCGCCAACCACGTCATCTACCCGGAGGCCGACGCCGGCGTCCGCGCCGCGCACTTGGTCTCCGGGCGCATGCTGGACTTCATCGAGTTYGACGACGACTTCGCGATCGTGAAGATGTATCCGCCGCGCGAGACCGTGGGCTTCACCCTGGACGAGTCCAAGGTCCGGTCCAAGTACGGCGTCACGATTGTGGGCGTGAAGTCCCCGGGCGAGGACTTCACCTACGCACGGCCGGAAACCAAGGTTTCCTCGCGGGACATGCTCATCGTTTCGGGCCACGTGGACCTGCTCGAACGGTTCGCTGCCCGCCCCTAGGCCGCAAGCGGAGCCTGCGGCTCCCAGGCCTGCGGCTCCAGGGCCCGCCCGGGCCGGCTCAGGCGAGCTGTCGGGTGATTTCCGCGGCGCGCTCAGCCGCCGCGCGGGCGCCGTCGGCAATGATCGCCGGCAGTCCGCGCTCGTCAAAGGTGGCGATGGCCCGTTCCGTGGTGCCGTTCGGGCTCGTGACCGCCTTGCGCAATGCGGCAGGATCCGCGCCGGGCTCAGCCAGCATGAAGCCCGCCCCGGCGACGGTCTCGCGGGCCAGCAACAGCGACAGCTCCGGGTCCAGGCCCAGCCGTGCCCCGGCCTCGGCCATGGCCTCCGCCAGGTAGAAGGCGTAGGCCGGGCCCGAGCCGCTGATCGCGGAGAGGGCGTCCACCTGCTCTTCCGGGATCTCCACGACCGTGCCGGCGGCGGCGAGGATGTCCTTGGCGCGCTGGAGCTGCCCGGCGGAGCAGCTGGTCCCAGGCGAGACGGAGACGACGCCGCGGCCCAGCTTCGCCGGCGTGTTCGGCATCGTGCGGATGACGGGCTGGCCGGCCGGCAGCGCCGCCTCCAGCTGCTCCAGTGACACGGCGGCCGCAACGCTGATGACGATCGTGCCCGGTGAAAGGGATCCGCTGATTTCCCGGGCCAGGTCCGCGATCCCCACGGGTTTGACGCCCAGTATCACGACGGCGGAGCCGGTGGCGGCCTGTTTATTGTTGTCCGGCTCTTCTTCGCCCGCGATGGCGGTGATCCCGGGGTGGCGCTGGGCCAGCTCGGCCGCGCGCCCGGCCCGGCGGACGGTCGCGACAATGTCGCCCGGGTCGACGCCGCCGTCGATCAGCCCCGCCATAATTGCCTCGTTCATTGACCCACAGCCCAGGAATGCGATTCGGTTGCTCATGTCCCCATCATTGCAGTCTGACGTGATTCCCAGCCAGCTCCCACCTTCAGCGCAGTCAGCGCACAACTTTGGAACCTAACGTTGTAACTACCTCATTGAGGGTGCGAGTGATGCAGCAGGCATGCGGATGCCTGCGCGGCACCGGTGGTTGCAGCGGGTTTTCCCATTTTCCCGCAGCGGACCGCCGGTGCCTTTGCCGTTTAAAGCCCTGCGGCGGAGCCGGCCACCACCCAAGGGACGCAGTCGGATTGCCAGCGAACACACAGGGAAAACTCGCTGCGCACCCATGATCGGCCATTACCTTTAAAAGTGCCTCAACAGGTGCGAGTGATGATAGCCGGTTCCCCCGGAGCCGGCGGTGCGCCGGGCGATTTGCAGCAGAGTTCCCCCAAGTCCTGCTCCAGATCGCCCGGCCCTACTCTTTTAACCGGCGCGAACGGGCCCGCCACGGGCGCGGCCCGGCCCAGGTTTCCAACCGTCTGCTTTCTACCCGTCTGCGGCCCCGCCGAACACCGGGCTGCGGAGCTTGCCTTCCAGGAACCGGCGTTCCGCGGCGCTGCCGGCAAGCGCCAGCGCCCGCCTGTAGCCTTCGGCGGCCTCCGGATAGCGGCGCAGCCGCACCAGGAAGTCGGCGCGGACGGCGTGGATGAGGTAGTAGGTGTCCAGTCCCAGGCCCTCGACCGCCGCCAGCCCGGCAACGGGCCCGTGGAGCTCTGCCAGGGCCACGGCGCGGTTCAGCGCCACGACAGGACCCGGCGCGACGGCCAGAAGCTGGTCATACAACTGCAGGATCTGCGCCCAGTCGGTGTCCCCGGCGGCCGCGGCGTCGCTGTGGACGGCGTTGATCGCCGCCTGGAGCTGATACGGTCCCGGCTGGTTCCGGCGCAGGCACCGGCGCACCAGCTCACGGCCTTCGGCGGCCAGGGCGCTGTCCCAGTGCCCCCGGTCCTGGGCCGCGAGCAGCACCAGTCCCCCGTCGGGCGTGAATCGCGCGGCGCGGCGGGACTCGATGAGCAGCATCAGCGCCAGCAGTCCCGCCGCTTCCGGTTCGTCCGGCATCAGCGACGCCAACAGCCTGCCGAGCCGGATGGCTTCCGTGCAGAGCTCCGTACGTTCCGGGCCGTCGGCGGGGCCCGCGGTGTAGCCCTCGTTGAAGATGAGGTAGACCACCGCCAGCACCGATTGCAGCCGTTCGGGCAGGTCGGCGCCCTGCGGGACCCGGTATGGGACCTTGGCATCCCGGATTTTCGCTTTGGCCCGGACCAGCCGCTGCGCCATGGTCGCTTCCGGAACCAGGAAGGCCCTGGCGATTTCCGCCGTCGTCAATCCACCCAGAAGCCGCAGCGTCAGCGCCACCTGGGCGGACCCGGCCAGGGCAGGATGGCAGCACGTGAAAATCAGCCGCAAAGTATCGTCGTCCACGTCCTCGGCCCCTGACTGTTCCGCCAGGAACTGCTCTTCGGCGGCCGGCGCGGGTCCGGCCCCGGACCGCACCGCCGCGAGCAGGGCCGCCTGTGCGTGCTTGTCCTCGCGTGAGGCTTCCCGCCGCAGCCGGTCAATCGCCCGGTGCCGTGCCGTCGTGATGATCCAGCCAGCCGGGCTGGGCGGGATGCCGGCCGAGGGCCAGTGCTGGACCGCCGCGGCAAAGGCATCCTGGACGGCGTCCTCGGCAATATCGATGTTCCCGAACGTCCGCGTCAGAACGGCTACGGCGCGGCCGTACTCGCGCCGGAACACCCGGGCGATGTCCGCCTCGGTCGCTGCCTCATGTCCACGGCGCTCACCCACACCAGCACCCCCGACCGGCGGCTAGTGCTGGAAGGGACGGACTTCGACGGGAAGTGTGGTGGCGCCGGCCAGCTTCCTTGCCCAGCCAAGGGCCGCGTCCAGATCCTCGGCCTCGATCACGGTGAATCCGCCGAGGTGCTCCTTGCCTTCGGTGAACGGCCCGTCGGTCACCAGGATCTCGCCACCGTTGGGCCGCAGGACTGTCGCGGACTCCGCCGGGTGGAGACCCGCGGCGAACACCCAGGCCCCCGCCGCCTGCATTTCATGGTTCAGGGCCGCCAGGTCACGCATGATGGGTTCGAGGAACTCAGGGTCCGGGGCAGGGCCGTCCGGCTGGTAAATGCTGAGCAGGTACTGCGTCATTTCGGGTGCCTCCTTGTCGAATCGGCCGGCGCCGTGCCGGCCTCTCAGCACTTACACGATCGAGGACGCTCCGGATCGACACAGTCTCGACACCCGCCGCTGGTCCAAGCCGTCTCAGAGAGCCTTTTCCGGCGACTGAAGCCGCGCCGGCGGTTGCTCTGCCACATGCGGCGGGGGATCGATCGGCCCCTCAAACACCAGCTGGTCCAGGCGGCGGAGGATGAGTCCTTCACGCAGGGCCCACGGGCAGGTCACCATGCTGTCGAACTTGAACATTTCCAGTGCCGCTTCCGCGACGAGGGCGCCGGCGAGGACCTGCGGCGCGCGGGCCTCGGAGACGCCGGGCAGGTGGAGCCTGTCCCCTATCTCCATGGCCGAGATCCGCTGCGCCCAGAGCCCGAGGTCGAGGGCCAGCAGCTCCCGCTTGACGTAGGGCCCGGCGCCGCTGGGGGCAGCCCCGGCAATCCTGGCGAGGGACCGGAAAGTTTTGGACGTACCCGCGACGAGGTTGGGCGGGCCCAGCTTCTCGAATTTGCGCACCGCGGGCTTGAGCGTGGAGCGGATGTAGCGGCGCAGCTCCTTGATGCTCTTGGCCGAGGGCGGGTTCTCGGGCAGCCAGTCGCGCGTCAGCCGGCTGGCGCCGAGCGGAACGGACATCGCCAGCTCGGGCAGCTCGTCCTGTCCGAGGGCCATCTCGAAGGAGCCGCCGCCGATGTCCAGGTTCAGGATGGGCCCGGCACCCCAGCCGTACCAGCGCCGGACGGCGAAGAAGGTCATGGACGCCTCTTCGCTGCCCGTGAGCTCCCGGAGGGTAACGGTGGTTTCATGTTTGACGCGGGCCAGGACGTCAGCGCCGTTGGTGGCCTCGCGGATGGCCGAGGTGCAGAACGCGAGGAGGTCGTCGGCTTTGTGCTTGGCCGCGAATTCCCACGCCTCGAGGACGAACTCGACCAGTTCATGCTGCCCGTCGTCGTCGATGTTGCCGTCGTCGTCGAGGTACTGCACGAGCGACAGCCGCCGCTTATGCGAGGCGTAGGGGACCGGGCGGGCGCCGGGGTGGGCGTCGACCAGCAGGAGATGGACAGTGTTGGACCCGATGTCGAGGACGCCTAGACGCATGCTGCCATTATTCCCCCCACGGAGCGGCCGGCCTAGCTGCGACGGCGGTATTCGCGAAGAATACCGCCGTCGCAGTCTGGCCGATTACGGGCCTAAGCCGGGTCGGCGGTGCCGTCAGCGGGCTCGTCCGTTGGCTTGAAGTCGCGGCGGATGTTGGCCACGCCCTCCGGGTCGATTTCAAAACCGTAGGCGGCGCCGGGGTTGATCACCATGCCGAGCTCGGCGCCGAGGTTACCGATGATCGCGGCGCCCTGCGTGCCCAGCACGTTCGGGGCGGCGGCGAGATACTGCTCGGTGACGCGGCTCGGGTGCGAGAAAACGGCCAGAACGGGCTTGCCGGAGGAGTTGGCGAGGACCAGCGGCTCCACCTGCGAGTCGGGGCCCTCGAGGGCGTCGGAGCTGACCACATAGACCTCGTTGTTGAGGAAGGCCAGGATCACGTCCACCGGGTTGGCGTCCGGCTGCTCCCCCCGGGCGAGCTGCTCCTCGAGTTCGTTCAGCGGCTGGTTGTCCAGGTGTGCGGGCTGTTCAGTCATATTCCTACTCGATCACGTCCACGGCCGGTCCGCAAACGCGAAATCGCCGGAAACCTGCGGATTCGCCGGTATTTTCCGGCGAATCGGCAGGTTTCCGGCGATTTCGGCGTGCTGCCTACTTCTTGGCCGGGGCCTTCCGTGCGGGCGCCTTGCGGGCCGTCGTCGTGCGCTTGACCGGGCCCTTGGCCCGCTTCTCCGCGAGGAGTTCGACGGCGCGTTCCCGGGTCAGCTCCTCGATCGAGGTGGTGCGCGGCACGGTGATGTTGGTGATGCCGTCGGTGATGTACGGGCCGAACCGGCCTTCCTTCACCACGATGTTCTTCTCCGAGACCGGGTCCGGTCCGAATTCGGCCAGCGGCGGCACGGCGGCACGGGCGCCGCGCTGCTTGGGCTGCGAGTAGATCTCCAGCGCCGCCTCAAGCGTGATCGTGAAGATCTCCTCTTCGGAGCCGATGGAGCGGGAGTCCGTGCCCTTCTTCAGGTACGGGCCGAACCGGCCGTTCTGCACCGTGATCGGGTTGCCGTCGGCGTCCTGGCCAAGCACGCGGGGCAGGCTCATGAGCTGCAGCGCCTCGTCCAGCGTGATGGTGTCCACGCTCATGGACGCGAACAGGGACCCGGTGCGCGGCTTGGCCTTGACGGGCTTCTTCGGCGGCTTGGGCTTGCCGTTCTTGTAGTACTCAACGGGCTGGTTGGCCAGCTGTTCCTCGGTCATCTCCGGGATGATCTCGGTGACGTAGGCGCCGTAGCGGCCATTCTTGGCCACGATCGTGTGCCCGGTGTGCGGGTCCGCGCCGAGGACGCGCTCCTCCGGGGCAGCGGTCTCCATGAGTTCAACGGCTTTGGCGGCCGTGAGCTCGTCCGGGGCCAGGTCCTCGGGGACGTTGGCGCGGGCCGCCTCCACCACTTCGCCGGTCTCGGGATCCACCGTCGCGGTGGAGCTTTCCAGGTACGGGCCGAACTTGCCGACCCGGAGGGTGATCGCGTCCGTGATGGGGATGGAGTTGATCTCGCGGGCATCGATCTCGCCGAGGTTGTTCACGATGCTCAGCAGGCCGGGCTCGGAGTCCTCACCGAAGTAGAAGTGCTTGAGCCACGCGGGTCCGGCCGCCTGGCCGTTGGCGATCTTGTCCAGGTCCGCTTCCATGTCGGCCGTGAACTCGTAGTCCACGTAGTCGTGGAAGTGCTGTTCGAGGAGCCGGATCACGGAGAACGCGATCCAGCTCGGGACCAGCGCGGAGCCCTGCTTCCGGACGTAGCCGCGGTCCTGGATCGTAGAGATGGTGGAGGCATAGGTCGACGGGCGGCCGATGCCCTTCTTTTCCAGCTCCGCAGTCAGCGAGGCTTCGGTGTAGCGCGGCGGCGGCGAGGTTTCGTGGCCGACGGCGACAATGTCGCTGGCAGTGAGCGCGTCGTCCTTGGCCACGTTGGGCAGCCGGCGTGCTTCCTCGGACTCGTCGTCGCCGCGGCTTTCGTCCTTGCCTTCTTCGTAGGCGGCGAGGAAGCCGGGGAAGGTGATGACGGTGCCCGACGCCGAGAACTCGGCGTCGCGGCGGTCGGCCGGGTCACCAACGGTGACGGCGCCGAGACGGATCGTGGCGGTGGAGCCCTTGGCATCAGCCATCTGCGAGGCGACCGTGCGCTTCCAGATGAGCTCATAGAGGCGGAATTCGTCGCCGGAGAGCTGCTGGGCCACCTGGGCCGGGGTGCGGAAGGAGTCGCCGGCGGGACGGATGGCCTCGTGGGCTTCCTGCGCGTTCGCTGCCTTGCCGCTGTAGACCCGCGGCGACTGCGGCACGTACTCGGGGCCGTACAGCTCGGAGGCCTGGCGCCGGGCGGCCGTGACGGCCTCGTTGCTCAGCGCGGACGAGTCCGTACGCATATAGGTGATGTAGCCGTTTTCGTAGAGCCGCTGGGCCACCTGCATCGTGCTCTTCGAGGAGAAGCGCAGCTTGCGGCCGGCCTCCTGCTGCAGGGTGGAGGTGGTGAACGGCGCCGCCGGGCGGCGGGTGTACGGCTTGGTGTCGACGGAGCGGACGCGGAAGTCGGCGTCCTGCAGCCCCGCCGCGAGCGAGGTGGCGAGTTCCTCGTTGAGGTGGACGGCGTTGCGGGAGGTGAGCTCGCCGTTGTCGTTGAAGTCCCGGCCGCTGGCGACCTTGGCGCCGTCGACGGCGGCGAGTTTGGCTTTGAAGGAGCCGGAACCGGCGCCGAACTGGCCGGTGAGGTCCCAGTAGGAGGCGGCCTTGAAGGCCATCCGCTCGCGTTCGCGGTCCACCACCATGCGGGTGACAACGGACTGCACGCGGCCGGCGGAGAGGCCACGGGCCACCTTGCGCCACAGCACCGGGGAGATCTCATAGCCGTAGAGCCGGTCCAGGACGCGCCGGGTCTCCTGGGCGTCCACCAGGTCCTGGTCGACATCGCGCAGGTTGTCCATGGCGCGGTGGATGGCTTCCTTGGTGATTTCACCGAAGGTCATCCGGTAGACGGGAACCTTGGGCTTGAGCACTTCGAGCAGGTGCCACGCGATGGCCTCGCCCTCGCGGTCCCCATCGGTTGCGAGATAGAGAGCGTCGGCGTCTTTGAGCTGCGCCTTGAGCTCGGCGACCTTCTTCTTCTTGTCCGAGGACACCACGTAGTAAGGCTTGAAGTCGTTGTCGATGTCGACGGCGAACTTGCCCAGCGGGGTCTTCTTCAGTTCCGCGGGGAGCTCCGAGGGCTGCGGGAGGTCGCGGATGTGACCGATGGAGGCCTCCACAATGAAGCCTTCGCCGAGGTACTTGGCGATGGTCTTGCTCTTGGCGGGAGACTCCACAATCACGAGTTTCTTGCCGGTTTTGGCCTTGCTTGGCACGGTGCTCCTACAGAAAAAGGTGGCTCGGGCAGATGCGCCCATACCCGCCTAGTTCACCATATTTTGCAGAATCCCGCGCATCCGGCCGGAAATGACGGCCCGGCGGACGCGGCTTCCGGCCGCAATAGGGCCACGTGCCGGCCGGCCCCTGAGCGCACTCCGGATGCGGTTCAGCGCCGTGCCCGCGACCGGTTCAGGCCTTCCCGGCGGCGGCTCAGCCCTCCCCGCCGGCGGCTCAGCCCTTGCCGGCGGCGGGCTTGACGGGGGCGGGTTTTGCGGCGGCGGGTTTTGCGGCGGCCGCCGGGCCGCGGTCGTCCGGAATCATCGACCACATCGTGGCCATGCGTTCGGCACCTTCGGGCAGGTGGTCCGGATCCTCAAGTTCGTAGTCCCGCAGCAGGTCGAAGATCCGCCGCGTCAGTTCGGCCCGCTGGTCCGGCGTCAGGTACAGCAGATTGCTGGCCAGTACTACCGAGGACGGCCCGTCGGCGGTGTCGCCGCTCTCGCGCCGGGCGTTGCGGGCCGTGGCGTAGGCACGGACCCGGCGGCGGTAGGCGTCGAGCTCGAGGTCCAGGACGGCGAGCTCGGGGCTGGCCACTCCCCCCAGCGAGTGGATGGTGAAATCTGTACCGGCGGCCTGCCAGCGCCGCTCCCGGGCATCCCCCGCGGTGGCGGCGGGAATCACGATGCCCCACTTCTGCAGTGCCCGCAGGTGGTAGCTCATGGCACTGGGAGTCAGCCCGGTCTGCGCGGCAAGCTCGGTGGCCGTCCGGCTCACCTGCGTGGAATACAGCTCGGAAATGACCTCCAGCCGGGCGGCGTGGGCCAAGGCAYGGATCGCCTTCGGGTCGGTGATTTCCACTTGCTTCTCCGGACGGTGCCGGCGCCTGGTGGCCGGCGGAGCCATTGACTCCGCCGTCGGGGTTTCTGCGTTCACTCCTCCAGTGTATCCAGCCCCGCCAAACTATGAAAGAAATGCTTGACATTTGTTTTGCCGCCGGACTAGGTTCCTTTTTATGAAACATACACTTCATAAATTGCCGGCATCCGCAGCCGGCGTGCCGCCCCTGTGGCGCAACCGCGACTTCCTGATTGCCGGCACCGCCCGGTTCGTGGCGACGGCGGGGATGGGCGCCGTCGTCGTCAGCGTGATGCTGCATCTGCAGAACGCGGCCGCCGCCGGCGAAACTCCTGTCGCCGGGCCATGGCTCGTGGCCGCGTACCTGCTCTGCTCAGCGCTGCCGCTGGTCCTCCTGGCCCCGTGGGCCGGCCGGCTCGCCGACACCATGGATTCGCGCACGCTGGCGACGGCGAGTTCGGCGGTCAGCGCCGCCGCCGTCGCCGGCATGGGCCTTGGCATGCAGTACCTGGAGAACTATCTGCCCGTGCTGTTTGCCATGACGTTCCTGCTCGACGCGGCCCAGTCCGTGGCCAGCCCCACCTGGCAGGCCCTGCTGCCGCGGATCGTCGGAGAGGACCGCACCCCCCGGGCCATGGGGACCATGCAGGCGACCATCATGATCGCGGGGATGGCAGGACCCGCCGCGGGCGGCCTGCTCAGCGGCTGGGGCGGGACCGGGCTGGTGTTCACCGTGGCCAGCGGCTGCTACGTCGCCATGGGGCTGGGCGCGCTGCTGATCCGCACCCGCCGCGGCACGGCGGCCGAACGTGCAGGCCAGGCGAAGCCCGCGCTGCTGGACGGGCTGCGCCTGATCCGCCGGGACAGCCTGGTCTGGGCCCTGGTCCTGGGGGCGATGTTCTTCATCGTCGTCGGCGAAGCCACCAACGTGCTCGAGGTGTTCCTGGCCCGCAACGAACTTGGCGCCACCGAAATCCAGTACGGCCTCCTGTCCGCAGCCTTCGGCCTCGGCATGGCGGCCGGGGCCGCGATGGCCGGCAGGATCAGGACGCCGCGGGTCCGCCTGCGCGTGCTGCTGGCCGCCATGACCGGAGCCTCGGCGTGCCTGGTCCTCACCGGGATCGTCCCGAGCGTGGAACTGCTTTTTGCGGCCTACACAGGGACGGGAGTGGCCTGCGGCGTCCTGAACGCCTGTTTCGGGGCCATCGCGATCCTGCGGATTCCGGAAAGCGGGCGCGGCCAGGCGATGGCGATTGTCGGCGGGATGACGCGTGCCGTCTCCATTGGCGCGCTGGCCCTGGGCGGTCTCCTGGGCGCCCTGGTGCCGGTCCGCGTCAGCTTCGTGCTCACCGGCGCCGTCGGTGCCCTGGTGGCCCTCGCCCTCACGGCGTACGTCCTGCCGCGGTTCGGCCGGGAGGACTCCGCCGCCAACACTCCAGCGGCGGCCAAGGCGGCAGCCGGGGCAGCGGCGGACGCGGCGTTGCCGGCCAAGGACGCGGCCGAACCGTTGTTGGCGGGCACGGCCGCGACGGTATCAGGCAGGCAGCAGGAAGCCGTCGCGGACGAGGTTCCCGACTTCCTCGAGCAGGCCGGCGCGGAACTCCGCGCTGCCAAACCCCTCGTAGCCGCCCAGCAGCGCCTCGAGGGCGCCGATGATCTGCCCGACGGACAGGTCGCCGTCGCACGCTGAGACCAGGCCCGCCAGCTCGGTACTGAGCAGGTTGGTGCGGCGCAGCCCGGCACCCTGCCGCAGCAGGATGACGCCGGGGTGTTCCGCACCGGGGCGCTGGTGCCGTTCTTCGGTGACGTCCTCCGCGACCAGCAGGTGGGCGGCGGCCAGATCATGGCCGGCCAGCCAGTCGGCACGCTCGACGGCGGCGCCCAGGTGTGGCCCTACCGGCTGTTCGATCGGGTAGGTGATCTCCTCGAAGCGCGACAGCACCCGCCCGGCGCCGTCGGCAGGCCTCCGCAGCCAGATCATGCCGAAGCCGATTCCGGCCACATTGCGCGAGGCGAAGTCGTCCAGGTAGGCCGCGTACGAGTCCTCGTAGAGCCGGCGGTCGCGGCTTTCCGAGGCGTCCTGCAGCCAGGTCTCGGCGTACTGCTCGGGGCCCACCTGCTCGCGCTGGATGAACCAGACGTCGGTGGCCGGGCCGGCCCAGCTCTGGGGCCGGTCGGCCCAGCCGGCGCCGGCCGTGATCTCCCAGTTGCCCAGAAGCTGGGCCGTTCCGCCCGGGGCAAGGACCGAGGGCAGCGCACGGACCAGCGAGGACACAATCTCGTCCCCCGGCAGGCCGCCGTCGCGGTACGTGAACTGGTCCGTGGCGGTCTCGCCCAGGCTGCGGGGGGTGATGACGAACGGCGGGTTGGAGACCACCAGCTCGAACTCCTGCCCCGCGACGGGGTCCAGCAGGGATCCGAGCCTCAGGCTGACGCGGGCGTCAAGGTCGGCCGGGTCCAGGTGCAGCTCGGCGGCGTTGAGCAGCAGGTTGAACCGGGTAAACGCCAAGGCGCGTTCGGAGATGTCCGTGGCTGTCACGTGCTCGGCGTGGTGCAGCAGGTGGAAGGTCTGGATCCCGCAGCCGGTGCCGAGATCGAGGGCCTTGGCAACATGGCGGCGGGCGGTGACCTGGACCAGGGTGGTGGAGGCCTGCCCAATCCCCAGGACATGGTCGTGACGAAGAACGCCGGCGCGCTGGTGGGCCGCGAGGTCGCTGGCCACCCAGAGGTCTGCTCCGCCAGCGCTGGTCCCGTCTTCCCCCACTGTCGGGTCCCAGCCGTACGGCCTGAGGTCCACCCCGGCCTGGACCAGGTCACCGCCCGCAGGCTCCACGAGCCCAAGTTCCACCAGCCCCTTGGTACGGATGCCGGGGAGGGCGGCGTCGAGCGTCGCCGCGGGCTGCGGTTCAGACAGAAGCCAGAGACGCACGACGCCGGCGAGCGCCGCCGTCGCCGGCTCCCCGAGGGAACGCCCGGTGACGATCAGGGCCGGGATGAGCTGGTCCCGGCCCAGGGCCGAGTGCGCGGCCTCGCCGAGCAGCTCCGCAACCCCGTCCACGGTGTAGCCAATCGCACGCAGGTCCGCGGCCAGGGCCTCGAGGAGGCCGGCGAGGTCGCTGCGCGGAGCGTCCGGGGTGTTGCCGGCCGTGAACGGGGCTGAGGGAGCCTGCGTTGAACGGGAGGGTGCGGCGGGGCCTTGCGCTGAGGAAGTCACCGGACAAGTTTAGTCCGGGGGGCCGGGCCATGGGGTGGGACCTGGGTTGGCCCCGTCAGCGCCGGGGCTGGGCTTGGGGCGTGCGGGTCCGGCTAGAGCTCGGTCTCGGCATAGATTTTCAGCGCGTCCCGGACGAAGGCGGCGCCGTCCTCACCGCCGTAGTTGGCGGCGAACCTGGGATCGGCCACGTACATCTCGCCGAGCCCCGTCACGTACCCCTTGATGCCACCACCTGCCGCCGGGCTGCCGCCCGCTGCGGGTGACGCCGGCGTGCCGGGGATTCCCCTGAGCCATTCGACGTGGCGCCGGGCCAGGTCCTGCGCCTGCGCGCTGTCCGCCGGGACTCCCGACGCCGCAGCAGCCGTCCACTCGGCACCGAGCTGCCGGGACTGTTCCGTCCAGGCAGCCTTCTCCCCGGCCCCCATGCTGCGCCACCAGGCGTCGGACTTTGCATAGGCGTCCTTGCCCCACCGCTGCTGGACTTCCTCCTGGTACTTGGTGTGGTCGAAACCGTCGAACATTTCCTCCGCCATGATCTTTCCTCCCGTTTGCAATGCCTCAATGGTGTGACGGACCGCGGCAATCTGCCGCCCCAGCCTGTCCTGTTCCTGCAGCAGCCACGCCAGGTGCCGGCCCAGTGCATGCTCCGCGTCCGCCTCGTTGCCGAGCACGTCCGCGATCGCCGGCAGCCCGAGCCCCAGGTCGCGCAGGAGCAGGATCCGCTGCAGACGGACCAGGGATTCCTGGCCGTAGTACCGGTAGCCGTTGTTGCCGGTGCGGCTCGGCCTGAGCAGGCCAATGTCGTCGTAGTGACGCAAAGTCCGGCCGGTGGTGCCGGCCAATTTCGCGATCTGCTGAACGGACCAGTCCATGCCTCCACCCTTCTGCTCCTTCGAGGCCCGCGTTCCTCGGACCCCCCACTGTTACCGTGCCGACCGGCTACTGCCGGCCATCGCTTCCGGTCGTCGCTTCCGGCCATCGCTGCCAGCCATCGCTTCCGGCCGTCGCTTCGACTCTAAACTTTGACGCAGCGTCAAAGTCAAGGGCCCGCAGGGAGAGGGTGCCCGGGACGTCGGCGCGGCCGGAGGGGAGCCTTCGAGACGGTAAGTTTGAGGCATGGTTTTCCCTTCCTCCCACGTCCCGGCCGCCCGCCTGGCAAGGCGGACGCTCAGCGGCGTGGCCGCCGCCGTCGTCGTACTGGCTGCAGCGGCATGTTCCCCGGCCGGTTCGATTGAGGGCGCCGATGTCCCGGCGTGGAAGGCCACCGCGCTGCCCTCCGCCCCGGGAACAGTGCTGGAGGATGCCGGAAAAATCCTGAACCGGGATCCGATCGTCCGGACCGCGTCCGGCGTGCCCGCCGGCACCTACACCTTGACCATGACCTGCGACGGCGGCGGGAAGGCGTTCTTCGCCGTGAGCCTGGACGGCAGCCAGCTCGCCGAAGCCGGAGCCGCCTGCAACGGCAGCCGCGAAACCGCCCGCATCAAAGTGCCCGCCGCGGGCAAGGTCACGCTCAGCACATCCAGTGTGGATGCCCCGCTTCTCTACGCGTACCACCTGGCGTCGTCCGAGTAGCACCCGCCGCAGCCCGGTTCGTGGCGTCCGGCCCGGCGCCCCGTGGACGCCTGTCCGACCCGGACCTTTGGCCTCTGGCGTTTGATTCCGGGCCGCCCTAATCTCAGGGTATGCCAACTGTGCCGGCGAGCAGGGTGCCGCGACGGCGCACCCCGGCGGCCGCCGTGGTGCTTTCAGTTGCGGTATTTCTCGGGGCAGTCCTGTCCGGCTGCGCCTATGAATACAGCGCCGACCACTGGGACGATGAATCGACCTCCGCTGCCCCTCCGCCGACCACTGACGCCGCCCTGCCCCAGGACCCCCATCTCAACGAGCCGGTGACGGGCGAGGAGCTGGATGACTGGGTCGATGCCGTACTGCCCGACGCCGAGGGGCAGGTCTTCCAGACGGGTTTCGGGACGCTGGAGGCGGACGAGGAGCGCAAAGAGACTACAGCCCAGCTGCCCAAGGGTACTTACGCCCTGACCCTGGCCTGCCGGAGCACCCGCCGCGTGTCCTTTTCCATCGAGAACGGTGAGAACGAACTCGTGGACCTGAGTCTCCGGTGCGGGACGTCCAGGGTGAACGTGGTGCAACTGGCCGCAGATGCGTCGCTCTCCATCAAAGTGGATGCGAACGCACCGGCAAACTTCGCGTTCCGGGTGAGCCGCATCTGAGGGTTCCCGGCCGGCCAAATGTCCGGCTCGCGCCTCAGGCGGCGCAGCCCTCGGGGCATCGCAGGGTGTCGGGGCTCGCGGCGCACCCGGCGCAATAGAGCGTCAGGGTCCGGCAGGACGGATTCGAGCAGTTTTCGAACTTGCTCGTGGGTGCCGAGCAGCGGACGCACTCGCCGATCGTCTTGGCGTCCCCGCTGAACTCGACGTGCATGCGCTTGTCGAACACATACAGTGAGCCCTCCCACAGGCCCTGGTCCTTGAAGGCCTCGCCGTAGCGGACAATGCCGCCGTCGAGCTGGTAGACCTCCTTGAACCCGCGGTTCACCATGAGGCTCGACAGCACCTCGCAGCGGATGCCGCCGGTGCAGTAGGTGACAACCGGTTTGTCCTTGAGGGCGTCGTATTTGCCGGAGTCGAGTTCCTTGATGAAGTCGTGGGTGGTGGCGACATCGGGAACGACGGCGTCCTTGAACTTGCCGATCTGGGCCTCGAACCCGTTCCGGCCGTCGAAGAACACGACTTCGTCGCCCTGCTGTTTCTTGGCTTCAATGAGTTCGTGGAGTTCCTCGGGTTTGAGGTGGGTTCCGCCGCCCACCACCCCGCCGGCGTCGACTTTGAGTTCGCCCGGGGCGCCGAAGGAAACGATTTCGTCCCGCACCTTGACGCTGAGCCGCGGGAAGTCCGCAGCCCCGCCATCGGACCACTTCACGTCGATGCCCTGGAAACCCTTGTACTCGCGCGTGGTTTTGACGTACTGCTTCACGGCGTTCAGTTCTCCGCCGACCGTGGCGTTGATGCCGTCCCTGGAAAGGATGATGCGGCCGGTTAGTCCGAGTTTTTCGCACAGGGCGCGCTGCCAGAGCCGGACGGCGTCCGGGTCCGGCAGGGGGGTGAATCCGTAAAAGAGGACAATCCTGTTCAAAGCCACGCTTTTAAGGGTACTTGCTGGGGCGGGCGGCCGGGCGACAGTCACAATTGGATAAGCAAGCGGCTTCCCCCGACCCGGCCCCTGTTGCTTGTGGCACTGCTGGAATACGCTCATCACATGAGTCTTGACGCCATGGTTGAAGACACCACTCACCTGCTGGAAATCTGGGTTGCCGGATGGGCCGGCTGCCGCGGATATGAGACGCGCAGGGAGGGCAGGTTCCCCGCGGCCTTTCGCGGTGACACCACCCACGAATGGGAGTACTTCGCCTACGATCCGTCCGACGCGGAGTTCGAGGCGCTGGCGGCAAAGACGGCCGAAGCGCCGGCCCGGGTCCTCACCATCCTCACCAACGATGTGGCCCGATTCACCATGCTGGGGCAGCGGAATGGGCTGCATGTCACCTCGGCCTCCCAAACCATGATGATCGTGGACATGGAGACCCAGGATTCGGAGGACCCCTGGCTTTCGGATGACGACCTCAGGCTCGAGACGTCCCGGACCGACGGCGTCCACCACGCGGTGGTCAGCGCCGGCGAGGACGTCGCCGCGAGCGGACGCGTGTTTGTGGTGGGACATACCGCCATCTTCGACAACATCGTGACGTCAGAGGCTTACCAGCGGCGGGGGCTGGGCAGCTTCATCATGAAGGCCCTGGCAGCCCAGGCGTTCGAACACGACGTCGACTCCGGGCTGCTGCTCGCCTCGCTGGACGGCCAAAAACTCTATTCGCACCTCGGCTGGCGCGAGGTGTGCCACGTCCTGATGTTGTCGACGTCAGACGAAGGGGCCGACCTGTCCGTGGGCTGAGGCGCCGCGAGCGCCGGCCGTCCGGCGGGCCTGAGCCCGGGGCAACGCGTTTGCCAGGCAGCCGCGCCGAAGCCACCGCGCGAAGCCGCAGCGTCTGCCGGGCTGAGTGCCGGGCTGAGTGCCGGGCATGGGCGATTTGAGGGCGGATGAAAGAATATGTGAGTGAACCCGCATGAGTCCCTGATTCCGTTGCTGGGCCGAGGTCCGGACCCGGAACAGCTGCGTCATGTGCGGACGATCCCCGCCCGCCAGGCCGTCAATGCGCCGTGGCCGCAGTGGTCCCACCCGGATCTCGTGGCAGCCTACGGTTCCCTGGGCATCCACGAGCCCTACCTTCACCAGGTCCGCGCCGCCGAACTGGCCCACGGCGGAGAGAACGTGGTCATCGCCACCGGCACCGCGTCCGGCAAGTCCCTGGCGTATCAGCTGCCGGCCCTGGACGCGATCCACCGTTCCGAGCTCAGGGTCCTGTCCGATCCCGGGAAAATCCACGACGACGGGGCCGTGACCCTCTACCTGTCCCCGACCAAGGCGCTTGCCGCCGACCAGCTCGCAGCGATCAGGGCACTGAAGCTCCCCACAGTCCGGGCCGAAACCTACGACGGCGACACCGATCCCGCGTCCAGGCGCTGGATCCGGGACCACGCGAACTTCATCCTCGCCAACCCGGACATGCTGCACTTCGGCATTCTCCCGAACCATGCCTGGTGGGCCAGGTTCTTCCGGCGCCTCCGCTACGTGATCGTGGACGAAGCCCACAGCTACCGCGGCGTCTTCGGCTCCCATGTGGCAAACCTCATGCGCCGGCTGCGTCGGATCTGTGCCTACTACAGCCCGGGCGGCTCGCATCCCGGACCGGTGTTCATCGCGGCGTCCGCCACGGCGTCTGAACCCGGGCAGTCCTTCGGCCGGCTGATCGGCGCGCCCGTGCGGGCCGTTTCCGAAGACAGTTCGCCCCACGGGTCCACGACGGTGGCGTTTTGGGAGCCGGCACTGACCGAACTCCGGGGCGAAAACGGTGCCAAGGAGCGCCGGACTGCAGTCGCCGAGACCGCCGACCTGCTGGCCAACCTGGTGTCCTCCCGGACCAGGACCATTGCGTTCATCAAGTCCAGGCGCGGGGCAGAGTCGATTTCCTCCATCGCCAAACGCCTCCTCGACGAGGTGGATCCCAGCCTGCCGCAGCGTGTGGCCGCGTACCGCTCGGGCTATCTGCCGGAGGAGCGGCGGGCCCTGGAAAAGGCGCTGCGCTCCGGTGAACTGTTGGGCGTCTCGAGCACGTCCGCGCTGGAGCTGGGCATTGACATTTCCGGTCTCGATGCAGTCCTGGTCGCAGGCTGGCCGGGCACCCGCGCGTCGTTGTTCCAGCAGATCGGCCGCGCGGGCCGCGCCGGCCAGGACGCGATCGCGGCCTTCGTGGCCAGCGACGACCCGCTGGACACCTACTTGGTGAACCACCCCGAGGCGATTTTCGACGTGTCGGTGGAGGCCACGGTCTTCGATCCCTCCAATCCATACGTTCTGGGCCCCCACCTGTGCGCCGCCGCCGCGGAACTGCCCCTCGGGTTCGCCGAACTGGAGCTCTTCGGGGCCACCGCTGAGAAGCTGCTGGACCGCCTGGTCCTGCAGGGCTACCTGCGCAAACGGCCGGCAGGATGGTTTTGGACCCATCCGCAAAATGCCGCAGCCATGGTGAACCTCCGGGCCGACGGCGGAGGTCCGGTGAGCATAGTGGATGCGGAGACGGGCTCCTTGCTCGGCACCATGGATTCGCCGCAGACCCATTACCAGGCCCACACAGGGGCCATCTATGTCCACCAGGGCGACAGCTACGTGGTCGAAGACCTGAATGAGGACGATCACTGTGTGGTGGTGCGGCGGGCGAACCCGGACTACTACACGACCGCCCGGGACGTGACCCAGATCGAGGTCCTTGAAACGCAACGCACCACCCAATGGGGCGATGTGGCCGTGCATTTCGGCGATGTGAAAGTGACAACACAGGTGGTCTCCTTCCAGCGCAAGGCGTTAATTTCGAACGAGATCCTCGGCGAAGAACCCTTGGAATTGGGCGCCAGGGACCTGTTTACCAAGGCGGTCTGGTTTGTCATGGACAACCGCTCGCTGACCGGCGCTGGGCTGATCGAGGCACAGTTCCCCGGAGCGCTGCATGCTGCCGAGCACGCGGCCATCGGACTCCTTCCGCTGGTGGCCTCCAGCGACCGCTGGGACATCGGCGGAGTGTCCACGGCCATCCACGCCGATACCGGAGTGCCCACCATCTTTGTCTACGACGGCCATCCCGGCGGGGCCGGCTTCGCCGAACGCGGATACGACAAGGCGAGGTTGTGGCTGACCGCCACGCGCGACGCCATCAAGGCCTGCGAATGCGAGTCCGGCTGCCCCTCCTGCGTCCAGTCACCCAAGTGCGGCAACAAGAACAACCCGCTCGACAAGGACGCTGCCGTCACACTGATCGATGTGCTGCTCCAAGACGCCACCGACCTCATGCACGCCGGCAATCCCGGAACAACGGCCGCCGCGGCCGGGACCCCGGACGATCAGCCCGCCCAGCCGCTCCGMGCCTGACCACGTCTCAGCGGCCGGTTCGTGGGCGGCGGCCGGCAGGTTCGGAGCCGGGGCGGCAGGCAGGTTCGTGTGAGCCGGGCGGCGGCAGGGCTGCACGCCAGGCCGCAGACGGCTGCGCGGCTTCTGGCGACCGCCGGAGTTGGTGCATCTTTCACGGTGCTGGCCCGTTCCCGGCCGCAGGGGGCGGTCCGGCCCTGGCCAGTCCCGTGGCCGCCCCGAGGAACGGTCCGGCGCTGAACTCGGTGCGCACCTGAACGGTGTCGTCCGGTCCTTCGGCACAGGCAGCCAGCGTGGCGTTGTTCTTCAGCGCGACCTCTCTAGCCACAGCGCAGGGTTCGCCGGACGTGATGCCCCGCGCGGCATCCGCCGCAGCCAGCGCTGCCAGATCGGCGGCCGCCGCAGCCCTCGATGCCGCAACGGCCGATTCGGCCAAAAGAAGCAGCAGGGCCAACGCCATGATGACCACCAGTCCGAGTCCCAGGGCAAGGACGGTCCCCGACCCCCGCTCTGACGACGTACACCGGTGCCGGGCGTGGGCGGGTTTCGGGCTCCGGGGTCGCGGCCCGCGGGCACGGACAGGTGCAGGTGCAGGTGCAGGTGCAGGTGCAGGTGCAGGCGACATCATGTGCCGCCTTGCCACGGGGAACGGGAGACGCCTTTCAGTTCGGGCTCGTCCAGCCCGGGCCGTTGTGCCGCGCCGGGAGCCTCCGCACGCGCCCACGCGCTGGCGCTGAGGGCCCAGGGAACCAGGGAGCCAACGGCCCCGGGGACCCGGCCGGAAACGGTGACCCTGTGCCACTCGCCGTCGTGCGTCACCTCGGAGTCCGCCGCGTCGCCGGCGAGACGGCGGACAATCTCACCGACTTCGCCTGCCGCGGCTCCCCTCGCCACCGCCCGGGCACCGCCGCGGGCCGCTTCCTCAACCCGCAGCTGCATCACCCCGGCCGCCGAACCCGCGAGCAGCACGGAGAGCAGGAGAACGACCGAGGGCAGCGCGACGGCGAACTCAGCAGTGACGGCCCCGCGGCACTCCCCCGTCGGCGGCGGCTCCCCCCGGCCGCCGCTCCCCCGGGCGCGCCAGAGTCCGTTCATGGCAACGTGAGCGCCGTCCGGATGAGGTTCAGGAGGAACCCGCGGACCTCATCGCTGCGCATGATGAACACGAGGACCCCGGCGAAACCCACGGCGGCCAGGGTTGCGATGGCATATTCAGCGGTAGCCATTCCCGCCTGTGCGGCCGGCGGCCCTGTGCGGCCCCGCGGTTGAACGGGAACAACCGAGCTGGCGCCGGGGTAGATCTCATAGACCTCCGCAACGCCGCCCTCCCCTGCTTCAATGCGACGTGCAGCGGGAGTGTCCTGATTTGTTGACATCTGCTTTCCTTCCACGGGACACCGGCGTGATCGCCGGCTGATTCGACTCTCCCGGCTTGCACGTCGCGCCATAAGCCCCGATGGCAGCTAAGTGGAAAACGTGCCCGAAGATGCCGTCGTGGCGGCCTGTGGAGGAGAAGTGTCTGGCCCATTCCGGGCGGCCAACGGCCGCCAAACGCAAAGCCCTGGTCCGCCGGCGTTTCGCCCGGGCCAGGACAAGGCTGAACCCGAGGGGCTGCGGTCCGCACTGCGACGACAGCCCCTCGGGTTCAGTTGGTGCGGGTCACCCGCGTCCCTAAGGCAGGAAGTATCCCGCGAGGTCGGCGATGAGGTGTGAGGATCCGGAGGACCGGTTGAACAACGTCACCTTTCCGTCTGAGCCGACGGGGACCGAGACCAGGTTCGGCACAGTCTGTCCGGCGGAGAAGTTCAGGTTGGACGCGTCCGGACGGGTGGAACCGGAGGGGTAGGCGGTGATGTAGCCGATGGACTGGGGCGACACGACCGTCAGGTTGAAGACAGCCGCCAGGACGCTCGAGGGGATGCCGTTGGCGCCGGCAATCTGGAAGGACACCGTGGAGTCCGGGCGAACAGCCGTTGCGTTTCGGGTGTCGAGGATCCTGGATGGACCCGTGGCCTTGAACGCACCGGTGGCTGACGGCGTGCCGCCGAGGTAGTAGCCGGCAACGTCTGCGATCAGGTGCGAACGTCCGAACGAACGATTGAGCAGTGTGACTTTTCCGTCTGGACCGATGGGGACCGTGACCAGGTTCGGCACTGTCTGTCCGGCGTTGAAGTTGAGGTTAGACGCGTCCGGACGCGCCGAGCCCGAAGCATAGGCCGTAATGTATCCGATCCTTGTTGGCTCGGTCACTGTGAGGTTGAAGACCACAGCAGAGGCAGATGCCGGTATGCCGTTGGTCCCCGCAACCTGCAGGGACACAGTGGAATCCCCTGCAAGCGCCGTCGTGGACCGGGTGTCCAGCAGCCGCTTTGGCGCGAGGCTTTGGAAGGCGCCCGGCGTCGCTGGCGTCCCCGTGACGTAGTAGCCGGTGACATCGGCGATGAGGTGGGTTGTGCCGGAGGATCTGTTGAACAGCGCCACTTTTCCGTCCGCACCCACCTTGACCGTTACYAGGTTGGGCACGTTTTGGTTGGCACGGAAGTTCACATTGGATGCATCCGGCTTTGTTGTCCCGGAGGGGTAGGCGGTGATGTAACCAATGGATTTTGCTTCAGTGACGGTCAGGTTGAAGACGACCGCCGCGACATTTGCCGGGATCCCATTAGCCCCTGCAACCTGGAAGGAGACGGCCTTATCGGCACCCACCGGCACCGTTTTCCGGGTGTCGAGGAACCGTTGTGGGGCAATCGGGGCAAACGTTCCGGGCAGCTGGGCGGCCGCCTTTCCGGCCTTGATAACGACGTCGTCAATGAAGCTGTCGCCTGCCTGCCGCCGGTGTTCGGCACCGAGTTGCATCTTGGTGACCGCGGTAAAACCCGTGGCGATCTGCTTGCTGGAATACAGGAGTTTGCCGTCGAAGATCACCTCGACCGTGGAGGAGGCCCCATTTGCGACGACGTGCGTGACGATATGGTGCCAGGTGCCGAGAGGGACATTGACTTTCATCGGGGTGTATCGGAGGGTTCCGTCGGGCGCCGCGACCCGCAGCCACATCGGGCCGACGCCGCCGTTGGATCGGTAGACGTCTATGAACCGGGTAGTCCCGTTGAAGAAGCGGAAGTACGGGACGTTGTTGCCGGCGACGCCCTCTTTGGTGATGTTGAACCAGCCGTCGGCGTAGACCTCATTGTTTCCGGCAGGAAGTGGTGCGGAAAAATTGGCCACCGACCCGGCATCCGTGGTGACGTGAACAAAGGCTGAGCAGCGGCCCGAGTGCTGCTGTGCCGAGGAGACATCGGCAGTGCCTGTCCCCGCGGTGAATGCGGCGGCGAAGCCTGCAGTGGTGAGGCTTCCGGACTCGAAGTTCGTGGCAATCACCGTTGTGCCAGGGTATTGGTTGGTCGGTTGGGGTGCTCCCGGCTGACAGGTCGGTACGGCGGCGGACGCCGGACTGGCACCGACCGCCAAACCGGTCAACACTAGTAGGTTGAGCGCTGCAATCACGCCCGCTTTATACAGTCGAATCATTGATCTGCCCCCCTGGCATGGCTCCCAGTTAGTACGAGACCCCAGATACTCCGGGATTCGAGGCGCCAAGGAGGTGCTGTGAGAAGCCGACGCACGAGACCGCTCATACTCCGACGGTGCCTGCCCCAAAGGTATCCCCCAGCAACTTGAATAAACCTTGGGCCCGGGGTGATCCCCGGGCTGCCGGCATCACGCCCGAAGCAGCCCCAGGAGCACGGGCACGACGCCGAGGCAGACGAAAGCCGGCAGGGAGCACAGGCCCAGCGGCACCACGAGCTTCACCCCGAGCGTGGCCGCGCGCTGCTCGGCGGCCCTGTTGCGTTCACGGCGGAGCCGGGCCGCCTGGGCATAGAGGAGCGCTGAGGAGGGGGCGCCGGTAAGCGCGGCGAAGGAAAGAGCGTCGCGCAGGGCCTGAAGTTGGGGCGCCCGGGCACCGGAGCTGCGCCATGCCGTGCCCCAGTCCGCACCGATTGCGAGGGCTGACACAACCGGCCGAAGCTGCCGCCCGAGTTCCGGTGGCATGAGGGCGGCCACGAGGTCGAGGGACCGGCCAAGTCCGGCTCCCGCATCCAACATGGCGCCGATCAGTTCCAGCATCATGGCGGTGTCCCGCAGGCCCGGGAGGCCGTGACGTCCGTGCCGGCCGGCGTCGTGGACCGTCGGGCGCCGGGCGGCCCCGCCGGCAGGGGCCCGAAGCTGGCGCCGGAGCCGCCGGCGGACACGGCCCGGGCGGGCGAGGACGACTGCGGCTGCCCCGGCAAGGCTCGCTGCCATCACGAATCCGGCAAGTTCGGGCCTCACGGCGACCACCGCGGAGTCACGTTGGTGCTTCCGCCGCGGCGCGGACGAGCCTTGCGGACCACAACCGGCCGACGGCGGTCAGCGCCACGCCTGCGGCCAACGCCGCGAGGCCCCAGGGAGTTCCCAGCAGTGTCGCCACCGGGTCCACGCCGAGCAGCAGGCCGAGACCCAGGCCCGACAGGGGCAGCCAGGTCAGCAGACGAACGGTCGCGCGGGGGCCCGCCAAGGCCGTCTGCCGCGCTGCCTCGGCGTCGTCCTCCGTTTCAAGGTGGGCGGCAAAGCGCGCCAGGACATCGGCCAGGGGGCAACCGCTGGCTTCAGCGGTGTCAAAGCATGCGGCGAGCTCGCCCCACACACGCACGTCGCGGCGGGCCCGGATGCCGACGGCACCAGTGGTGACCGTGACGACGGCGCCCGCACCGGCAGTGAGCGCGGAGACCTCGCGGCGGATGGCCGCGGCCACGGAAGACCCGCGCCGGGCGGCGGCACGCGCGGCTGCGAGGATCCTGCGGGACTCCGGGCCGAGGACCGTGCCGGCGCCGTTTGCGGTGCGGGGCTGGCCGGCGCTGTGAACTGCGGCCTGGGCCGCCGGCCCGTCCCGCGCGGTGTCACCGCCGTACAGGGCCCACAGTTCATCCCACAGCCGGGCGGGGATGCGCCCTCCCTTCAGCAGCGCGGCCAACTGCTGGACCAGGACTGTCATGGGGACGGGCCCGGCATCGGGAGATCCCCTGCCGCGCCAACGGGTCATGCCCCCGACGGCCCGTCCTGGGCGGGATCCCGGGGACCCGTAGGCCGCGGGAGCTCGCGTGCCCGCGGCGTGCAAGGCCCTGCGGGTACGATGGCCGGCCGCGCGCGGGGTGGGAAATGCCAGCCACACGGCCAGGACCAAAACGACGATGAGGAAGACGGTCATCGCTGCGTCCAGGGCTGGAGGGATTCGCGGCCGGAACCCGGCGGCCGTCCTGCCGGCAGCGCCGCCTGCAGTCCGGAGGGGTCCGCCCCGGCCAACCCGGGATCCAGGCCGAGACGGCGCGCCAGCAGCGGCCAGGCTCCGCCGAAGCGGAGCTCGCCCTGTTGGATCTCCAGTGCGGCGGCGACAACCAGGCCCGAGTCTAGGACCTCCATGATTCCAACGCTCGCCACCTGGCGGCCCGATTCGGTCCGCTCGACGTGCACGACGACGTCGATCGCGCTGGCGACCTGCAGCCGTACCGCGTCCTGGCCCATGCCGGCGAGCGCGCCGAGGGCCGTCAGCCGGGCAGGCACAGCCGCCGCCTCATTCGCGTGGATGGTCCCGCCGCCTCCGGTGTGTCCGGTGTTCATCGCCGAGAGCAGCTCGCGGACCTCGGCGCCGCGGCATTCGCCCACCACCAGCCGGTCCGGCCGCATCCTGAGGGCCTGGCGGACCAGTTCGCCCAAGTCGACGGCGCCACCGCCTTCCAGGTTTCCGTGCCGGGATTCCAGCGCGACGACGTGCGGGTGGACGGGATTCAGTTCTGCGGCGTCCTCAATCAGAACGAGTCTCTCCCCGGGGTGGCACAATCCCAGCAGCGTCGCCAGTAACGTGGTCTTCCCCGAACCGGTGGCCCCGCTGATGAGGAAGCTCAGCTTGGCCGCCACCATGCGTTCGAGCACGGACTGGACCAGGCTCCCGGGCGACCCGGCCCCGAACATGCCGGCGCGCTTCAGCTCGGGCATTGAGAAGACCGTGGCCCGGCGGATCCGCACGCTCAGGAGGGTCCCGGCCGTGGAAATGGGCGGCAGCACCGCGTGCACCCGGTAGCCGCCGTCGAGCCGGACATCGACGCACGGCGAACCGTCATCCAGGCGGCGGCCACCGGCTGCCACCAGCCTCGCGGCGAGGGCCCGGATCTGCGGTTCCCCGGAAAAGACGACCGGCGCCTTTTCCAGACCGCGGCCGCGGTCCAGCCAGACCGAGTCCGGCCCGTTGACAAAGATGTCTGTCACGGCGGGATCACGGGTGAGCGGTTGCAGGGGGCCCAGGCCGTTCAATTCCGCGCTGATGCTCTCCACTGCGGCCAGGGCGCCGGCCGTGCCGAGCAGCCGCCCGCTCGCCTGGACCGCGGCCGCCACCCTTGAGGGGGTTACCGGGGAGGCATCGGCCATGACGGACTCGCGCACGGACTCGAGCAGCGTCTGGTCGAGAAATCCCTGCGAGCGGCGGCGGCCCGGTGCCCGCCGGGCGGGACGTTCCGGTTCGGCCGGTTCTACGGCCGCGTGGGCACTCATGAGCCGTCTCCGCCGTTCAGCTCAAGGAGTCCGGCCGCGAACCGGCGGACGGCGCGGTGCCGGCCGGTTTCGAGAAGGCGGCCGAGTTCCGTTGCCCCGGCCAGATCCTTGATGTCCGGCATGATGCCCTGAAGGACAAGCCCCACGGAGCCGGCGATCAGCGGCGCATCCAAAGCGGCGCCGCGACTGGCCCGGACCACGAGAGCGGTGTCCACGGGTGGAAGCTCCTGCAGCAGCCAGGCCGTGGCGACGGCGGCCCGCAGCCGGGCGGGCGCCACGACGATAATCCGGTCGCATTCGCCGGCGAAGGCCCGCAAGGACTCCCGTTCCCGGCCGATATCCAGCACCACCAATTCGCAGCCGCGGCGTGCGGCGTCAAGAACCGCGGCCACGGTGGTCGCGTCCACCCCGGCGGCTTTGTCACGGGTTCCCGGCCACGACAGGAAGGAGAATCCGCCGGCGACCGGCAGCGACTCCTCCAGCTGGGCGGGGTCGATACTGCCGCTCACCCCGGCCAGATCCGGCCAGCGGAGCCCGTGGGTTTCCTCGGCGGCCAGCGCAAGTTCCAGGCCTCCGCCCCGGGGGTCGCCGTCGATCAGCAGCACCCGGATCCCGGCCCCGGCGGCGGCCTGCGCGATCCAGATGGCGGCGGTCGTGGCCCCGGCACCGCCGCAGCCGCCGGTGAGACCCAGCACCAGGCCGCCGGCTTCCGGGGCGCGGGACCGGCTCAGGTATTCCGCCAGCCAGGCGGCCGCGTCCGGCAACACCGCGACGCGTTCGGCCCCGACGGCGGCGGCCAGATGCCATAACCCTTCTCCGTCACCTTCGAGGCCGAGCATCACGGCAGGGGTCCTCCGCCGGGGCGGCAACCCGCGGATGTCGCTGCCCACCAGCACGGCGGCCGCGGCGTCCCAGAACGGCGCGGCCTCGGCAACGTCCTGCACCGTCCGCAGCTGGCCCCCGGCTGCTGCGACGATGCGTTCCACCTCGCTGCGCAGCACATCGGCGCCGGTTACGAGCAGGATTTCCGCGGAATCCCCGGGGGTCCAGGGCTCATGCGCCCGCGGTGGCGGTGAGCCTGGGCCACGGTCCTGGTGCCTGTTCATGCTGCCACTGTGCCCGGGCCGGGACCGCAGCGGAACCGCCGTCGTGGGCTATGTGGACAAGTCCGGCGTCTTTCCTGCACCGCGGCCGGGGACCGAGCACGGACCACGTCCCGGAGCAGGGCAGAATTGATCCTATGTATCTGCTGCTCGCTGCCCACGCCGACGGCGCGGCACTGCAGCAGCTCACGGCCGATGGCGCCCCCGAACCCTCCAATCCGGAACCCCGTGTGGTCAGGGCCGGCGACCTCGCCGGAATTGTGCGCGAGTTTGAGGAGCGGCACCCGCGCTGGATCTGGCACCGTACGCAGGACTGGTATCCCGCGTTGCTGCGCGCCGGGGTGGAACTCGAGCGCTGCTACGACCTCACCTTGTGCGGTTCGATCCTGGCCCACTCGGAGTTCACCGCCCACACCGGCTACGCGCAGGCGGCGGAGAAGCTGACCCAGGACGACGAGCTGAACCAGCCCCCGCGGGGGCTGCAGCCTCCTGCCCCGCCGCCGGAACAAGGGGCCCTGTTTGATGCCCCGGCCTCCGGCCGGGGTCCCGGCCAATCCCTTGAGGCTCTCCGCGCCGAGTACGCCGCGCAGCAGGAGGCCCTGCGCCAGGCGGGACCTGCGCCCGGAACGGCCTCCGGCACGGTCGTCGTCCCTGACACCGGCCGGCGCCAACGGCTCCAGCTGCTGCTCGCGGCGGAATCCGCCGGAGCCGTGATCGCCGCCGAAATGCAGCACACCGGCGTCCCGTGGCGGGAGGAACTCCACGAGCAGATTCTCGCAGAACACCTCGGACCCCGCCCGGCTCCCGGTCAGCGTCCGGCCAAACTCGAATCGCTCACGGCCGAACTGAGGCTGCTGCTGAAGTCGCCCGCGCTGAACCCGGACTCGCCGCAGGAGCTCATGCGCGCCCTGCACCGCAACGGTATCGAAGTTAAAACCACCCGCCAATGGGAGCTGAAAGAATCCAGCCACCCCGTGATCGTGCCGCTGCTGGCCTACAAGAAACTGGCCCGTCTCCACGCGGCCAACGGCTGGGCGTGGCTTGATACCTGGGTGAAGGACGGCAGGTTCCAGCCTGAGTACGTGGTGGGCGGCGTGGTCTCGGGCCGGTGGGCGTCGCGGGGCGGCGGGGCGCTGCAAATCCCGCGCCAGGTCCGCGGCGCGGTCCACGCCGATCCCGGCCACAAACTGATCGTTGCCGACGCCTCGCAGCTGGAGCCGCGCGTGCTCGTGGCGCTGGCCCAGGATTCCAAAATGGCCGAAGCCGCCCGGGACAAGGACCTCTACGCCGGCATTGCCGCCCAAGGCTTCGGCGGCGACCGGGCGAAGGCGAAGGTGGCCCTCCTTGGAGCAATCTACGGGGCGACCACGGGCGAGTCCGGCCGGCTGATGCCGCAGCTGGCCCGCACCTACCCCCGCGCCGTGGGCTTCGTCGAGCAGGCTGCCCGCGACGGCGAAGCCGGCAGGACCGTGACTTCGCGCCTGGGCCGGAGCAGCCCGCCGCCGTCGGAGCGCTGGCTGCAGAGCCAGCACTCCACCACCGCGGAAGAGCAGCGCCGGGCGGACTCGATCGCACGCTCGCGCGGCCGCTTCACCCGGAACTTTGTGGTCCAGGGCTCGGCCGCTGACTGGGCGGCATGYTGGCTCGCGGAATTACGACGGAGGCTTCGCGCCATACGGTCGGACGGCGCAGCCGCCGGCGAACTGGTGTTCTTCCTCCACGACGAGGTGATGGTCCACTGTCCCGAATCCGCCGTCGGGGATAGCATCAAGGCGATCGAGGACTCCGCAAATGCCGCGAAGGAGCTCTTGTTCGGCCGCATTCCGGTGGAATTTCCGGTCAGCGTGGCCGTCGTCGATTCGTACGACAATGCCAAATGAGTGACCGAAGTCACCGCCTGTAACGTACCCGTCGGTAGCGTTGTGTGCGCTCCGTCACCGGGCTACCCTCGGAAAGGCCGGTGAATTTCCCGTACGATCCGCCGGCTATTGCAACGACGCAAGGATATTGGGGAGGCACAGGTTTGGCTGGCATTTTTGAGATCGCGCAAGCTGGCGACAAGGCTTATTTCTTCAGGCTGACGGCGGCGGATGGCACGGTAGTGGCCGTGTCCCCGCTCTTCAGCTCCATCAAGAGCGCGGCGGCGGGCATCAACGCCGTGCGCGAGAACGCCGCGACCGGCCTGGTTGTGGATCATTCCGGCGCTCACAGGCGGGTCGCCTCCAGCAGGTCGGGAGGACGGGCGATGGCTCCCCTGGCAGGCAGCCCGGTGGCTGCCGGCTAGGCGGCCGCAACCCCGTTGCTGCCTGGCAGGCAGCCCGGTGGCTGACAGCCAGCGGACCGGCCGGCGGGCCGGCGCCGCGCGGGGTTCACACATCAATCCCGTAGAGCCGCGCGCGGTCCCACGGCACGGCCCAGCCCAGCTGTTCAAAAAGCTGGTTCAGGATCATCCCGGTAAAACCCCACACCACGACGCCGTTGACGGTGAAGGCTGGGCTCTGGAATGTCTGGCCGGCCCGGCTGACCGTGGCCATCACCCTGTTGTCCGGGTCCAGCAGGTCCCTGACCGGGACCCGGAACACCTGCGCGGATTCACCGTAGTCAACCACCCGGACCGGCGACTGGGCAGCCCACCAGGCCAGGACCGGCGTCACCAGGAAATTGCCCCGGGGCAGGGCCAGTTCAGGCATCACGCCGAGTACGTCCACCCCCGCAGGGTTCAGGCCAGTCTCCTCCTCCGCCTCGCGGAGGGCCGCGTCCACCACGGACTCACCCGGATCGATGCCGCCGCCGGGAAACGCCACCTGCCCGGGATGGTCCTCCAGCGTTTGGGCCCGCTGCAGCAGCAGCACGTCCAAATCGGCCGGAGCCAGCAACTTCTCGGACACAGCGGGGACGTTGTCGAGCGCACCAAAGAGCATCAGCACCGCTGCCCTACGGACCCGCTCGCCGGGTTCGACGGCGAGTTCCCGCCAGCGCGGATCCGGGGCCGGCGCCGTGCCCGCCTCCACCGCGGCAACGAGCTCGACGAGGTCCTGGCGCGCGGTCACGGCTGTTTCCTCTGCGATTCCATCCGGATTTCCGCGGCGCGGTGCGTCTCGGCCAGCAGCCGGGCCAGCAGTTGCTCCTGGCCCGGGGCGAGTTCGTACTTCAGCAATTTCTTTGACTTCTCCGGGTCGGTTTCCCCCATGCCGTAGCTGGGGCACCAATTGGCCACCGCGCAGGCGCCGCACGCCGGCTTCCGGGAATGGCAGACACGGCGGCCGTGAAAGACGACGCGGTGCGAGAGCATGGTCCAGTCCTTCGGCTCGAACAGCTCAGCGACGTCCGACTCGATCCGGACCGGATCATCCGACTCGGTCCAGCCAAAGCGCCGGGCCAGCCGGCCGAAGTGGGTGTCCACCGTGATGCCCGGGATGCCGAAGGCATTGCCCAGCACGACGTTCGCGGTTTTCCGCCCGACGCCGGGCAGCGTCACCAGGTCCGCGAGCCGGCCCGGCACCTCGCCGTCGTACTCGTCCACCAGCCGGGTGCACAGCGCCAGAAGATTTCTGGCCTTGGCGCGAAAGAAGCCGGTGGGCTTGATGATGGCCTCCAGCTCGGCCGGATCCGCTTCCGCCATCCGCCGCGCATCCGGGTAGCGCGCGAACAACAGGGGCGTGATCTGGTTGACCAGCACGTCCGTGGTCTGCGCGGACAGCACCGTGGCTATCACGAGCTCGAACGGCGTGCGGAAGTCCAGCTCCGCGTGGGCATAGGGGTACTGCTCCGCGAGTTCCCGGTTGATCCGGCGCGCGCGGCGCTTGAGCGCCAGCATTGACTCCCCCGACGCCCGCGGCGCACCCGGCTTGGCGCTCCCCGGGATCGGGTTGCCGGGTTCCGAGCCGCCGGATTCCGTGGTCACGGCGGCGGACTAACCGCGTTCGATGTTGCTGAGGTCCCGCAAAACGCCGAGCCGGCCGTCGGTGTGCTGGACCAGGAACTCGTTGCCGCGGTCCTCCAGGGCAAGGACCCAGCCGCCGGGTTCAATGACGAACGCCGGGGCGCCGGTGCGCACATCGACGGCGGTGCGGGGCTGCGCGACTGCGAACCAGAAGGCCTCGTGCACGGGGTGGACATCATCCTCCGCGGGCCGGCTGGCGGGATCAACGGTCGCGCCGATGGGTTCCTGCGGCCGGACCTGTTCCTGCGGCCGGACCTGGGGGTTGACCGTAGTGGGGGCACTGCCGCCGGTGGCGGCCGGCACGCCGGCGGCCTGGGTCTGTTCCGCGGCCTGGGTCTGTTCCGCGGCGGGAGCGGTCTGTGCAGCCGCACCAGCGGCACCATCGGCGGCGGCACCAGCGGCGGCGGCACCGGCTGCAGCAGGGACGCCCGCGGTCCGGGTCTTGTCCGCGGCGGACGGAGCAGACTCCGGAGCCGGGGCCTGCGTCGGGGCCGCCGATGAATCCGTAGATGCCGGCGCTGCCGCGCCGGCGGCTGGCACCACGCCCGAGATCTGGGTCTCCGGTGCGCCGGGCGCGCCAGCGCTGGGGGCCGCGGCGGACGCCGCACCCGCCGAAGATGCCCCGGCAGAGGGCCCGGCAGGTGTGGTTGCCGCCGGCGTGGCCGTCTGGCTGCCGGTGGCCTGACGCTTGGCCCAGCCCGCGGCCTCCCCGGAAGCGGCTTGGCCGGACGCAACCGGGCCGGACGCAACCTGGCCCGATGCGGCCGCCAGAGAGGCGCCCGCCCCGGCCGCGCCGGACGCACCCGCAGCGTCCTTGGTCAATTTGGATTCCTTCGGTTGTTTCGGTTGCTTCGGCGCCTTCGGTGCCCGGGGCTTTCGCACCGGGACAACAGCTTCGCGGGCAACCACGTGGGCAGGCGCGTCCTCCCGGCCCAGGAAGTCGCCGGCAAAGAACGGGATCCAGCGGCCCAGCACCGTGGCGGCGAAGAGCCCCAAAGCGCCCAGGAGCGCGATCAGCATGCTCGGCACGAACGCCCCGGCGGCGGCGAGGAAAAAGAAGGCCAGCGTGAAGGACGCTACAACGGACGCGAACTGGTCGATCGACAGGGATCCGATCCGGATCTTGGTCGACGGGCTGAGGCGGCGGGCCACAAACAACGCGGTGACAATGAGGGGCAGCACGATGCCCAGGCCCAGGAAGAAGAGGCTGCCCAGGTTCCAGAGGTTGTAGGCGAAGGCAAACATAGGAATCAGTGAGGCGATGAAAAGAAGCAGCGTGGAGCCGAAAACGGTGAGGTCACGGATGGTGAACGGGCCGAGGACGGCTTCGTTCTTCTTCCCGGTCTTTTTGTCCACCGTGAAGCGTGGCGCATCCCCGAACCCGGCGGGCCCCGGCTGCGCCGTTCCACCCTGGTTCTGGGCGGGCGCCCGGAGCTGCCCGTTGTCTTGCTCGTTCATTCCGTATCTCCTTAGCATGGCGGCGCCCTGGACAGCGCCGTCTAACGGCAGGCAAGGACAGGACCGCCAGCGGTCCTGTCGCCTCCATCGGATGTCACAACTTCATCTCAGCCTAGCCAAGTGAATGGCCGATCACTAGCTGACAAGCCGTGGGCGGACGCAGCAGAATTCCCCAGATTTCCGAATCCCGGACGCTTGCCCCGGCCCGCCGTCCGGCGCCGGGGACAGACCACTCGGCGCTTAACGAACACCGCTCACGGTGCTGTTTGTGACGGGGCGCACGTTTGGTCGGACCCAAGTATTAGTGTTGATTCCAGACAGCGCTAGCGGCACTGCCGCCGTCTGCCGCCGCCCGACGTCGCGCATGCGGCCCGGCGCGACGGTGGCGAGCACGGCCGCGCAGCCCGGATCGATGAATGATGAGGTTCACCATGTCCCAGCAGACACCCGGCTCCACGGCCACGCAGACACCCCAGGGCGATGCGTTCGAAAACCTGTCCCAGGAGAACCGCCGTTTCGCGCCGTCCGCCGAGTTCGCCGCGAACGCAGTGGTCACCGCCGCCGATTACGCAGAGGCCGACGCCGACCGTCCGGCGTTCTGGGCGAAGCAGGCCCGGGAGCTGCTGAGCTGGTCCAAGGACTTCACCCAGGCGCTGGACTGGTCCGACCCGCCGTTCGCGAAGTGGTTCGTCGGCGGCGAGGTCAACGCCGCCTACAACGCCCTGGACCGGCACGTCGAGGCCGGCAACGGGGACCGGGTGGCCATCTACTTCGAGGGCGAGCCGGGAGATACCCGCACCTACACCTACGCGCAGCTGACCGAGGAGGTGAAGAAGGCCGCGAACGCGTTCGAGTCCCTCGGCGTGGCCAAGGGCGACCGTGTGGCCGTGTACCTTCCCATGATCCCCGAGGCCGTCATCACCCTGCTGGCCTGCGCCCGGATCGGCGCGATCCACTCCGTGGTCTTCGGCGGCTTCTCCGCCGAAGCCCTGCGCTCCCGGATCGACGACGCCGAGGCCAAGCTCGTGGTCACGGCCGACGGCACCTACCGCCGCGGCAAGCCCAGCGCGCTGAAGCCGGCCGTCGACGAGGCGTTGTCCCACGAGGGAGACGGCACCGGACACACCGTGCAGAACGTCGTAGTGGTCAAGCGCAACGGCCAGGCCGTGGACTGGCACGAGGGCCGGGACCACTGGTGGGCGGACACCGTCGGCGCCGCGTCCCCCACACACACCGCCGTCGGGCACGACTCCGAACACCCGCTCTTCATCCTCTACACCTCCGGCACGACGGGCAAGCCCAAGGGCATCCTGCACAGCACCGGCGGCTACCTCACCCAGGGCGCCTACACGCACAAGGCGGTCTTTGACCTCCACCCGGAGACCGACGTCTACTGGTGCACCGCCGACGTCGGCTGGATCACCGGGCACTCCTACGTCGCCTACGCCCCGCTCATCAACGGCGCCACCCAGGTGATGTATGAGGGCACCCCGGATTCCCCGCACCAGGGCCGCTGGTGGGAAATCGTGGAGAAGTACAAGGTCTCCATCCTCTACACCGCCCCCACCGCGATCCGCACCTTCATGAAGTGGGGCAAGGACATCCCGGCCAAGTCCGACCTCTCCTCGATCCGGGTCCTCGGTTCCGTCGGCGAACCCATCAACCCCGAGGCCTGGATGTGGTACCGCGAGGTCATCGGCGGCAACGCCGGCAAGAACGGCGAGCGGAAGGAAAACCCCGCGCCGATCGTGGACACCTGGTGGCAGACCGAGACCGGGGCGCAGATGATCGCCCCGCTGCCCGGCGTCACGGCCACCAAGCCCGGCTCGGCCCAGGTCCCGCTGCCGGGCATCGCCGTGGACGTCGTGGACGAACTCGGCGAATCCGTACCCAACGGCCACGGCGGCTTCCTCGTAATCCGCGAACCGTGGCCCGCCATGCTGCGCGGGATCTGGGGCGACCCGGAGCGGTTCAAGGAAACGTACTGGTCCCGCTTCGAGACCATGTACTTCGCCGGCGACGGCGCCAAGAAAGACGAGGACGGCGACATCTGGCTGCTGGGCCGGGTGGATGATGTGATGAATATTTCCGGCCACCGCCTCTCCACCGCAGAAATCGAATCCGCACTCGTGTCCCACCCCGCGGTGGCGGAAGCCGCCGTCGTCGGAGCCGCGGACGAGACCACCGGACAGGCCGTCGTCGCCTTCGTGATCCTCCGCGCCGACGCCACGGACACCGGCGACGCGATCGTCCAGGAACTCCGCAACCACGTGGGCAAGGAAATCGGCCCGATCGCCAAACCCAAAACCATCCTCGTGGTCCCGGAACTGCCCAAAACCCGCTCCGGCAAGATCATGCGCCGCCTGCTCAAGGACGTCGCCGAAGGCCGCGAAGTCGGCGACGCGACCACCCTGGCAGACAACACCGTCATGGCCCAGATCGCGCAGTCGCTGAAGAAATAGCCGGCTCGTTCCGATAAGGGTTCGTCGGCTGTGTTTGGCTGGCCTGTTTGTCCGGCGGCGGCGCCGCCCACCGTGGTGGGCCGCGCCGCCGTCGTCGTTGGTCCTGTCTGTCGACGCGGCCGCGGCGGGAACATCCGCAGCAGCGAAGAATGCCGCAGTAACGAACGGCGCGCGCGGGCCGCGGCGCGATAGATTTGCAGACATGACTGAAGCCACCTCCGCCACCGTTGCCGGCCGCGGCACCATCCTGGTTCTCAACGGACCCAATTTGAACCTGCTTGGCACCCGCGAGCCCGAGAAATACGGGACGGCGACGCTGGCCGACGTCGAACAGCTCGCCAAAGACGCCGGTGCCGCGCACGGCCTGGACGTCGAGTGCTTCCAGTCCAACCATGAAGGGGCCCTCGTGGACGCCATCCACGCCGCCCGCGGGAAGGCGGTGGGAATCGTGCTCAACGCCGGCGCCTACACGCACACGTCCGTGGCCATCCGGGACGCCATTTCCGCTGTTGCCCTGCCGACGGTCGAGGTGCACATCACCAATGTTCACGCCCGCGAGCCTTTCCGGCACCATTCCTACCTTTCGGACATCAGCAAGGCCGTGATCGCCGGCGCCGGGATTCTGGGCTACCGCTTCGCGGTGGAATACCTCGCCGGGCTGCACGCGGCCGGGGACTGAGCATGTCCCCCGCCGAACCCGCGGCGGCGGAAGCATCCGGGGAACCGTCCGCAGCTCCGGCCCCTGCCACGGGCACCGCCTCGGACACAGCACCGGGCGCGGCTACGGCTACGGACACAGACACAGACACAGACACAGCGCAGTGGTACCGGCACTTCGGCACGGTCGACGCCCCCGGCTCCTCCCCCTGCTATGCCGCGTGGTCCGTGGGGATCGCCGGGGACGCCGAGGTGATCCGGCGGATTGATCAGTGGCCGCACAACAAGCGCCAGCCGCTGCTGATCCTCGCCGCGGCCCGGTTCCTCGGCGCGCAGATCAGCCCTTACCGCGATTTCCGGAGGTTCCTGGACCATCACTGGGACGCGGTCTCGGAAATCGTGCTGTCCCGGTCCACGCAGACGAACGAGGCCGGCCGCTGCGCCACCCTGCTGCCCTCACTCGCGCAGATATCCGCGGCAGAGGGCCGGCCGCTGGCCCTCATCGAGGTGGGCGCCTCGGCGGGGCTGGCACTGTTCCCTGACCGCTACGGTTACGAGTTTGTCGACACCGGGGCGGGGGCACCGGATGAGTCGGCGGCGGACCCGGCGGCGGCGGAAGCAAGGACGACGCGGCTGGTTCCGGATGGCGCCCGGCCTGCCACGTTTCCGGTCTTGCGCTGCCTGACCTCGGGCCCGGTGCCGCTGCCGGCGGAAATCCCCCGGGTGGCATGGCGTGCCGGGATCGACCTCAACCCCCTGGACGTGCGCGACCCGGCCGACGTCGCCTGGCTCGAAGCCCTCGTCTGGCCGGAGCAGGAGTTCCGGCTTGAACGGCTGCGCCAGGCGATCGCCATTGCCAGGGAACGGCCGCCGCTGCTGGTGGCCGGCGACCTCAACGAACAACTTGTGGAACTCGCCGGCCGCGCCCCGGCCGACGCCGCCCTGGTGGTATTCCACAGCGCCGTCATGGCGTACCTGGATGCCGGCGGCCGCTCCCGGTTCCGGCGCACCATGGCGGATCTTGCCGCGGAGCGGGGCTGCCACTGGCTCTCGAACGAAGGCCACACGGTGGTGGTGCAGGCAGACGGGTCCAGCGTGGTCCCGGAAATGGATGACGCCCGGCTTCGCGGCCGGTTCCTGCTGCTGCAGGACGGCCAGCCGGCAGCCATCACGGGCCCGCACGGGCAGAGCCTGGAGTGGCTCTAACCTGCGTGCGGCTCGGGCCTGACTGTGGCTAGTGCCTGCGCGGCAGCCCTGCTATTTCTTGATGCACTGTCCGGACGAAACGGCGCTGCCCAGACCCGGCGCCTGCGCCGCCACGGGGCTCAGGTCATTCATGGTGATCGCAAATCCGAGCGAAGACTCGGTTGTGGCCTTGGCAAAGACCACCCCCGCCACCTGCCCGTCCATGGTCAGGAGCGGACCCCCGGAGTTGCCCGGCTGCACGTCGCCGGCCAGCCGGTAGACGTCCTCGGGCGACGCATTCTTGCCATAGATGTCCGGGACCAGCACGGTGGCGATGTCCTGCACCGTGGCCGGTTTGGACTGGAAAGGCCCGCCGTGCGGATAGCCGGCAAAGGCCGCAGCGCTGCCGGACGGCAGGTCGGCAGCCAGCGCCAGGGGTTCCGAGCGCAGACCGTCAACGGCCACGACGGCGAGGTCGTGCTGGGAGTCAAAGTACACAACGCGCCCAGGCAGTGCGCGGCCACCGGGCGTTTCCACCACTGGTTCGTCGACCCCGGCGACCACATGGGCGTTGGTCACCACGCGCCCGGGGGCGACCACGAAGCCTGTTCCGGTCTGGTTTTGGCCGCACTGGTAGGCGGTTCCGGCGATCTTGAGCACTGACGCGGCGGCCTTGTTCAGCGCCGGCGTGTCGGTGCTGGTGTCCGGAACGGCAACGGGCTGGCTCTGGCCGAAGCCGTCCAGCAGCGTGGGGATTCCCTCGCCGATCACGGCGGAACGCAGCTGCGCCATTGATGCCTTGACCGGCATCGGCGTCACGCCGTCGATGAACCTGATGACTTTGGATTCCGCGAGCTGCTGGGACACGAACGGCACACCCAGGGCCCCGATGCTGAACGCCAGCATCGACATCACAAGGGCGGACACCACCACGTTCACGCCCCCGCCCACGAGGCGGTCCGCCGCCCGCAGGGGGCTGAACGGGACCACGCTGCGGATTCGCCGCCCGATCATGGTGCCGAGGCCGTTGCCCACGATCATCAGAAGGACCGCCGTGGCGACGATCGCCGTCAGGCGCCAGCCGCTGTCCTCCACGAGGCCGCTGACGAYGGGCACGGAGACGAAGGCGGCGACGGCGCCTGCCGCGAATCCCGCGATGCCTCCGAGCGTCACAAGGAAGCCGTTGCGAAGACCGTGGATCAGGTAGGACAAGAGCGCCACAACCAACAGCAGGTCCAAAATGGTCAAGCCAAACACCGGGGCTCCTCACAGACAGTTCAGCGACGATTCTACCGGTGTAAGCTGAACGTTTGCCGACCGGCCGCCAGCCTGCACAGGGATCTGCGCGGACTTTCCGAGCCGTGCGCTTTCGGCCCCTCCGGGCGTTTCCGTGCCAACTACGTCACAGAAGCTCCAAAATTCTGAAACAATGGCTGAAGCGCCCCAGCCGACACAGCTAGTCAGGAGATTTCATGGATATCGAGGTATTGCGCCGCGCACCCCTTTTCGCCACGCTCGACGACGAGGCGTTCCGTCTGCTGACGGACGAACTTACCGAGGTGGACCTTTCACGCGGTGCCTCGGTATTCCGGGAAGGCGACCAGGGTGACCAGCTTTACTTCATCGTCTCCGGCAAGGTGAAGCTCGGCCGCACGTCGCCGGACGGCCGCGAATCACTGCTGGCCATCCTCGGCCCGGGCGAGCTTTTCGGCGAAATGGCGCTGTTCGACCCCAGCCCGCGCACGGCCACGGCAACTGCCGTTTCCGAGACGCGTCTCGCCGGCCTGAAGAACGAGAGCCTCAACGCGCTGCTGCGCACCCGCCCCGAGGTCTCGGCCCAGCTGCTGCAGGCCTTGGCACGCCGCCTGCGCCGCACCAACGATTCCCTTTCCGACCTCGTCTTCTCCGACGTGCCGGGCCGTGTGGCCAAGGCGCTGCTGGATCTGGCCGACCGCTTCGGCCGCCCGGCGACCGACGGCGTCCTGGTCGCCCATGAACTGACGCAGGAGGAGCTCGCCCAGCTGGTCGGCGCCTCCCGTGAAACGGTCAACAAGGCCCTCGCAGAATTCGTGCAGCGCGGCTGGCTGCGACTGGAAGCGCGCGCCGTCGTCATCCTTGACATGCAGCGCCTGCGCCAGCGTTCCCGCTAGGGATCCCCGGCAGCAACCACGAAGGCCGGCCCCGGAAACGGGACCGGCCTTCTGCCGTTAATCTTCTGCCATTAATTCGCGGAGGAGGTTTCGGGCTGGTTGTCCGCGGGACATGTCCACTGGTGCGGATCGGCGCCCGACATGTCCCCGGGCCCGCACCCGGCAACAAGGGACATGTCCAGCCCCGGCTGCAACGACTGGACATAATGCCACTATGTCCACCTGTCAGGTCCACCGGAGGGCATGTCCCGGGCCGGCACGCAGCACGAAGGAACATGTCCAGTGCTCAGGAGCAGGGCGGGGCATGTCCCGGGCCGGCACGCGGCACGAAGGAACATGTCCAGCGCTCAGGAGCAGGGCGGGGCATGTCCCGGGAATCGCCCGGCCCCCGCCCAAGCCAAGCCCTAACAGGCTGCCCGCATGGAGTCAGCCTTCCGTGGCGTCGGCGCTCCCCGGGCCTAGCGTTCCCGCTGCGGTTCGCCGGCGATCGTTTTGGCTGCTTCGACTTCAAGCATGAGCCGGCCGTCTTCCTCGACCAGCTTCGGCTGGTAGACGTGGGCCTTGCGCTTGTAGCTGAGGTAGGCGATGCAGCCGTTGGCCTTGGCCATCTTCTCAAGCATGATCTCCGAGCCAGGGACCAGGAGTTCGCCCAGGGTCCGGCCGACGGTGTTCTCCTGCCCTACCTCGTCACCCAGCACGGTGCTGTCCCGCTCGCTCACGACTTTCCGGACGCACACCCAGCGGCCCCAGACGCCCTTGCTGGCCAGCAGCGAGGGCTGCTGGTTCACCGGCACGGTGGCGGCAAAGTAGCGGGTGTTGAACCGGCGGTGCGCGAAGTCGGGGCTGAGCCAGTTCACCAGGGGTTTGAGCAGGTCAGTGCGCAGCGAGAGCCCGCGCTTGGCGAGCAGGTCGGTGAAGGATTTCTCCTGCTCGGCCACGGCTTCGCGGGCGCGCATCCAGTCGGCACTGGAGGTCAGTTCCACCGTGGTGGACAGGTCGGGGCCGGCCAGCAGGATGCCGGTCTCCTCAAACAGTTCACGGATGGCACCGACGACGTGTCGGCGCGCCAGCCCGACGTCGGACGTCCCCATCTGCTCGGCCCAGTGCTGGGGTGAGGGGCCGAGCCAGCCGACGGCGTCGTCGTCGGTGGATTCCAGCGATCCGCCGGGGAAGGCGAGGACACCGAGCGGGGAGGACCCCGTCCGGTAGCCGAGCCAGGTCTCCAGGCCCGTGGGCGAATCCCGCAGCAGGATCACGGAGGAGGCCAAACGGGGCGCGCGGGGCGTCCGCTCACCGTGTTCAATCCAGCTGCGGGCTGCTCCCTCAAGATCCGGGGGCAGGACGAACAGGCGGCGTTCTAACTGAGGCAACGACGTAACCGGTCTACTAGGCGAATTCAGCGATCAGTTCGACTTCGACAGGCGAGTCGAGCGGCAGAACGGATACGCCGACGGCGGAACGTGCGTGCTGGCCGGCGTCGCCGAGGACCTGGCCCAGCAGCTCCGAGGCGCCGTTGATGACACCGGGCTGGCCGGTGAAGGAAGGGTCGGAGGATACAAATCCGACAACCTTGACGATCCGCGTGATGCGGTCGAGGTCGCCGATCACACTCTTGACGGCGGCCAGTGCGTTGACGGCGCAGACGGCAGCGTAGGCCTTCGCGTCCTCCGGGGACACCGTGGATTCGTCGGAGGCGCCCGCCGAACCGGTGGAAACCTTTCCGGTGGCCTCGAGCTTGCCGTTGATGAACGGCAGCTGCCCGGAGGTGTAGACGTGGTTGCCGGAAATCACGGCCGGAACATACGCCGCGACCGGAGCAGCGACGTCGGGGAGCGTCAGGCCCAGCTCCGCGAGGCGCTGTTCGACGGCGGACGACGCGCCCGCGCCGGCCGTGTGGCTCGCTGCGCCGGCCGTGTTTTCGGAGATGTTTCCCGCGCCCGCCGGCGTGGCCGGAACGGCTTCTGAGGGGGTGTTCATGGCTACTGCTTCTCCCGCTTCAGGTAGGCAACCAGGCCGTTTCCATCGGGTCCCGGAACAACCTGGACGAGCTCCCAGCCGTCGTCACCCCACTGGTCCAGGATCTGCTTTGTGGCGTGAATAATGAGCGGAATCGTGGCGTACTCCCATTTGGTCATGACATAAAGCCTAGTCGTTGCCGGTAAAGTGGAAAACATGGCGACTGGCAAGAACCCTTTATTCGACACGGCCACCACCCTCGGAAAGATCTTTCTTTTCCTGGGCGTGAGCGCTATTTGCGGTGTCCTGGTGGCGGGCCTCCTGGTCCCCGCGGCGGCCGTCTCGGGCAGTGCGGCGAGCGGTTCGATCCAGTTTTTTGACACACTCCCCGCTGAGCTGAAGGTCGATCCGCCGAGCCAGTCGACCACGATCCTGGCGTCCGACGGCAGCCCGATCGCGAACCTTTACGCGGAAAACCGCACCCGTGTTTCGCTGGACCAGATGTCACCGCACATCAAGGACGCGATCATCGCCATCGAGGACAGCCGCTTCTATGAGCACGGCGGTGTGGACACCACCGGCATCCTGCGCGCGCTCGTGAGCACCGCCCGCGGCAACAAGCAGGGCGCGTCCACGATCACGCAGCAGTACGTCAACAACGTCATCAACTCCTCGCTGGAGGCCGAAGGCAAGGGCGACGAGGTCCTGCTCAACGGCGTCAACAAGGGCGTCGGGGACAAGCTCCGTGAAATGAAGCTGGCCATCGCGCTGGAGAAGAAGTTCACCAAGGAGCAGATCCTCGAGGGCTACTTGAACATCGTGTTCTTCAACCGGGACGCCTACGGCATCGAGGCCGCGTCCAAGTTCTTCTTCAGCACCACGGCCAAGGACCTGACCCTGCCGCAGGCGGCCCTGCTGGCCGGCGTCGTGAACAGCCCCTCCTACTACGACCCGATCACCAATCCGGAGAACGCCAAGGTCCGTCGCGACCTCGTGCTCCACGCAATGCTGACGCAGGGCAAGATCAAGCAGGCCGACTACGATGCCGCGGTGGCGACGCCGGTGCAGACCAAGGTCACCCAGCCCCGCCAGGGCTGTGCGTATTCGCAGACGGCGCCGTACTTCTGCGACTACGTGCTCCACCTGCTCCTGAACAATCCGGCGTACGGGGCCGACGCTGCCGAGCGTGAGCGGAAGATCTTCCGCGGCGGCCTGACCATCAAGACCACGCTGGACCCGAAGGCCCAGTCCGTGGCCCAGGCCCAGGTGGACGGATCGGCCGGCGCGAACCCGGACAAGTGGGGCGCCTCGCTGGTGTCCGTGCAGCCTGGTTCGGGCAAGATCGTCTCCATGGCCCAGAACACCGTCTGGTTCCCGGCCGACGGCAAGTTCGACCAGACCCAGAACTTCAACGTGGACGTGCAGGACGCCAAGGGCAATGACCTCAACGGTCTCGGCGGCTTCCAGCCCGGGTCCACGATGAAGCCGTTCACGTTCGCGGAGTGGCTCAACGAGGGCAAGTCGATGAGCACCCAGCTCAACGGCGCCGTGCGCCGATACCCGYCCGGCTTCCCGTGGAAGAACACCTGCCCCACACCGACGACCGACTCGTACGACGACACGGCCGGCACCCACGACCTGCAGAACGCGGACGAGAACCATTACAAGTACATGTCGGTCCTTGACGGCCTGGCGAACTCCATCAACACCATCACGTTCGCCTCTGCCGCCCAGGTGGACCTCTGCGGGATCCAGAAGATCGTGGATGCCGTCGGTATCCACGAAGGCCTGCCGAGCCCGAACGGCGACGATCCCAACCCCAAGGTTCCGATGACCCGGTTGAGCAGCCTGATCGGCGCCCGCCAGACGGCGCCGCTGACCATGGCCAGCGCATTCGCCACCTTCGCCAACAACGGCAAGTACTGCGAACCGATGGCCATCGAGTCGGTGACGGACGCGACCGGCGCACAGCTGCCGGCCCAGTCACCCAACTGCCGGGACGCGATCAAGCCCGAGGTGGCCCACGGCGTCGCGTACGCCATGCAGGAAGTGCTCAACCGCGGCTCGGGCTCGCTGATCCAGCCCCGGATTTCGACCCGGACCACGTTCCCCATCGCGGCGAAGACCGGCACCAACGACAACAACAGCTCCACCTGGGTGGCGGGCTACACCAGCGGCCTGGCAACGGCCACGTGGTTTGGCGATCCCCTGGGCAACCAGCAGCGCGCCGGGCAGAACGTCACGATCAACGGCAACTTCTACAAGGGCATCGACGGTTACATGATCGCCGGGCCGCAGTTCTCGAACTACATGGCCCAGGTGGCACCGGCCTACGGCACCGATCCGTTCCCGGCCCCGCCGTCGGACATGCTGTACTCCCCGGCCCCGGTCCCGGACCCGATCTCAACGCCGCGGACCTCCATTCCGACCGCCAAGAGCACCGAGCCGGCCACACAACCGTCCGCCGACCCGACTCCGGCACCTACGAAGTCCTCCGGCAAGAAGTAGCCGATGACCCTGGGCAATGATCTGGCGAGCCGCGTTCGAAGCATCGGACGCGGCTTTGCCGTGACCGCCGCGATCGGGACGGCGGCGGGGGCGGCCGCTACCGGCTACGGGCTGTGGGAGAAGAACCAGTTTGTGATCAGGGAGGAAACCCTCCCCATCCTGCCGGCCGGGTTCGGCCCGTTCCGGATACTGCACCTGTCCGATATCCACTTCGTTCCGGGCCAGCACCGGAAGTCGCAGTGGCTGTCCTCCCTGGCGCAATTGCAGCCGGACCTCGTGGTGAACACGGGCGACAACCTCAGCCATGCCAAGGGCGTGGACCCCCTCGTAGCGGCCCTGCGGCCCCTGCTGGAATTTCCCGGCGTGTTTGTCCCCGGCTCGAACGACTACTTCGGCCCGAGCCTGAAGAACCCGGCGTCATATTTGCTCGGGCCCTCGGGCGAGCGCAAGCACCCGGAAAGGCTCGACTGGCCCCGGCTGCGTGCCGAGTTCGGCATGTCCGGCTGGGTGGACCTGACCAATCGCTGCCAGTCGGTCGTGCTCAAGGGCATGYGCTTCGATTTCTCCGGCGTCGACGATCCGCACCTGCGCCTCGAACGGTACGCGGGCTGGCCGCGCGGGACCAAGGGCCGGGACGCCGACCCGCACCTGCGCATCGCCGTCGCGCACGCACCCTACCAGCGCGTCCTCGACCACTTCACCGAAGCCGGCGCCCACCTCCTCCTGGCCGGTCATACCCACGGCGGCCAGATCTGCGTCCCGGGCTACGGGGCCCTGGTCACCAACTGCGACCTGCCCACCTGGCGGGCCCGGGGGCTGCACACCTGGGAGAGCAACGGGAGGACGACGCCGGTGAACGTCTCGGGCGGCATCGGCACGTCCCGCTTCGCCCCGGTCCGCATTGCCTGCCGGCCCGAAGCCGTTCTGCTCACGCTGACCTCCCGCGCCTAGGCCTGGCCGCGGCCAGTGCTGCCCGCCCTCCGGCCTGGCCGGTGGACATGCCCTCCCCTGGCGCCCGAGCCCACGGGACATGCCCTCCCCTGGTCGCGGGCACTGGGCATAGGCCMACAATGCCCACCCGCTGCGGCCACCACCGGACATGTCCCACGGCCACCCGCCGCCCGCACCTATTGCGGATCGCAATGACTGGGCGAGATGCTGGGAGCGCTGAACAACGTGTGAATCCGGTCACCCGATGGCCTAGGGTAGTTGCTACAGGAAACTACATTCAACGGTGCGATCTATGCACGGGCGTCTTAAGAAGCAGGCATGGCCAAGCAGAGCTCATTCTTCACCTCCATCAGCCGTCTCTTCCCGCACGTCAGGCCAATCCTGCCCCGGCTGGTCATGGGCCTGCTCTGCGCGCTGCTGGCCAGCGTCATGGCACTGGCCATCCCGCAGGTGCTGCGCGTGCTGGTCAACGAGTCCCTGACCCCCGGCGGCAGCGCGGAAGCCGTCTGGACTGCCTCGCTCCTCATCCTGGTCCTGGGCATCGCCGAGGCGGGCCTCGTGGCCCTGCGCCGGCAGTTCGTCATCAATCCCGCCACCACCGTCGAGACCCGGATGCGGGTCTCGCTCTACGGGCATCTGCAGGACCTCACAGTTTCCTTCCATGACCGCTGGGGCTCCGGTCAGCTGCTGTCCCGGGCCATGACGGACCTGAACTTCCTGCGCCGCTGGATGGCCTTCGGCGCCATCATGCTGGTGGTCACGACGCTCACCGTGGTGATCGGCGTCGCGGTGATGTTTGCCATGAGCTGGCAGCTGGCCCTGATCTTCCTGGCCGCCGCCGTGCCGATCATGATCTACGGATTCCGCTTCCGCACCCGCTTCAGCAAGGTGGCCCGGCGCAGCCAGGACCAGGCCGGGGACCTCGCCACCACGGTCGAGGAATCCGTGCACGGCATCCGCGTCCTGAAGGCCTTCGGCCGCAGCCGGGAGGCCCTGGAGAACTTCAACGAACAGGCCGAGGAACTCCGGCAGACCGAGATCGCCAAGGCCAAGCACCTGGCCACGTTCAGCCTGGTGGTGACGCTCCTGCCCGAACTCGCGCTCGGCGCCGGCCTCGTCGTCGGCATCCTGCTGGCCTCCACGGACCAGCTCTCCATCGGGTCCCTGGTGGCCTTCTTCGCCACCGCCGCCGTGGTCGCCGCGCCGGTCGAGTTCTGCGGCATGCTGCTGGCGATGGCCCTCACCGCGAAGTCCGCGGTGGACCGGCACTTCGAGGTCATGGACGCGCAGAACACGATCACCAGCCCGGACCAGCCCCGCCGCCCGGCCGGCCTCAAGGGTGCCCTCAGCTTCCGCAATGCCTCGTTCGCGTTCGAGGACGCCCCGGACAAGCCGATCCTCAAGAACATCACCCTGGACATCCGCCCCGGCGAAACCATGGCCCTCGTGGGTATCACGGGCGGCGGCAAGAGCGCCCTGCTCCAGCTGGTCCCCCGCCTCTACGACGTCACCGGCGGTGCCATCACCATCGACGGAGTGGACCTGCGAGAGTTCGCGGTGGAGGACCTGCGCACCGTGGTCTCCGTGGCGTTCGAGGACACCACGCTGTTCTCCAGCTCCGTCCGGGACAACGTCCTGCTCGGCGCGCCCGACGCCGGATCGGCGGAGGGCCGCGACGCGGCCCTGGAGGAAGCCCTCGACGTCGCCCAGGCCCACTTCGCCTATTCCCTGCCGGACGGGGTCGATACCCTGATCGGAGAGGAGGGCCTCAGCCTCTCCGGCGGCCAGCGCCAGCGCATCGCCCTGGCCCGGGCCATCGCCGCGAAACCGGCCGTGCTGGTCCTGGACGACCCGCTCTCGGCGCTGGATGTGAACACCGAGGTCCTCGTCGAGGCCCGGCTGCGCAAGGTCCTCGCGGACACCACCACGCTGATCGTGGCCCACAGGCCTTCCACGGTGGCGCTGGCCGACCGGGTGGCCCTGCTCGAGGACGGCCGGATCGCCGCCGTCGGAACCCATGCGGAACTGCTCGCCAAGAACAGCCATTACCGCTACGTGATCGCCAGCCTGGACCCGGAACCGCGGGACCTGGATTCAGAATTGTCCGCCCTCGAGGACCAGTCCGAGGAGATTTCCCGATGAGCAGCGCAACGTTCGGCACCGCCAATGAGGACAACGCGCACCTCAGCAGGAACGAAAGCAAGGCCGTCCGGCGGCGCTCCCTGACCCTCCTGGGCTCCCTGATCCGCCCCGTCCGGGCCCGGTTCTGGCTGACGATCGGCGCCGTCGTGCTGTCCCAGGCCGCCCGCGTGGCCGGGCCGGCCCTGATCGCCTTCGGTATCGACCACGCCCTGCCCGCCGTGCGCGCCGGCGACAACCTTCCCCTGGTGCTGACCGGCGTCGCCTACCTTGCCGCGGCCGTCGTGGCGGCCGGCCTGACCGCCCTGTACGTGACCTCGACGGCGCGGCTCAGCCAGGCGATGCTGCTGGACCTCCGCGTCCGGGTCTTCCGCCACACGCAGCGGCTGAGCCTGGAATTCCACGAGAAATACACCTCGGGGCGCATCATCGCCCGGCAGACCTCGGACCTGGAGGCCCTGCGCGAACTCCTGGATTCCGGCGTGAGCTCGCTGGCCTCGGGAATGCTGTTCATGGCGTTTACCGCCGTGACGGTGTTCGCCCTGGACTGGCGCAGCGGCGTGCTGGTTCTGGCCGCCGGCGTGCCGATGTATTTCCTGGCCCGCTGGTACCAGAAGCACTCCCAGATCGCCTTCCGCGAATCCCGGGTGGTCTCGGCCCGGCTGATCGTGCACTTCGTGGAGACCATGACCGGGATCCGCGCCGTGAAGGCCTTCCGGAAGGAACGCGAGAATGCCGCGGGCTACTCCGAACTGTCGGAGGACTACCGCCGCGCGACCGTCCGCTCCATCAACCTCAACGGCATCTTCCAGCCGGGGCTGGTGCTGATCGGGAACGTGTGCGTGGCCCTCGTGCTGCTCACCGGCGGCTTCCGGGTCCTCAGCGGCGACCTGGAGGTCGGCGTGCTCCTGGCCCTGATCCTGTCCGCCAAGCGCTTCTTCCAGCCGGTGGACCAGATGGCCATGTTCTACAACTCCTTCCAAAGCGCCCAGGCGGCCCTGGAAAAGGTCTCGGGTCTGCTCGAGGAGGTCCCCACTGTCAGACCGCCGAAAACACCCGCGGCCCTGTACGACGCGCGGGGCAGCATCGATTTCAACGGCGTCGAATTCCGCTACGGCGACGGCCCGGTGGTCATCCCGAGGCTGGACCTGCACATCCCCGCCGGGCAGACGGTCGCGCTCGTCGGGCAGACCGGCGCCGGCAAATCCACCCTCGCGAAGCTGATTGCCCGCTTCTACGACGTCTCCGCCGGGTCGCTGACCCTCGACGGCGTGGACCTGCGCCAGCTCAGCACCGAGGACCTGCGCCGGAACGTCGTAATGGTCACCCAGGAGGCCTTCCTGTTCAGCGGCTCCGTGGCGGACAACATCGCCCTGGGCCGGCCCGAAGCCTCGCGTGCGGAGATCGAGGACGCGGCCCGGGCGGTGGGGGCGCACGCCTTCATCATGGAACTGCCGGACGGCTACGACACCGACGTCAACAAGCGCGGCGGCCGCGTCTCCGCCGGGCAGCGCCAGCTGATCAGCTTCGCCCGCGCGTTTCTGGCCCGCCCGGCCGTGCTGATCCTGGACGAGGCAACGTCCTCGCTGGACATCCCGTCGGAGCGCATGGTCCAGCACGGCCTCGCGGGGCTCCTGCGCGGGACACGGGAGGCCGGCACCCGGGAGGCCGGCCAGCGGCCGTCCGGTGGACAGGCGGGCGGCGGACAGCCCGTTGCAGACTCGGCCCCCGGCCCGGACTCGGCCCCCGGTCCCGGGCGGACAGCGCTGATCATTGCCCACCGGCTCTCCACCGTGGAGACGGCGGACCGGGTGCTGGTGGTGCACGACGGACGGGTCGTGGAGGACGGCACCCCGGAGCAGCTGATCGGCGACGGCGGCGCCTTCGCCCGGCTCCACGGCGCCTGGAAAGACTCGCTGGTCTGAACAGCGCCTGCCGGGACCGGTCGGCGTCCGGGCCGGGACGACGGCGGGACACGTCCCGGCCGGCGCCCGATTTCACATCCGGGGCCATGATCGGATACTCTTGTGAAGTTGCTTTTGAAGCAACGGATCGGGATGTGGCGCAGCTTGGTAGCGCGCGTCGTTCGGGACGACGAGGTCGCAGGTTCAAATCCTGTCATCCCGACCAGAGTTGCTTTATTTGAACCACGGTTCAAGTAGATCGACTTTAGTTGACACAACAGAGATGGCGTCGAGAAATCGGCGCCATTTTTGGTATCCGGGAACTGGCCAGAAAGTACGTCTGAAACGCCCAAAATGGCCTCTTGTTCGGACGATTGGGTCGATTCATGGACAGACATCGCCGACGCGGGTTTGATCGATCGGTAGGCCGCCTGGGCCGCGAAGACGTCGGCAAAGGGTTGATTCAGATCCGTGCCAACGGAGCCCTCCTGGTGCACAAAGAAACGGTGATAAAAGGATTCATTGAGGAGGCGCCGGACCTTGTCCGTTGCCTTGTCGTAGTACGACTTCGGGTCAGCGATCTGATCAATCGCCTTAGCAAGAAGCTGGCCCCCTACCGCGATCTGCTCGCCGATGTTCGCCAGGCTGTCTTCGATGCGGGAACGTTGAACGCGCAGCTCATGCATTTTCTCCCGGACCTTCGACTGCGGCAGGATGCCATCGGCCGCAATATCAACGAGCCGGCTCTCCTTGGCCTCAACTTCTTTGAGCTGATTCCTGTACTTCGCGTACATCTCCTTTATGTCCTGCTGTTCACCGACAAGGGCTTCATCCAGTCTGGAGCGAATGTCCTCCGCGAAGGCTTTGTCCAGCACAAGCCGACCGTAGGATTCGGCCACACTGTCCTCGATGAGATAGGCCGGTAGATACGGAAGGTCGCACTGGCCTTCCTGGCGGGCACGGCAGAAGAAGTACTCATGAATAGTTCCCCCGCGCCCTTTCACTTGGGTATAAACGACGCGACTCTCCCGGCCAAGCCGAAAGCACTTGCCGCAGTAGAGCATGCCCTTGAGGTAGTGATTGTGAATGCGATCCCTGGCGCCTGATCCACTACGTGAGCTCATAACTTCTTGCACTTGATCGAAGAGGTCTTGTCCGATGATTGGCTCGTGACGTCCCGGATAAGCATCGCCCTTGTAGACGACGTACCCGACGTAATACGGATCTTTGAGCATCTGATGCAGCCTGCTCGCGGAGACTGGCTTTTCCGGATATCGAGCTGTCCGACGGCTCGTCAATCCGAGGTCTGCCATCGTCGCTTCCAGCCGCTCGATGGAGTATTTCCCGGTGGCATACAGTTCAAAGGCCTTGAGCACGAGCGGCGCCCTCGTTTCATCGAGCCCGACGCTGTTGATCATGCGCCCGTCGATATCCTTGCGGATATTGAGGTACCCAATCTTGGCCTTACCGACTGTGCCACCGTTGATAGCCTTGTTGCGCATCTTGATCCGGATGTCTTCACCGCTGAGCTGGTTCTGCACTTGGTTCATGATGTCGGTGACGGCTTCCATCGCTTCCGCGTATGTGCCCTCACCAAAGTCCTCACGGGCGGAAAGCAAGCGCACGCCCAGCTTGTCGAGATGTCGTCGCGTAATGGCCGCGTCAGTGAAGTTACGAAAGGCTCGGGAGCGGGCATACACGATGACATAGTCAACGTCGCGGTGCTCCTGCAGAAACTTCAGCAATGCCTGGAAGACTGGCCGCTTCTCGATCGTTTGCGCTGACACACCAGGCTCCACGAATTCCTCCACGATGTCGGCGTTGACGGCTACGGCCTTCTGCCCGCAGACGTCACGCTGCGTGGCAATGGAGTTACCGTCCTTATCGATATCAACGGCAGTTTCGGTCTGCTTCTTGCTCGATACCCGAAGATACAGAACTGCCTTACGCGGTCTTAGAGCCTCGATTTCCTCGATGGTCATGGTCATACTCCTTGTGTTTGGGCGCGGTGATTCATGCGGTACTGCCATGAACGGGAGAACGGCGTGCTTTGGGGTGTGCAACGTGGGGTGGGCTCCGCGATGCCTGTTTGGCGCAGTCGCACAGTCATCGCAGCTTCGGATACTTGAAAGTGCGCTGCGAGATCGGTCGTTCGCTGCATGCCGCCGTAGTAGGCGCGCTTGAGAAGTTTTTTCGGAACGAGCAGACAGCCTGCGAAGTAGTCAGCAGCTTGCTCGGCCTGTTCGGCAGGAGTGGAGTCGCGGGTTCCGATATACAGGGCGTCAGCACGATTGTGGTCGATGATGTGCTTGTATTCGTGGGCAAGAGTGAACCGCTGACGGCTGTAACTCTCATGCTTGTTCAGCTGGATGATCCAATTGCTCCCGTTCCAGAAGCTAGCCCCTGAGACCGGAGCGTCGACCATCTCAATTTCAATCTTGGGCAGGTCGGCGATGAATTCAACTGGCACTGGCCCGTCCTCGATGCCGTGCAGCTCCAGGAGTCGGATGGCTTGGTGCTCGGCTACCTGCCTTGCCTCAGAGTGGGAACGAACCTCTCGGTTCGGGATGAGCGCGCGGAGAGTAGCCAGGACGCTCGGTTCGATATATGTGGTGATATTTTCGTTGGTCATGGCTTTCTCCTTTCTCTGAGAAGTCGTTGGTTATTCGTCCTCGCCGGGGGCGGGGCCGGTATTTATATTGATGCCGTGCCGGGCGGCGACATCGCGAAAGTGCTCTTCAATCTCACGGACTGCGCTGTCCGGCATACCTTTGAATTTCGTGCGCAGGTACGGATTGAGCGTTGGTAGGTCGGAGCCGCGCAGCATGCTCGATTCGGCCAGGATGTCGGTCAGTGGAAGCTGGAGGACGTCGGCGATGGCGCGAAGATTATCCATGCGGGGATTGGCAATCTGTCCCAGCTCTAGCCGGGTGATCGTTCCCTTCGCGACCCCTGCTTGTCGGGCGACTTCGCTCGCGGAAAGACCCAGCCACTGGCGCTGCTTCCGGATTGTTTCGGCTAAGCCTTGAATGTCTTTTTCCTGCATTTGTTCTGTCTCCAATTTCTGATTGTATTATGAATCGATCGTTCAATTCCTTCAACGATTTAAGCGAATTCCACAACAGAAATTTCGTCAAGGCAGGAAGGCCTTCCTAATATTCCGGAAGGTTAAATACGACTATTGAAGACGTAGATTCCGGAGTCAGATTCGATCACGTAGATCTCACCGCTGAGTCGCAAGTCCTCGCCCATTGCTTCCGCGTCAATCTTGGCGTACGGCTTCAGTGACTCTGGCAGGTGCGCGTCAACTTCCTGCTGCCATCCCATGTCATCGATGATCCGCTCGGCGTACGCCTCCAGCGTGGGGTATTCGCCGAGGTAGGCACCCTCGAAGTAGTGCCAATCTTCGGCATCTAAGCCGGAGTAGTCCACCCATGCAGCGAAGGCGGGACCATATTTGGCGATGCCTTCGGCGAGTGCAGCGACTTCCTCGATACGTTCGAACTCACTGAGCTGTTTACTCCCGAAGCCTTCGTAGTCATGGATCGCCCATTCTTCCGGCGCGGGTTCACGAGACCGCGCCAGCATGGCATGGATCTGCTCGTAAATGGCGTCTGCGCCTATGGTGGCGTCTATCCAGGTGCCGAGCAGTCGCCCGTCGTTATAGTCAGCCAACGACGCGACGTAGATGGCGGGGGTAGTGCCCCTGTCTCGTTCCGGCGTGGACTCGGGTAGTCGTTCGTGGTTCATATGTCCTCCTTTCGTTTAAGCAGATGGGTAGGCGGCAAGGACAGCGGAGGCGCTCTCAATTGAGCGCTGCTCACGCCGTCCCTGCCGGTGGTACTCGAACTAACGTCCGCGTGCCGCGCGGGGCTTGGCCGCTTCCTGATCGGTGCCGAACAGATGAGCGATAGCCTCGCGCCGGGCAGCAGCTTCTCGGTCGATTTCCGCGAGGGCGGATTCGGCTTGAGATGCCAGATCCGTGTTTTCCTTGATGCCGGCGATGTGCGCCATCAAGGCTTTTCTGATCTCGTCGGTGATGGTGCTTCCCCGCAGCTGCGCAATGAGCGTCAGCTGGGTGTGGACGTCCGGTTCGAGCCGGATGGCAAGAGTCTTCACTCCTGCCGGGTTCTGGCGGTCCCCGCCAGCGGTGGGTGTCGTCATGACAACTCCTCGGATTGTGCGACTGGCGAGATTCCGGAATGGAATCCTCGTCACCAGCCGCAGCGCACCGACGAGCTGCCCGAGTGCTATCCGCTTGGTGGCGAACGCGGACGAGCTGCCGTGATCCGCTCTTGCGCTTCCCGGGCAAAGGTGGGGTTTAGCTCGATACCCAGCCAATTACGGCCGAGTGATTCAGCGACGACGGCGGTCGAGCCACTGCCAATGAAGGGGTCCAGGACGATGCCGGGCTCTGGATCCCCTTTGTGACTGCAGCCCGCCTGAAGTGCCAGCCGCGTGGCGGTCTGCCCTAGCCTACGGATTGGTCGTCGCCACGGGGCGCGGCAGATGGCGCAACGTGCTTCGGGGGTTCCGGCTTGAATACATCGGCTAGCCAGCGTTTCAGGAAATGTGGCGTGGTGGCTGCCTTTGCCAGCCGCTGTAGCGATTGTCCACACGTCCCCAGGGTTCTTACCGAGCGGATGGCCAACAATTCCACGAGCCTTCATGGCCGCGAGACCGATCGTCGAATCGGTGTTTGGCCCCCGCCACCCTTCCTTAGCGGGACGTCGCAATGAGGCACGAGGTGGGCGACCGGGCTTTGACAGATGCGGCACGCGAATGGCATCGAGGTCGAAGTAGTAGCGTTCCTGCTTCGCGAACAGGTAGATCACTTCATGAGACGCTGTCAGCCGGTCTTGAACGCTGGTTGGCATAGGATTCGGCTTGGCCCAGATGATCTTGTTGCGGACTATCCACCCATCTTCCTGCAGCAGCTGCGCTACGCGTTCCGGTGCCAGAAGCAGGCTCTTGGACGGCGCGCCTTGCCGAGGATGGTTTGCATACGTATCGCCGAGATTAAGCCAGAAGGTGCCGGTCGGAACTAATACGCGGTCAATCTCGCGTGCAACGGCTCGAATCACGCCAGCCCACGCCTCCACATCTGCTTCGAGCCCTATCTGGCCGTCGGCATCGTAGTCGCGTAATCGGAAGTACGGTGGGCTGGTTAGGCACATGTCCACCGACCCGGCCGGGAGCTTGCGGAGCTTTTCTAAAGCGTCCCCGACGTACAGAACGTTGACGGGCTTAGTCATGGCGAACCTCCCGGACGAGCTGAGCCGCAACCTCCTCCAAGGCACTGATGCGGTAGAGCCCAGGGGTCACCCGAGCGTTCCGTTGCAATGCCGCCAGAAATGCTTGGCGGCGGCGCTCGGCCACGTTTGGGCGGTAGGCATCCATAGCCCAGACGACCTTTGGAAAGCCGCCGAATTCACGCTGTTCGATGCCGGTTTCGAGATATTCCTCGTATAACAAGCACTTGCCGAGGACGGTAGGCAGGCTCTCGTGACCAAGATCCACTTCAACGAAGAACGCCTCAACATCCTGATCCGCGGGATGGGCAGCGAGCTCAACATACAGGTCTGGTCGAAGCACCTGACCGACACCAAGGCGATCCGTGTAGTGGCGACGAGCCTCGCCTTCCGGAGCCAGCTGCACGACCTCTGCACCCGACTCGGATGCAGCGGCAATGATGCTGACAGCAACGTCGGCTATGGCCAGAGTGTGATCAAGGAATCGCGACGATGGCTCATCGAAGCGCTTACGTCGGCGACTCGACTCCTGGTTCCGTTGAATGCGCTCGCCGGCTGTATCGATGAAGAAAACCAGCCCCTCCGAACCTGCCCGGACACCACCGATCCGCCGATTTAGGACGCCCAAAATGCGATGGCTTCGTAGTCTTGCTAAGACTCGGCGGCAGGTTCGAGCACCCGATTCTGCAGTCGCGTGCTCTGCAAAATGCAAGGTTTCAATGTGACGCGCCGTCAAGAACCGATAGCGCTCCACAGACGACAGGACAGCGCGATCGCGTTCGCTGAGCCGGCCTTCAATATCGTTCAAGCGACGCCGACTTATCCGCGGGCCAGTATGGGCTCCGGTGCTAGGTACAGCACCGGTATTCGGCGCCCCAATTGGTGCTAATTGTTCRCTGACCTCCGCAGATGCATTTGCTGGCTTCGACGCGGGCGGGTAGCCGGTTGGTAGAGTTCGCTCGACCGTCATGACTGGCTCCTTCTACGGCGACCATCAGCTGCGCCGGTTTCAGGAGAAGGAGTCAGAATGCTTCGAAGCCCACGTTCGATGACGTCTTTTGATTGACCGAACTGGCTGCGGCTCAGGGCCCGGATCTTGTCTGGTGACGAGGCCTGATTCGGGATGTCTAAAGTGACGCCGGATGCCCAGTCAGTCACCGCGCTCTTGCGGACGAGCTGCGCGTAGATGTGACGCGACGGCAACGCCATGAAGTCTTCCGGTTCAAGACCAGGTGCCATGGCGGCGGCCGCCCTGGCATCCCTTGATGCGAGTTGAAAGAAGACTCGGGATCGACAGTTGGCCTCGAACGCCGTGCGCATGCTTTGGGGCAATTGATCCAGGTACTGGTGCGCCACATGGAACCCAGCGCCAAGACTGCGCGAAGTTGCCAGCGCATCGCCTATATCGGTCGGTAGACGCAGGTACTCCTGCACCTCATCGAGGTAGATCATGACCGGATGGCGGTTCTTGGCTGCAATGCTGGCGCGCTCCTGGATGGCCTGCCACAGTTCTGCGACGACCATGGCTCCTAATAGTTGAGCAGCCTCGGGTCCGAGCACCCCCTTCTGGAGTGGGACGAGCAGAATCTTCCGCTCCGTCAGCACCTGGCGAAGATTGAAACGTGGAGTGGGTTGTGCCAAAACGTGACGAAGATGCGGATCAAGCAACGGGCGCAGCTTATTCATCAGCGGTGCCGTCACCTGCGCACTGGCCTCCGGGGATAGTTGGTCATACCAGTGCCAGAAAGGTCCAGCTGAAAATGGATCATCGCCCGCGATCTGGCGGGTGACCGACTGCCGGAACTTTCTGTTGTTGAGCAGAATGGGCAGCATGGCCAAGCTGGCGTCCTCCCGCTGAGCGAGTGCCAAGAGGGAGTGCCGCAGAATGTCCGAGCTTCGGGGCCCGAGCTGGTCGCCGTAGAGCGCGTGGAACGTACCGAACAGCTGATCAGCGATGAGAGCCGGACTCCTCCCGTGACCATCAAGTGGATTGATCCCCACAGGCACGTCATCCAGCGGATCCAGCACGATGACATCAGCCTGACGTTCCAGAGGAACGTGCTTTAGTACATCGCGAATCAGATCCTTGGGCTCGACGACGACACAACTGCGCCCAGCTTCCATGTCACCGATGATGAGCGAAAGGAGCATGGAACTCTTGCCCACACCGGTCGGTCCCATCGTCCACAGATGATGGCAACTATCCTCTGGTGATAGGCCCAGCCGGGCATCGCTGGCACCGGGGGCCGTCGCCCTACCCACAATGCGGTCTGCGTCCGACGCGGCGAAGGAAGGCCGGATCTGCCGTGGATGTGCTGGCGGCTGCCCCGGGTAGGCAGTCTTTCCTTCACCAACCGGCCAAGCACTAAGCATGCCCACCTCGACGGCGGACAGTCGCTGGCCCGCCGCGAACCATGGCCACTCAGGACTAGGATTGTTCAGCTTATGGGTCTGATCAAAGTGGACACGAAAGCGGAGCCCTGGTGCCACCATCGATCGGAAGGCATTGACCACGCCGCCGATCAGAGCTTGCCGACGATCTTCCTCGGACGCGCTGACTCCTATGCGAACGAAGGTCGCGAACCCATGGTCGCCTTGCTTTTCTTCGATTCGCCGACTGATCGCCCGACGCCGCTCCGGCTGCACGCCAGTGAGAATAAGCGAGGTGATTCCCTGATCGACTTGGGCAACAGCATGAGGAGTCAGTTGAGGTATGAACCTCGGCCCCAATATGATCTGGACCACCAGGCTTTCATTTCCGCGGACCGCCGTCAGGCTGGCCAAGAGAGCTCGTGTTGAACCTTCCGGATGCCGAGGCTCCAGAGGTTGTGCAGGCGTGTTGACGGAAACCCGGCGGGCGGACTGGGCGGGTAGCCGGCCAGCATCATCGGCGACAACGATGGCCCCAACGACCAGACGTTCGATGTCGCGGCGGACAGCAGACGCATGGCGTCGCTGCGTGCCGACAATGTAGCGGATGCCCTGTTTATCCGATCGGGCTTCCAGAATGATTTGCGGTGCGTGACTCTGCGAACTCCATACCCGCAGCAGGTTGATGGCCTGCTCATCATCGAGCGGGCGGGGCCAGAAAATCTCCTGCCACACCAATTGTCGAAGGATAGGCGCGGAGTTATTCATCGCTCGCATCCTCTGCAGTAGGCTGGACGATTTTCTGTTCGTGCTGAATTTGGGCCTCCCGCTCAGCTTCAGCCTGAGCCATCGCGATGACGACACGGCTCAGCTTGCGGAGGTCAGGACGATCGCGCTCGACTCCCCTGACGATTATCCGGCCGTCCCTTCGTGGTCGCGCCTGGCGGCTCCGACTAGGACGTTTGTTGCTAGTAGACATAGTTGATTCCCTCCTTCCTTCGGTGTTGTGATTTGCGGCAACGTTCAACGTATTGAACGATGCCTGAGGCTTAGTATGCGTTCAATATGTTGAACGTTCAACCACTTTTGCGCAAACCACAACACCGACTGGAAGAGCTGTAGTTGCCGCATTGCGGCGATGGATTTAGTACCTATTTCGGCGATATTGGATGACTGCCCATACCGCCCAGATGATGGCAACGACACCGACGCAGGCGATCAGAAACGGCAGGATCGATTGCAGCACTTGAGTCGCGCAGTAGAGGGCCACAACGGCCAGCAGGACGGACATGCATGCTCCAATCGCCCGCTCAAACCAGGACCTGGGACCAGGATCGACGCTCACCGCTGGCGCTCCATCTCCAGGTAAATGCCGGTGTTCAGGCCGTGCCGCACGCAGTCGAGTGCAAACTGCAGCTGGTCCCCCACGTACTGCTTCGTGACGGCATAGAACATGACTTGGCCTACTGCGTCAGCTTCGAAGAGATGCCATTCGAGATCATTCCGGCTGAAGCCTGCGCGTTCGAAGCGCCGCATCAGCCATCGCGCCAACACGAATTCATCGGGCGACGAAAAGCTCAAACCCTGCTCAACGTGGGCAACATCGTGAACGTAGCGGTAGGCCATATTGACGTCTGGTGAACCGAAAACCACGCTGCTGCTGTTCTCGTTGGAGACAGGTAGCGGGTGTCCATCCTTCTGCGAGACGGCGAAGGCTTCGCACAGATCCTTGTACTTGTCCGGCGCGTCACCGGCCGGCTCCCACCCAAAGTAAAGGCGGCGCTCAATCTTGTGAGCCTGGTCGAGGACATAGTCAGAGAGTCGCTTTTGCGCTGCGACCAGCTCCGTTGAGGTAAAGGATTCGGGCATGACAAATAACCCCTTTCTAGAGGCATGTTTGAATCGGGGGGTAGCCGAGCTGGTGAACTTAGGGGCCAGCCGCTATTGGCGGCGGCGCATGTCCAGCAGGGCTTGTTGATAGGCCGCATCGATGCGGCTAACCGTTTCGCGAGCATCCTCAGTGATGCCGAAAATCTGATCCCGAGAAGGGGGCGTCCGGCCGCGCCAATAGTCAGCAACGACCAGGTATGCGGCAGCAATGGAAGCTGCGCAGGTGATCATGATGGCAATCCAGTAGATGGCAGTCATGACCGCTGCGGCCCCTTCGGCCAGGTTTCCAGCGCCGTCAGTGCCATGGCCGACATCTGCTGCGCAACCAGGCGCAGATGCCGCGCTGTCGCTGGCGAGTCATCTTTGACTGTCCTCGCTGCGTAGTCCAGCTCATCCACCAGCGTCGCAACCCGCCCGATAAAGAGACGGACAGCAGCCTCGTGCTGCAGCACTTCGGACTCCATGTAGCCAATGGGCTTCAGCGGATTTACAAATTCGTGCTTCATGACTGGCCCCCGCTACCGCTGGAACCGGCGGACTTCCCACGCCGCGTACTCGGCGAAGGAATCTGCGATGTAGTTAAGCCGCTCCGATGTGCGCGGGTCGCCGTCGGACTGGAACTGCGCCTCCCGGCTCAACATGCCGGTCAGGTGCATGCCTGTTGCGGCGACAAAGCCGGCGGCCTGGACACGCGTCGCCGTTACGAGGCCATTGGCCACTTCGGCGTTCTGACGCCGCTGGAGCGACTTACCTTCGGAGCGTGAGAAGCCCTCTGGGCTACTGAAGGGTGTCACCTTCCCGCTCGGACGGGGAATGAGATCGGACATGATCTTGCCTTTCTGAAGGTTGCGGGAGGCCGCCTTTGCGGTCCTGTAACTAAGGCTGAAGCTGACGGAGCGACGGAAACACAGGGCTGCTGCTGCGCTGTCGCGGAGTCGTGCCGCGCAGCGGCGAGCGCTTGCGATCCATTGCGGAGACCTTGACTGCGGTAAAAGGGAGTCGCATAATGCACGGCAAAGGAGGCATATGAGGGACGCTGACAACGAGAACCAGCTAAAAGCACGAATTATTGACTTCCTTGGCGCGAGTACTAGGAATGGCCTGCACGTGTCGAACCGTCCGAAGACAGCGGTAGACCTCGGCAACGGGCGTCTGCTCGATATCCAGTTCATTGAGGGTGCTGTCAGCGCGCAGAGCCGGAAAGACATCTCGTCATATGTCCTTGAGCTTTACCAGGGCAGGGTCGCCACACTTGCTTTGGAGCCCTCTGAGCTTCTCAAGCTTCGTGCCACGCTGTTGTTGGGGCTTGGAGAGGCCCGATACCTCACTTCGGATGAACGCCGGCTGGCACTTGCACGTACCTACCGCGTGTATGTTCCACCAGGAAGGAAGCCTCCCGAGGGTATCCATCAGTTCAGAGACAGCTACCGGGATGTGAGGCGAGTCGAACGCGAGGATGTTCTCGCGGGCGTCGCCGGCATCGTGGTCGAGATGCTCGAGAGCCCGCAATTTCCGGTCGCTACAGTCAGCTCAAAAACCCCCTGGACCTACGAGATTGTCGATGCGCAGGATGACTACGTCTACCCCGCCAGCGCCGAGGGGCAGATCCGCACGGTCATCCGCAGGCGCACGATCCGATCGACGGTTCCCGCACTCACGGAGTTTCGACAGACGTACACTGACCGCACCCCGGGTGGGGCGATGCCGGAAGTCCAGAACGTTGGACAAGGCCAGCTCACAATCGAGAACCTCCGCGCCTACCATGAGAATGGCGTCCCCGGATACCGCTACGACATTGTGATTACTTTCCCACCGCTCCAACGTGGGGTACCCCTCGAAGTTGCCTGGTTGCTCACCCATCGACTCACTGATCAGGATCAGTGGCGACCCGGCGCCGTACATCATGTGCAGCTGACTCCAGTCGTGCCAATCGGGAAGCTTTCAATCGGCGTCCGCTTCAGTCCGCCGGAGGTCCCAGAAGAAATCTGGCGCATCGACAACGTTCCGCCTCAGAACATCCGCCAAGCCCACGCCCGAGGCAAAAACCTCGCTCCGAGTCACGACCGTGTTCAGGCGAAATGGGAGGACGTCACGTTGGGCCATGCTTGCGGCATTGTTTGGCACTGGCCCAAACACATAGACTGAGCGCAGCCGCCGGGGTCAAGCACGCAGGAGACACCATGGAACTCATCCGAGGCAACCTTGCCATTCGGGCGCTTCTTTGCGGTGGCGAGGGAGATACCGACGGGGAAAGTGACAGCGGAAGCTCCGACGGAGACGGCGATCACCCCTGAGTTGCCTAACCCTTAGGTCTAATCGTGGCCGGGGGCCCGCCCGCAGTCGGTGGCCGCCGGTTAAGATCAAGTATCTGAGCCGGCAGTTGTTGAAGTTGCGGAAGCCGCGGGCACCGCGACCGGTCAGCTGGCCGATAAACGTCTGGCCGATCGCACAGTACCTCGGAAAGTCGGACCGGACACATCTTCATGGCGCGCCTCCATTTGCTGCCTCACTCATGGTGAGCCTCTTCGGGGAGTGCGATCGATGAACGCTAGGCGGGCTGCGACGTCCCGGTGAGGCGGACATGGCGAGGCCTGACTATGTTTATGAGCCGGGGATGAGGAAAATCAACAAGCACTAAAGCTTTTTACAGTAAACACAAAAGTTATTACGTGCAAAATGGTCTAGCAGGTATCGGTCTAATAGCGTCGATGATTTACGAAAACAGCAAATCAGGTTAAAATCAGGGCAGATGTCGCGCCCGGTGGGAGCAAAGCTCTCGGGCGACGACGCTCCACCTGAAGCGCACACGGTGTACCGCTGCCAAGATTTGTCGGTGCTCGCTGCTAAGTTGAGAACGCAGCCTCAGGGGATCAAGTAAGCGCGCAGGCGCAAGGAGTATAGACAAAACCATGGCCGGAGTCACCAAGGAAGCGCAGCGCGCGGAGCTACACAAGACGATCTGGCGGATCGCCAACGACCTGCGCGGGAGCGTCGATGGCTGGGACTTCAAGAGCTACGTGCTCGGGATCCTCTTCTATCGCTATATCTCCGAGAACCTCACGGCCTACATTAACGAGGGCGAGCGAAAGGCCGGTCACCCAGACTTCGACTACGCAGATCTTCCAGACTCCGAAGCCGAGTTCGGGCGCAAAGAGACAGTCGCAGAGAAGGGTGTCTACATCCTCCCCTCCGAGCTCTTCGCCAACGTACGTAATCGTGCCGAGGACGACGAGAACTTAAACGAGACGCTTGCGAAGGTCTTCAAGAACATCGAGGGCTCAGCCGTCGGCACTGACGCCGAGGACGATCTAAAGGGTCTCTTCGACGACCTCGACGTCAACTCAAGTAAGCTCGGCCACACCGTCGCCAAGCGAAACGAAAAGCTCGTGAAGCTCCTCGACGCCATCGGTGATCTTACGCTGGGCAATTTCGCCGATCACACTATCGATGCCTTCGGCGACGCCTACGAGTACCTCATGCAGATGTATGCGTCGGCTGCGGGCAAATCCGGGGGTGAGTACTACACTCCCCAAGAGGTCTCAGAGTTGCTCGCCCGTCTCACGGTTGTCGGCAAGACATCGGTGAACAAGGTGTACGATCCGGCATGCGGCTCAGGCTCGTTGCTGTTGAAATTCGCCAAAGTGCTCGGCAAGGAGAATGTTCGCCAGGGCTTCTATGGCCAGGAAATCAACCTGACCACGTACAACCTTGCGCGGATCAACATGTTCCTGCACGACATCAACTATGAGAAGTTCGACCTCGCGCACGGCGACACTCTGATCGATCCTGCCCACTGGGGTGACGAGCCCTTCGAAGCGATCGTTTCCAACCCGCCCTACTCAATCAGGTGGGATGGTGACAGCAATCCTCTCCTCATTAACGATCCACGCTTCGCCCCTGCCGGTGTGCTTGCGCCGAAGGCGAAGGCCGACCTGGCATTTACGATGCACATCCTTTCCTGGCTCGCAGTAAACGGGACGGCGGCGATCGTTGAGTTCCCTGGCGTCCTTTACCGCAGTGGAGCCGAGCAGAAGATTCGCAAGTACCTCATCGACAACAACTACGTCGATGCAGTCATTCAGCTCCCGTCAGACCTCTTCTTTGGTACGACGATCGCGACCTGCATCATTGTGCTGAAGAAATCGAAGGCGGACAACGCAGTCCTTTTCATCGATGCCTCAACTGAGTTCGTCCGTGAAGGCAACAAGAACAAGCTCACGGATGCCAATCAGCAGAAACTCCTCGACGCCTTCACTGCGCGGGAGAATTTCGACCACTTCACGCGGCTCGTCACGAACAAAGAGATCGCCGATAACGACTACAACCTCGCCGTCCCGTCTTACGTTGACGGYAAGGACACCCGCGAAGTCGTCGACATCACGGAGGTGAACGCCGAGATCACTCGTATCGTTGCGCGACAACAGGAACTCCGGTCGGAAATCGACGTGATCATCGCCGACCTGGAGAGTGCGTAGTGAGCCGAATAGACGTCTTGATCGCTGACCTTTGTCCCGACGGGGTGGAGTTTTGCGCATTGAGTGAAGTTGCCACGCTACAACGTGGCACTTCCATCACACGGAAATCAGTGGTGCCCGGTTCTGTCCCAGTGGTTGCGGGAGGACGGGGTCCCGCATACTTCCACAGTGAGAGCAACCGTAGTGGCAGCACGATTACGATTGCTGGATCGGGTGCTTACGCGGGCCACGTCTCATGGTGGGATATACCGATCTTTGTCTCAGATGCATTCTCGGTGAAACCCTCATCGTCAAGGCTGGACGCAAAATACTGTTTCTACTGGATGCAAAATATTCAAGCCGATCTTCATGCATTGAAGAGTGGAGGCGGCGTTCCGCACGTCTATCCGCGCGATGTCGCCAAAATCCGTTTGGCGGTTCCTCCTCTAGCAGTGCAGCTAGAAATCGTGAAGATTCTGGATCGCTTTACTCAATTAGAGGCGGAATTAGAGGCGGAGCTAGAGGAACGAAGGCTTCAGTATAGTCACTACCTTAATTCGCTAATGAACCCCGGTGATGACGTACGCTGGATCCCTATGGGTGAACTGGGCAGCTTCGTCCGGGGTCGTAGATTCACGAAGGCTGACATGGTTGATGCTGGCATCCCAAGCATTCATTACGGCGAAATTTACACTCATTACGGAGTGTCCGCCACGTCGACAATTTCTCATGTACGAAGTGATTTGGCATCCCAACTGCGCTATGCCCAGCCGGGAGACGTCGTGATCGTCTCCGTGGGAGAAACTGTCGAAGACGTCGGCAAAGCCGTCGCTTGGCTCGGTGATGGGGGCGCTGCGATACACGACGACTCATTTTTGTTTCGGCACACTATGAACCCCAAGTTTGTATCGTATTTCTTCCAGACTGATGCTTTCCACTCGCAGAAGAGTGGCTACGTTTCGCGAGCCAAGGTAAAGCGTCTGTCAGGCGAGAGCCTGGCGAAGGTCAATATGCCTGTCGTGCCGCCTGACGAGCAGGAACGCATCGTTTCCATCCTCGACAAGTTCGACATGCTCGTGAATGACGTCAGCGACGGTCTGCCTGCCGAGCTTGCTGCCCGACGTAAGCAGTACAAGCACTACCGCCACCATCTTCTGATGTTCAAGGAGTTGGCGGTATGAGCGAAGCAATAGCACGAAAGTACGACCCGATCGCCATTAGTAGCGAGAGCACGGTCGTCGCCGAATACGTGCCTGATAGCGCCAACGAGGCGGCGTACCAATCCGAGGCCGATCTGGAGCGCGAATTCATCAAGCTCCTGCAGTCCCAGGCCTACGGGTACTTGCCGATTACAAGCGAACCGCAACTGATCGCAAACCTCCGCGCGCAGCTGGAAGTACTCAACGGCATCACCTTCAGCGACAGCGAATGGGATCGTTTCTTCACGGAGCGGATCGTAGGTGCCAATGATGGCATTGCCGAGAAGACCCTGCGCCTTCAGGAAGACCACGTTCAGCTACTGCGACGCGATGACGGCTCCACAAAGAACATTCTGCTCATCGACAAGGCGAATATCCACAACAACCGGCTACAGGTTATAAACCAGTACGAGATCGGCCAGGGCGAAGGTGGTGCCGCGCGTTCCACACGCTACGACGCGACCGTGCTCGTCAATGGTCTTCCAATGGTCCACATCGAGCTGAAGCGCCGCGGTGTCGATATCCGAGAAGCATTCAACCAGATCGACCGCTACCAGCGCGATAGTTTTTGGGCTGGGTCCGGCTTGTTCGAGTACGTACAGCTGTTCGTAATTAGCAACGGCACACTGACGAAGTACTACTCCAACACGACCCGTCGTCAGCACGTGGCCGATGCCGCGGGCTCGAAACGCGTGCGGAAGACATCGAACTCATATGAGTTCACTTCATGGTGGGCTGATGCTCAGAACAAGCCAATCCAGGACCTGACGGCGTTTGCAAAAACATTCTTTGCAAAGCACACCCTCTTGAACATCCTCACGAAATACTGCGTCCTAACAGCTGACCGGATGCTGCTGGTCATGCGGCCGTACCAGATCGTGGCCACCGAGCGAATCCTGCAGAAGATCGACATCTCGACCAACTACAAGCAGTTGGGCTCCGTCGCCGCGGGCGGCTATGTCTGGCACACCACGGGCTCGGGCAAGACGCTGACGAGCTTCAAGACCGCGCAGCTTGCGTCTAAACTCCCGAGCGTAAACAAGGTGCTGTTCGTCGTGGACCGCAAGGACCTGGACTATCAGACGATGCGCGAGTACGACCGGTTCGAGAAGGGCGCCGCCAACTCGAACACCTCGACGTCAGTGCTCAAGAAGCAGCTCGAGAACCCGCAGGCAAAGATCATCATCACAACGATCCAGAAACTTGCGACGTTCATCAAGGCGAACACGGGCCACGAGATCTACTCCGGTCATGTTGTGATCATCTTCGACGAATGCCACCGTTCACAGTTCGGTGACATGCATACCGCGATTACGAAGGCGTTCAAGCGATACAACCTCTTTGGTTTTACTGGTACGCCAATCTTCGCCGCAAATGCCGGCAGCGGCGGCAACCCGCAACTAAAGACTACCGAGCAGGCTTTTGGCGACAAGTTGCACACCTACACGATCGTTGACGCGATCACCGATAAGAATGTTCTGCCGTTCCGTATCGACTACGTCAACACCATCAAGCTCCCGGAAGGTCTCACGGACAAACAGGTGTCCGCCATCGACACAGAACAGGCCCTGCTCGCACCCGAGCGGCTGCGGCAGGTCACCGCATACATACTTGAGCACTTCGACCAGAAAACTAAGCGCGCTCAGCACTACTCGCTCGCTGGCAAGCGCGTGCATGGTTTCAATGCACTATTTGCGACCGCCTCGATTGAAGCCGCCAAGCGCTACTACAATCAGTTCTTCATGCAGCAACGTGACCTCCCGCCGGCCCGTCAGCTAAAGGTTGGCCTGATCTTCTCTTACGCAGCGAACGAAGCAGTGGAAGACGGTGCACTCGACGAGGAGGGCTTCGAAACAACCGCACTCGATGCATCGTCACGCGACTTCCTGGAGGATGCAATCCAGGATTACAACGACATGTTCGGCACTAGCTTTGACACGTCCGCTGACAAGTTCCAGAACTACTACAAGGACCTCTCGCTGCGCCTCAAGCAGCGCGAGATCGACGTCGTCATCGTCGTCAACATGTTCCTCACCGGGTTCGACGCCACGACGCTAAACACGCTGTTCGTGGACAAGAATCTGCGGGCGCATGGTCTCATCCAGGCCTATTCGCGAACAAACCGCATCCTCAACTCGGTCAAGACCTACGGCAACATCATCACCTTCCGCGATCTCGAGGAAGAGACCAACGACGCCATCGCGCTCTTTGGTAACAAGAATGCCCAGGGCATCGTGATCCTCAAGCCATACGGCGAGTACTACGACCAGTACGCCGACAAGGTCACTGAGCTATTGGATAACTTCCCGCTTGATACGCCGATAGTTGGAGAGGCGGCACAGAAGGCGTTTATCGCCCTCTTCGGCACCATCCTTCGGCTCCAGAACATCCTGACGTCCTTTGATGACTTTGCCGGCCAAGAGATTCTGACGGATCGACAAGGTCAGGACTACCGCAGCGTCTATCTCGACCTCTATGCCGAGTTCCGCCGTGGCAAGGTCTCGGACAAAGAGTCGATCAATGATGACGTCGTCTTTGAGATCGAGCTAATCAAGCAGGTCGAGATCAACGTGTTCATCGCTGGACGCCGAGAAACCGAGCTCGATGCCATCATCGAGTCCGAGGGACTGCGCCCAGACGAGACCCGTGTATTCGTCGAAACGGCGTTTCGAGACGGAAGTATCCAGACGACCGGAACGGCGATAACAAAAGTACTCCCTCCTGTGTCGCGATTTTCGGCTAAGGACGGTCATGGTGAGAAGAAGCAGCGAGTGCTTGAGAAGCTAGGCACCTTCTTTGAGCGATTCTTCGGCTTGACGTCTAACGACGGGTAGTAGTACGCAACATGGGACTTTCGGTCGTAACTTCCTTGGACTGAGACCAGGTAGGCCGACCGGCAATCATCAACGAAATATTGGGGGATTAGAACAGCGTGTATTTGTCACAACTTAAGATCGAAAATTTCAGACAATTTGGCCCGAACGGAATGATAGTCGACTTTCAGCCTGGCGTCGTCGCCCTAGCTGGTCCGAATGATAGTGGTAAATCCGCAATTATCGATGCGATCCGATACGTCCTGACAACAAAGGATCAGGAGTTCATTTCTGTTCAGCCGGAAGACTTTCATGTTTCGAAGACTGGCAAGATTTCTGATGAAATCACACTGACATGCACATTTTCCGGGCTTTCAAAAGCCGATCATTCTGCTTTCCTTGAGTACCTGACGCCAAAGGAAGATGGTGAGCTTGTTCTTTATATCCAGTGGAAGTGCGCCAAGAAGTCGAGTTCAGGTTCACGTCGATGGAATGATATAACGCTGAAGTCTGGGCTTGATGGCCAGGGTCCGAGCATCGACTCACTGACGAAACACCTCCTGGCTTGCGCCTATCTCCGGCCCCTGCGTGATGCAGAACGTGAAATGTCGTCAGGCCGGAACTCTCGCTTATCACAAGTCCTCACCAAATTCCCAGACATCACAAGCGGTACCGCACTGGATCCAGGAGTACTTCCTGGAGACATTCCCGAAGTCGAAGCTCTGAGCTTGGCGGGCCTTTCTGAATACATCCGACATCTAGTCAACCGGCACAGTGGCGTAACGTCGGCGACAAAGAGTATCAATGACGACTACCTTTCGAACTTGAGCCTGGTGGGTGACGACCTAGCTGCCGAAATCAACTTCGTGAGCGGACCCGACGACACCACGCGACTCAAGCAAATCTTGGAACGGCTCGAACTCAATCTGTTCGATACACCGTCTCAATCGGCGTACGGACGCTACGGGTTAGGATCTAACAACCTGCTCTACATGGCATGTGAGCTACTCCTGATCTCCAAAGAGCGCGAAGGTTTACCGCTGCTACTCGTTGAAGAACCTGAGGCGCACCTCCATCCCCAGCGTCAGCTGCAGCTCATGAGCTTCCTGGCAGGTAAGGCAACTCCCAAGGATGGCCAGCCGCCAATTCAAGTGATCATATCAACACATAGCCCTGTTCTGGCGTCAAAGGTGAAGGTTGAGAATATCATTCTCATCAATRGCAACCAAGCATTCTCCTTGTCCATGGAGAGAACTATGCTTTCAAAGTCGGATTATCGTTTCCTTGGTCGATTCTTAGACGCCACCAAGTCAAATCTTTTCTTCGCACAAGGTGTCATTATTGTTGAAGGTGATGCGGAGGAGCTGCTGCTGCCAACTATATCCCGACTTATCGAACGTGATCTAACGAAGTTTGGAGTATCAATCGTAAACGTTGGGTCTACAGGATTGCGACGGTATTCTCGCATCTTTCAGCGGCAGCATCCGGAGACGACAACAGGTAGCAACGAGGAGCAACAGGTAAAGATTCCGATCGCATCAATTTCGGATCGCGACATAATGCCGAATGAGGCGCCGGAGATTCTCGGATACGTCAAAGATGAAGATGATGAGAAATGGAGTAACAAGAAGAGAAAGTGGCGAATTGAAGATGACCCAAAGTTCCTAAGCGATCCTGACACTCCGGATGATGGCGAATATGAGAAGGGCCGAGCGGCGATCGTCAAGAGGTTGACAGCTGATGACGGTCAATACGTGAAAACGTTTCACGCCGATTATTGGACTTTTGAATACGACTTGGCTCTAGCGGGGCTAGCCAAGCAAGTGTTTGTGGCTGCGAAGCTAGCTCAGGCGGACGATCGGATCCATAAGGCAGATCAAGTAACTGCTGTATTCGAAGAAGTAGTCGATGACGCAACCACTGAGTTTGAAAAGCTTGAAGCTGCGTACAGCAACGAGATGCTCGCCGTCCATGTGTACAAAGAGTACGTGATAGAAAAGGCTTCAAAGGCAGTTTCGGCGCAGTATTTGGCTCAGATCCTAGAAGAAGAGTTTGTTGGACGGCCAGGTGACTTGGCAGCAGTCTTGCCAAACTATTTGAAGGATGCCATCAAATACGCAACGAGCTTTGGCGATGACTGAACTTCCCGTATGGACTCGTGACGTTCTCAGTCCGTCATGGACAGCGGAAGATCAGATCGCCAGCGTCGTTAGCGCCATGAACATCAAAGAACTCGATGTCGAGCGCCGGCAGTTTCTAGCAGATTTGTCGTCATTCGACGTTAGCGCATGCCCAGGAAGCGGGAAGACAACACTGGTTGTCGCAAAGATCCTGCTCCTTTCTCGAACCTGGAATTCAAAAACCAGGGGAATGCTCATGCTTTCTCACACGAACGTCGCCAAGAACGAAGTTGCCAAGCGCTTTGAATCACTTGGGGAGAAGCTACCTACCGATGGTCGCCCACACTACATTGGGACCATCCACGCATTTGTCAATAAGTTTCTTACGACTCCCTACCTGCTATCGGAAGGGATTGAACCAAGGGCAATTGATGACGATATCGCCCTCAACGTACGCAAACAATTCTTGGGGCAAAAACTTTTCGGTTTGAGTGCATTTTTGCTGCGAAAGCGCACTTCCTTGGAAGCGATTCGGCTTACGGAGGCCGACTTGGATAAGCCATTCGGCGAGAGTCTCCTCGGAGTTGCATCTGCAGGAACGGAGTCGTACCGCTCGGCAGCACACGCTGTACGAGAATCAATCAAACTTGGGTATCTCCGCCATGACGAAATATTTGTCTTCGCTAAYAGATACCTGGACTTGCATCCAGAAATCGCTGCCGCGCTTAGACATCGATTCCCTTTCATCATGATTGATGAGATGCAGGATACAACCACCGAACAAGCCAAACTGTTGGCACGAATTTTTCCTCAAGACCAAGTCGACATTAGCGTCGAGCGAATCGGCGACCCTAATCAGGCCATCTACGGATCAGACAATCAGAATGGCTTTCCTCGGGCTGATCATTTGTCCATCGCTAACAGCTTTCGATTCGATGAAAGTATCGCCCGACTCGCCTCTCCGTTGGCTGTCCATTCAGTTCAACCAGACGGACTGCGTGGCATCGAACGGGGCACCACCACGTCCACAATGCAACACGCGTTCATAGTCTTTCATGCCGACGCCATTGACATGGTGCTCCCTACTTTCGCCCAGGTCGTTGCTGACGTAACCCCCGCTCACATCGTTCGTACTGCCAAGATCTCGGCCGTAGGAGCGAGGCACTTTCTACCTAAGGACGAGGCCGATAACCCCAGCCACTTCCCGAAGGTCCTTAGACACTATCTGCCCACATACGCGCCTCGTTCTGCCGGAGCAACTCATGCGAGCAGGACCTTCACGGAATACGTAGTCCATGCTCGAGGGCTGGTCGAAGAGACCAGTGGGCTGTCTGCTGGTTTGGAACATGTAGCCGAAGGACTCTTGAGGTTCGTCAACAGTGGACTGAGCTACCGTGACCGGGCGTCAATCAAACCGCGAAAGTTTAGACAACTGATGGACCTATTGGAGTCTGTCGACGCGGACGTTTCTGAGTTCCGTGAGGGCCTAGGAGTGATCCTGGCGCCAGGTACCCAGCCGACTTTCCGTGAGATGAACGATTTTGGTCAGCAGTCTCTTGCGCTAGTGATGCCCCTTGCAACCGCACTTGGGTCCACGCCCAACGCTTCTGTTTTCTTCGATCCATCACAAATCGAACTGCAATCACCCAGACCGAAAGCTGAGAAGACTAGACCGGCGAACTCCTACATACACAGCACCGACGGTGCACTAGACGTTCTGATTGAAGTCAGTTCGATTCACGCAGCCAAGGGGGAGACCCACGGGGCAACGCTTGTTCTCGACACGTTCAACAGAGCTCGGTTCGTAGAGAAGCTTCTGCCGTGGCTCACAGGCAAAAAAGCCAGCGCTACGATCAAGACCTCAAATGGTGATAAAAAACGGCTACATGAGTGCTACGTTGCCATGACCCGCCCTACCCACCTACTAGCCGTTGCGGCGGTTGAAAAGTCCCTGGGCAAGTCTGAGGCTGAAATCGAAAAGTCGATAGAAAGTCTCGAGGCCCATGGATGGAAGGTCTTGCGGCTTCCCGGGAAGACAGCAAGAGTAGCGGAGCCCGCAGCTTAGACGTGAGTCCCCTGCCACTACTTTGAGTCAAGAAGTACATCCACGAGCAAGAACTTCCTCGCCGTGTCGTAGCTGCAACCAACACGCTTAGCGATGTCGCGGATGATCATGCCCTGCTTGCGGAGTCGACGGACCTCTTTCTCTTTGGCTGGCGTCAGGCCACGAGGTCTGGCCTCGACGCCATGCTCAGCGAGCAGTCGCAGAAAGGTTGACTTAGCGATGCCACATTCGCGAGCCAGCGAGGTGCTCATCTCGCCGGCTTTGTATCGATCAACGAGCCGGGCGAGTTCATCCGAACTGAAGCGATCTGCGATCCGGTAGCGCTGCGTCTTCGGAATAGCTTGCGGCGGGCGCGGCTTGGTGTAGACAGYATCCATACGCTCGAGTGCAGCAGCGATCGTATTGAGCTGGTCGATTTTGTGGCAACCATGCTTGGAGTAACGTGCAAGGACCTCGACCAAACACAAAGAGGGCCCTCCACACGGAGGGTCCTCTTTTGCATGTCCGGTGGTAGGTCCGGCACGATTTCATGACACCGGCACCGGCGATCGTCCCGGCCCAGGGCCCGGCCCCTGCCCCCGGACACAACGCAGCCCCGGGAGGAAATCTCCCGGGGCTGCGCCGGATATCCGTGCCGCAGGCAGCCGGCCGTTGCTGCGCCGGGCCTGCCGTGTCGGGCTTGTTACATCGGGCTTGTTACATCGGGTCGGGCCAGTTGCCGACGTTCAGCGAGTGGGTCATGGGGTCGGGCCAGTTGCCCACCGCCTGGGCGGTGCGCATGGGATCGGGCCAGTTGCCGACGGCGGCAACGTCTGAGACATCGGTAAGTGAAGCAGCGGACAGCACGGCCGGGGCCGCGGCGGAGAATGCCAGTGCGCCCGCCAAAACGGCGCCGGCTGCAATCTTCTTCAACATAGGTTTCCTCAATATGGGTTGGGGTTCCTTAACCAAGTCAGCACTACCCTTGTTGACACACATTGTAAAATGGTTTCTACAGAGACTGTCAAGCATTTAGTACAAAGAATGTCCGGAATTAGGAGGTATCCGTGGGGAACGGATTTGGGGAGAAGCTCCGCGCGGAACGGCTCGAACGGGGCCTGACGCAGGCGGAGTTGGGCCGTGACCTGTACTCCCCCAGCTACATTTCTCTGCTGGAAACCGGACGCCGCGAGCCGACCGCCGATGTCATCGAGGAGCTTGCCCGCCGGCTTGAACTGGCCCCCAAGGCGCTTGAGGCCTGGAGCCAGCCGGTGTCCGTCAGCGACGCCGAATACGTGCTCGCGGGATTGTATGCCCGGCAGGCCTGGGACCTCCGGGACTACCCCGTGGCCGCGACCCACGCCGCCGCCGCCGCCAAGATCGCCCTGGAGGCCAAGAACACCAGCGCGTGGTGGAACATGACCTATATGCAGGCCGAGTGCCTGATCAAGCAGGGCCTCTGGCAGGAGTGCAAGGACGTGGTCCAGAATCTCCTGGAGCACCCGATGGCCGCGGAGTCTGCCGGGCTCGGCGTCCGGGCCCAGCAGATGCTCGCCGCAGCCTCGCAGGGCCAGGGGCAGCTGACCGCCGCCGTCGAGCATGCGCAGGAAGCGGTGCGGCTCTGCGCACAGCTGCCCAAAGGCTCCACCATGATCATCGGCGCCCTCCGCGCCCTGATTGGTGCCCTGGCCGAGAGCGGCCGGCTCGATGAGGCCTGGGAGTACTGCCAGGCCATGAACGACCAGATGGACGACCACTCGATGTCCCAGCTCGCCGGCGAGGTGGCCTGGGTGATCGGCAACGTGGCCTTCATGCGCCACGACTATCCCGAGGGGATCAAGTACCACGAGCGGGCCGGCCGGCTGCTCTCCCCGGCCAACGACATCGACCTGTGGGCCCGGTTCAACAAGGCCTCCGCCGCCGTCCGCCTCTCCTCGGGAATAGTCGAACCCGAGACGCTCTCATCGATCGAGCGCGCCGAACTGGCCCTGTCGATTGTCGGCGGCAACAAGACCGACCAACTGGAGGTCGCCTTCATCCGGGCCCGCTGGCTCTACCTCACGGGCGACATCGTGGCCGCCGTCCAGAAGCTGCGCGAGATCCATGCCGAGCGGGAGGCTCTGGCCCGGCACACGGCCGGCGAGGTCTCCCTGCTGCTGGGGAAGGCGCTCAAGGCTGCCGGGGAGGCCGCGGAGGCGCTGGTGTACCTCGAGGAAGCCCAGAAGGAGTTCAGCGCGGCGGGCGCCTCGGACCGGGTCCAGCAGGCGCTGGACGCCGTGCTCGAGATCAAGCTCGCCCAGCGCCGGGCCGAGGCCGCTTCCGCGGAAGCCTAGCCCCGGCCGGACCGGGCTGGGCGAACGGCCCGGCTAGGCGAACGTCCGGCCGGTGAGCTTCTCGTAGGCCTCCACGTAGCGGCTGCGGGTGCGCGCCACAACGTCGGCCGGAAGGACGGGCGGGGGCGTGTCCGAGGCCTTGTCCCAGCCCGACTCCGGCGAGGTCAGCCAGTCGCGCACATACTGCTTGTCATAGGACGGCTGCGCCTGGCCGGGCCGGTACGTGGCCGCATCCCAAAACCGTGAGGAATCCGGGGTCAGCACCTCGTCGCCGAGCGTGATGACGCCGGTCGCCGCGTCGAGGCCGAACTCCACCTTGGTGTCCGCCAGGATGATGCCGCGGCCGCGCGCGATTTCCTCGGCCTTGGTATAGATCTCCAGGGTCAGCCTGCTCAGGTCCGCCGCGACGTCCGCACCCACGAGGCCGACGACGGCGTCATAAGTGATGTTCTCGTCGTGCTCGCCCACCTCGGCCTTGGCCGACGGCGTGAAGATCGCCTCCTGCAGCCGTGACCCGTCAACCAGGCCGGCGGGCAGCGGGATGCTGCACACTGTGCCCGACGCGCGGTACTCCGCGAGCCCGGTGCCGGTGAGGTAGCCGCGCGCGATGCATTCGACCGGGAACATGTCCAGCTTCTTGCAGATCATTGCCCGGCCCTCGACGGCGGCGGGGACACCGTCGTCGGCCGTGGAGGCGAGGACGTGGTGCGCGACGCCGAGCTGGTCGAACCACCACAGGCTCAGCTGGGTCAGGATGCGGCCCTTGTCCGGGATCTCGCTGGCCAGTACGTGGTCGAACGCACTGATCCGGTCGCTGGCCACCACTAGGACACAATCCTGGCCGAAGCGTTCCGCGACGGCCGGATCCGCGGGGACGTAGAGGTCGCGGACCTTGCCGGAGTAGACGTGCCGCCAGCCGGGCAGGTCCTGCGTGGCGGTGTCGAGCCCGCCCTTGGGCCGGGTCTCAGGCGGGGTCTCAGGCGTGGTCTCAGGCGTGGTCTCGGGCTGGGTGCCGGGCGTCGGCGCTGCGGATTCGGTCACGTTCATGCCTTCGCTTTCGACGCGGCCGCGGTTCCCGGCCCGGCTACCCGGATCTGGCCGCGGGCGGCCTTGCCGCCGATGTCGGTGCGGAACTGGCTGCCGTCCAGCTGGACGAGCTCGACGCCGTCGTACGCCCGCTCCCGGGCCTCCACGAGGTCCGTGCCCAGCGCCACCACGGCCAGGACGCGGCCGCCGGCGGAGACGACCTTGCCTTCGCCGTCGAGCTTGGTCCCGGCGTGGATCACGTGGACGCCGTCCAGGGCGTCGACCTTCTTCAGGCCCCGGATGCGGTCGCCCGTCCGCGGGGTGTCGGGGTAGTTTTCGGCGGCCACGACGACGGCGACGGCCGTGTCCTTGGACCAGCGCAGCGGCCGCACCTTGTCCAGCTCGCCCTTGGCCGCTGCCATGAGCAGCCCGCCGAGGGGCGTCTTGAGCCGGGCGAGGACGGCCTGGGTTTCGGGATCGCCGAACCGGACGTTGAATTCGATGACCCGCGTGCCGCGCGAGGTCAGGGCGAGGCCGACGAAGAGGACGCCGACAAACGGGGTGCCGCGGTGCGCCATCTGGTTGACCGTGGGCTGGGCGACGCGGTCGATCACTTCCTGTACGAGGCCTTCGGGGGCCCACTCCAGCGGTGTGTACGCGCCCATGCCGCCGGTGTTGGGGCCCTCGTCGTTGTCGAAGATGCGCTTGAAGTCCTGCGCCGGGGACAGGGCCACGGTGTTGGTGCCGTCGCAAAGGACGAACACGGAGACCTCGGGTCCGTCCAGGAACTCCTCGATCACCACGGTGCCGCCCGCGTCGAAGCAGGTCTGGGCATGCGCGAGGGCCTCGTCCCGGTTGGAGGTGACCACGACGCCCTTGCCGGCCGCGAGCCCGTCGTCCTTGACGACGTACGGGGCGCCGAAGGTATCGAGGGCGTCGGCGGCTTCCCCGGCGTTGGAGGCAACGCGGGCCATTGCGGTGGGCACGCCGGCCTCGGCCATGACTTCCTTGGCGAATGYCTTGGACGCTTCCAGCTGGGCCGCGGCCTTGCTGGGGCCGAAGACCGGGACGCCGGCGGCGCGGACGGCGTCGGACACGCCGGCGGCGAGGGGCGCCTCCGGACCGACCACCACCAGGTCAACGGTGAGCTTGAGGGCCAACGCCGCGACGGCGTCGGGATCGTTCGCGTCGATCGCATATGTGGGGACCAGCGCGCTGATGCCGGCGTTGCCCGGGGCCGCGTGGACCTCAGAAACGTTCGGGTCTGCAAGCAAGGATCGGACAATGGCGTGTTCGCGGCCGCCGGGGCCGATGACAAGTACCTTCACAGTCTCCAAGGGTACGTGGTGCACCCCGCAGGCTCCTAAGCTGTGTCGGCCGCCGGACATGCTCAATTTTCGCGGCGGCGCCTCGCGGGCGCCGGGCAATCCTGAGCGCGGCGCTCCCGGCGCAGGGCGGCAATCCTGAGTCCGGCAGTCCCGGGCACCAGGCAATCCTGAGCTCAGCAGCGCCGGGGACCGGGGGCAACCCGCGGGACATGCCCAGTCCCGGCCGCGGCCACTGGGCATAGTGCCACCATGCCCATGCCTGGCTCCCGAGGCTGGACATGTCCCGTGGTGCCGGAGAGCATGCCCCTGCCGGGGTGCCAAGGCTGGACATGTCCTACTGGGTCCGGGGAGCATGTTGCACGCGCCAAGTTACGGCCGGACATGTCCCCGGCCGCCTGTCACAGACCCAGGCACCAGCCGCGGGACTGCATCTGAGTCCGCAGCGCGGCTCCGACGGGCGCCGGGCAATCCGGGGGACATGTCCTGCCCCGGCCGCGGCCACTGGGCATAATGCCACCATGCCCATGCCCGGGTCCCAGGACTGGACATGTCCCGTGGTGCCGGAGAACATGCCCATGCCCGGGTCCCAAGACTGGACATGTCCCGGGGACCGCGGGCATGCCCACGCCACGGTCCGGCAGGAGGGCATGCGCACACGCCCGGAACCAGGCCCGGCGCCGAACAATCCGCGGGGCGCGCGGCTACGAATGGCATGTATGAACAAACCCAGCATGAAGCCCAGCAAGCGGTCCCGCGGCGCCACAGCCCTGGCCGCGGTGGCCGGAGTGGCTGCGGCCGCCGTCGTCCTGTCCGTCGCGGAACTGATCGGGGCGTTCTTCACCACACGGGCGACGCCCCTGATTGCGCTGGGCTCGACGTTCATCGACTTCACGCCGCTGTGGATGAAGAACTTCGCCGTTGAAACGTTCGGCACCAACGACAAGGCCGCATTGTTCGTCGGCATGGCGGTGACGATCCTGCTCCTGGCGTGCGTGCTCGGCATCGTGGCGTACCGGACATGGGCCCTGGGTGTGGCCGGGGTGGTGCTGATG